>JAHDYE010000052.1 GCA_023383035.1 Burkholderiaceae bacterium | reverse complement strand
CGAGAAAGCTCCAGCCGCGCTGCAGGTGCCGGATCAGGCTGTGCGCCTTGTACTGGGTGGCCACCGCCACGCGCCTGACGCCCGAGTTCACGCAATTGGACAGCGTGAAATCGATGATGCGGAACTTGCCGCCGAACGGAACGGCCGGCTTGGCGCGCCAGTCGGTGAGCTGGTGCAGGCGACTGCCGCGACCGCCGGCGAGCAGCACCGCGAAGGTGGCACGCGTGAGCGCGCTGACGAAACGCAGCTCCGACGTCTCGCTGCGTGCGTCGGCACGCGCGGACGGAACGCCGGGCTGCGTCGCGGACATGTCGGGGTTGCGTGGAGGAGTCGTCGCGACCGCTTCGTCCGCGCGCTCAGGCGGGCGGCGCGGCCAGCAGCCGCTCGATCTGCGCTTCGGCCTGGCTCCAGTCGTCCTCGGGCGAGCCGTCGCGAAAGCCGCGTCGCTCGGCAATGTAGTAGGCGGCCTCGGCCACCCACTGGAAGCGCAGATCCGGCGGGACCGGATCGACCGTGAGCGTGACGGCCGGCGCGCTGGTCTCGGGGGTCGGTGCGGCGGTGCGCGCGCCGGCGGGGCGTTTGCGGGAGCGGGTCGCGGGCGCTGCGGAGGTGCGCGGTGCTCGGACATCAGGTGTCATCGTCTGTCTCCTCGTCGATTGCGTTGCCAGAGGCAGTCAGAGAGCCTTCGCGAATGATAAGCCGGAGCGCGACGCCCGTCGAATTCATCTGACCGGAGCAGTCTGGCGCTCCGGTCCGAACAGGTTCGCGGGCAGCTGCAGCTCGCCGCGCGACTCGAAGCGTTCCGCGGCGAACGACGGGCCGGAGAGCTTGCCGCGCAGCTGATAGGTGAACTTCGTGCGCTGGCCCGTGGCCAGCCCGATCGCCTGGCGGATCATCGCGCCCACCGGCACGCTCATCGGCAGCGCGATCACCTGTTCGCCGAAGCGCGGCACGATGCCTTTCTGGTCACTGACGCCGCTGGCGAGCTTCGAGCCGGCCAGATCGAGCTCGGCGAACACGCCGTCGTACTCGACTGCCGTCTCGTTGGGGTTCTGGACCCGCAACTTCAACAGGAAGCGTGTCTCCATGCCTTCGCCCGCCAGCGGCTCCAGCCCGACGACTTCGACGCTGACCGGGTCGCGCAGGCCGAACGCGGCGCAACCGGCCAGGGCGGCAAGCAATGCGGCGACAAGCAGTGCAACAAGGGGGGCGATGCGGCTCGACATGGCAGCGCTCCGGGTACGAAGGCCGAGGGACTTCGCGCAGTCTATCCGCGTTCGACAAGCCGCGCCCCCGCACGTAGACTCGCCGCTCTTCGACCGGATCGACTCTCGCGGACACGACGATGGGCGGCGCGCTGCTGCTTGCACCCGATTTCGCGCTGATCCTGCTCGGCTTCGGACTGAAGCGCCTGTTCGATCGGGACGAGCGCTTCTGGGCCGGGCTCGAGAAGCTCGTCTACTACGTGCTGTTTCCGGCACTGCTGTTCACCGCCCTCACGCGCACGCCGATCGCGTGGCGTTCGGCAGCGCCGCTGGTCGCGGTCGGTTTCGCGGCCACGCTGGCCGGCATGGCGCTCGCGTTGCTGGCCAGGCCGATGTTCCGGCCGCCGCCGCTGGCGTTCGCGTCGCAGTTCCAGTGCGCGTTCCGCTTCAACACCTACGTGGGCCTCGCGGTGATGGGCAAGCTGCACGGTGCGGCCGGCGTCGCGGTGATGAGCATCCTGGTCGGCGCCCTGGTGCCGGTGGTCAACCTGGCTGCGGTCTGGATGCTGGCTCGCCACGGCCGGCTGGGCCTTGCCGGCGAGCTGGCACGCAACCCGCTGGTGCTGGCGACGGTGGCGGGGCTGGCTTTCAACCTGGCCGGGCTGCAGCCTCCCGCGCTCGTCGCGCAGTTCCTGTCGCGTCTGGGTGAAGCGTCGATCGCGCTCGGGCTGCTGGCGGTCGGCGCCGCATTGAGCCTGCGCGGCGGCGACGGCGCGCGCGCGACGTCGGCGTACCTGCTCACCGTGAAGCTGCTCGCGGTTCCCGCGACCGCATGGGCGCTCGCCGTGCTGTTTCGGCTCGACGGCGTCTACTTCGCCGCGGCGGTGATCTTCGCGGCATTGCCGGCCGCATCGTCGGCGTACATCCTGGCCGTGCGCATGGGCGGCGACGGCCCCGCGACCGCCCGGCTGATCACGGCCAGCACGATCGCGGCGATGTTCACGCTACCCCTGTGGGTGGGCGTGATCGGATAGCGAAACAACCGGGCAACATACCGGAGCATCGCGGAAATCGGCTCGATACCGTCGGCAGGGAGACTGTGAACCGTCGCGTGTGTGCATGCGACCCGCTTCGCAACCGAACCCGACGCCAAGGAGCTGATCATGCAGGCAATCCGGATTTCCGCCGTGGCCGCGCACCTGTTCGACGTACTGTCGAGAGCCGGCCCCCACAATGACCGGCCGGGCCTTTTCGAGCGTGCGCGAGAGCTGGTGCGCTGGCAGTTGCGCGTGATCCGGCGTCGGCGCCGCATCGCGGCCACGCGTGCCGCGCTCGAGGCGCTGGACGACCGCACGCTGAAGGACATCGGCCTGCACCGCTCGGAGTTGCGCGCGGTGGCGGCCGGCACCTACGGCGGCATTCGCGCGCAGCGCACCGAGTCGAGCGGGCTGCGGCGCGCCGCGTGAGCCTTTCCGCGGCGACGCGCTCCCATCCGGCGAGCCCGCCCGAACGCCCGCCTCGTGCGGTCGGTTCGCGGCGGCGCGATAATGCGGACCGGAACCGACCGCGCCGGCTGCGCGCGGCCGGTCGAACGCGATCGCTTTCGGGAGAGGCAGATGGTCGACGGGCTGAGGGGCGCGGTGCTGGCTGCCGTCATGGTGTTGGCGGGTGGCGCGCCTACGGAAGCGATGTCAGCCGACGCCATGCGCGGACGCGCGCTGTACGAGGCGCGCTGCAGCGGCTGCCACGATCGCAGCGTGCACGCGCGCGCGATGCGCGCGGCCCGGTCGTTCGACGAGGTGCGCGGCTACGTCGTCAGCTGGGATCGCCAGATCGGCACGTTGTGGCGCGACGACGAGGTCGACGCGGTCACCCGCTACCTGAACGAACGTTACTATCGCTATCCCTGTCCGCCCGCGGTGTGCGGCACCGAACGCGGCTGAACGCCGATTCGCGCGCGCGGGCCTGCACATGGCTTCCAGTCTGCTGGTCCTGCTCGACGACATCGCCAGCGTCCTGGACGACGTGGCCTTGCTCACCAAGGCAGCGACCAAGAAGACGGCCGGCGTGCTGGGCGACGACCTGGCCCTGAACGCCGAACAGGTGTCGGGCGTCAGGGCGGAGCGCGAGCTGCCGGTAGTCTGGGCGGTCGCCAAGGGGTCGCTGCGCAACAAGGCGATCCTGGTGCCGGCGGCGCTCGCGGTGAGCGCGTTCGTGCCCGCAGCGGTGACGCCGCTGCTGATGGCCGGGGGCGTCTTCCTGTGCTACGAAGGCTTCGAGAAGCTGGCTCACAAGCTGTTGCACAGCAGGGCCGAGGACGCGGCGCGTCGCGCCGGCGCGGTCGAGGCGCTGGTGAACCCGCAGCTCGATCTGGTCGCGTTCGAACGAAAGAAGATCCAGGGTGCGGTGCGCACCGACTTCATCCTGTCGGCGGAGATCATCGTGATCACGCTCGGCACGGTGGCCGCCGCGGCGCTGCCGACGCGGGTGGGGGGGCTCGTGGGGCGGCCCGCGGTGAATACGGGGGGGGTGTATTGTCGGGTGGCGGGCATCGTCAAGCTCGACGACGCCGGGCTGTACCTGATGCGCACGCGTGGCGCCGCAGCCTGGGCGCGCCTGCGGCGCGCCGCGGGCAGTGCGATCGTCGGTGCGGCGCCGTGGATGATGAAGGGCCTGTCGGTGGCAGGTACCGCGGCGATGTTCCTGGTCGGCGGCGGCATCCTCACGCACGGAATCCCGGTGCTGCACCGGTGGGTGGAAGGCCTGGCGCACGGGCGGCAGGCGGGCGGCATCGCCGCCGTCCTCGACGCCGTGACGCCCATGCTGGTCGATGCCGCCACCGGCATCGTCGCCGGAGCGATCGCGCTGGTCGTCGTCAATCTCGCGCAACGCGTGCTGCGCGTTGCGAAGGGAGGCTGACGCCGGGCAGCAGCGTGGCCAGTTCGGCCCCCTGCAGCACGCGTACGCGATTGCCGGTGGCGAAGCCGCGCGCCTGGTCGGTGAGCTCGCCGGTGGCCACGTAGATGCAGTCGTGAGCGTCGCGCGCATCGCGCGCGGCGGTCAGCTCGCGCAGCGGTTCGATGCCGGTGCGCGCCACTTTCCAGCGCTTGCAGCTCACCAGGGTCACGCGGCCGTTTTTCGTGAGCTCCAGGTCGGCGGCCGGCCCGGCGTGTCGGGCCACCGCGTAGCCGTCGCGCCGGAACGCCTCTTCCAGCGCGCCCGAGAAGGCGCTCCACGGCATTGCGCGAATGCTCTCGAGCGTCGCGGCGACGCGCTTCGCGCTCGGCGCCCGCAACTGCCGCCAGGCGGCGATGCAGCCGATCACGAAGAACGGCGCCGACCCCAGGGCGACTGCGAGCGCGTAGTCGGCCGGCAGCAGCGCGTGGGCGATCACGACGAAGCCCGCGGTGATCGCGAAGCTGATCCACCACGGCGAGCGCAGCAGGATCGCGAACAGCGAATTGGGAGCCATCTGGAACTTCATCGGTCGGCCGCGCGTGGCATCGTGTCGGGACGGCAAGTATAGGGCGGCGGCGCGGGCGCGCTTATCATTGCCGCCATGAGCGTGCGCAACCTGGTCCACCTGTTCGAGCCGCGGTCGGTCGCCGTCGTGGGCGCCTCCAACACACCGCGCCACGTCGGCAACGTGCTGATGCGCAACCTGCTGGAGGCCGGCCTCGCGGGCCCGGTCATGCCGGTGAACCCGAAGCACCGGGCGGTTGCCGGCGTGCTCGCCTACCCCGACGTCGGCAGCCTGCCCGAGACGCCCGAGATGGCGGTGATCTGCAGCCCCGACGACACGGTCGAGGCGGCGATCGAGGCGCTCGGCGCGCGCGGTACGCGCGTCTCGGTGATCGTGAGCGACGGGCTGTCGCGGCGGCGCGATGCGCAGGGGCGTTCGCTGCGCGACGCCGTGGTCGCCGCGGCGCGGCGCCACGACATGCGCCTGCTCGGACCGGGCAGCCTCGGCCTGCTGGTGCCGCACGTCGGCCTGAACGCGAGCCTGAGCCACGTCGGCGCGCTGCCCGGCAAGCTGGCTTTCGTCTCGCAGTCCGGCGCGATCTGCACCGCCGTGCTCGACTGGGCACGCGCCAAGGGCATCGGCTTCTCGCATTTCGTCGCGCTGGGCGATTGCGTGGACATCGATTTCGGCGACGTGCTCGACTACCTCGGTACCGATCCCGACACCAGCGCCATCCTGCTCTACATCGACGAGATGCGCGAACGGCGCAACTTCATGGCGGCCGCGCGCGCCGCGGCCCGCAACAAGCCGGTGCTGGCCGTGAAGTCGGGGCGCGGCGATGAGCCGGACGATGCGCGCGTGCCGGGGCGCGCCGCGCTGGTGCGCCCCGACGACGTGTTCGACGCCGCACTGCGGCGCGCCGGCGTGCTGCGCGTGTACGACATCGACGAGCTGTTCGCCGCGGTCGAGACGCTGGGGCGCGCGCGCACCCTGCGCGGCGAACACCTGGCGATCCTGCACAACGGCGGCGGCACCGGCGTGATGGCGGTCGACGAGCTGCGGCTGGGCGGAGGCCGCTGCGCGACGCTGTCGCCCGAAACCTGCGCGAAGCTCACCGCGTTGCTGCCCGCGGGCGCGCCCGCGGGCAACCCGCTCGACCTCGGCGTCAATGCGCCGGGGCAGCGCTACGCGCAATGCCTGAAGGCCGTGCTGGCCGATCCCGGCGTGAACGCGGTGCTGGTGCTGCACGCTCCCACCGCGACCACGCCCAGCGAGGAGATCGCCGAGGCGGTGATCGGCGTGGCACGCGAGCGCACCGGCGCACGCATTCTCACCAGCTGGGTCGGCGCCGGCGCGATGGAAGCGGCGCGCCGCCTGTTCGCCGAAGCGGGGCTGCCCACCTACGACACGCCGTCGAGCGCGGTGAAGGCGTTCCTGCACGTGATGAACTTCCATCGCAACCAGGAAATGCTGATGCAGACGCCGCCGTCGCTGCCCAGCGGATTCCAGCCCGACGTGGACGGCGCGCGCGCGATCGTCGCCCGTGCGCTCGCGCGCGGCGACGGCGTGATGACCGAGCCCGACGCCAAGGCCGCGCTGGCCGCCTACGGCATCCCGGTGGTCGAGACGCGCATCGCGCAAACCGCCGAACAGGCCGTGACGCTGGGCGAACAGGTCGGCTACCCGCTGGCGCTGGCGCTGCTGTCGCCGGACATCGCGCATCGCTGGGACGTGGGCGGCGTGGCGCTGCACCTCGGCAGCGCTGTCGAGGTACAGGCGGCTGCCGCCGGCATGCTCGAGCGCGTCGCGCAAGCGATGCCGCAGGCGCGCGTCACCGGCTTTTCGTTGCAGCGCATGGTGCCGCGTACCAACGCGCGCCAGCTGTTCGTCGCGGTCACCACCGATCCGCTGTTCGGCCCGGTGATCGTGTTCGGCGAAGGCGGACGTGCGGTCGAGGTGCTGCGCGACCACGCGATCGGCCTGCCGCCGTTGAACCTGCCGCTGGCGCGCGAGCTGATCGCGCGCACGCGCACGGACAAGCTGCTGCAGGCGCACCGCGACCGGCCCGCCGCCGACATCGACGCGCTGTGCCTGACGCTGGTCAAGATCTCGCAGATGATCGTCGACATGCCCGAGATCGTCGAGCTCGATGTCAATCCGCTGTTCGCCGACGAGCGCGGCGTGATCTGCATCGATGCGCACATGCGCGTCGAACGGCTCGCCGCGGGCGAGAGCCGGCTCGCGATCCGCCCGTATCCGCAGGGTCTGGAGCGTCGCGAGCGCATGCGCGACGGTCGCGAGATCCTGTTGCGCCCGATCCGTCCGGAGGACGAACCCGCGCACCATGCGCTGATCGCGCGCATGTCGCCGGAAGACCTGCGGGCGCGCTTCTTCAGCTACGTGAGGGAGCTGCGCCACGCGCAGATGGCGCGGCTCACGCAGGTCGACTACGACCGTGAGATGGCATTCATCGCCACCGCGTCCGGCGCCGACGGCGAGCCCGAGACGCTCGGGGTCGTGCGCACCGTCACCGACCCGGACAACCAGGCGGCGGAATTCGCGATCCTGGTGCGTTCAGACCTGAAGGGGCAGGGACTCGGCCGCCTGCTGATGACGCTCATCATCGAGTATTGCCGCAGCCGCGGCACCACGGAGATCAAGGGGCTGATCCTGGCGTCCAACCAGGGCATGCTCGGTTTGGCGCGGCAACTCGGCTTTCGCGTCGAGCCGGGGCCCGACGCGGATACGGTCGTGGCGCGGCTCGGGCTGGAGAAGGGCGGTTGATCGGCGCCCTGGCGTGAGCCGGTGTTTCGGCGCCTGCTCAACGATACCGTGCATTCGCAGCTTTCGCAGAAGGCCTGGATGCGGCCAGGCTGCGCACGATCCTGCGCCCGTACTCCAGACCGGCGGCAACTGCCTCATGCTCCGTGCGGTAGGCATCCAGTGCCGGAAAGCCCACGGCGCGGATCTGCTTGCCGTCGGAAACCCGGATCACCCTGACGCGTGCGGAGAACCCGTCTTCGCGGTACGGCAATGGCTTGCAGTCAAGCTCGAAGGCGCCGATCCGCTGCACGTGGGGTTTGCTGTTCATGCCAACTCCTTCAGCAGAATAGGACATATTCAGCCTAGCGCATGTCGGCAGCGAACCCCGTGCCGGCGATGAAACCCATGTCAGGATGCACGGTACAAGGAGGAGCGAAAAAAATTGCCTGGACCTCCGAAACGCGTTCCCCGCACCCGGCTCGGCCGCTTCGCCGGCGTCGTGTTCGCTGCCGGCGAGCTGGCGCTCGGCGGTCTCGCTGAAGGCGTGCGTCGCCTGGTTGCCGAGAAGTCCGGCTCCGGCGGGGAAGCCTCGAGCGCCTTCCTGTCGGGCGGCAACGCGCGCCGCCTTGCCGCCCGTCTGGCCAGGCTGCGCGGCGGTGCGATGAAGCTCGGGCAGATGTTGTCGCTGCAAGGCGCCGACCTGCTGCCGCCCGAGTTCGCGCAGGCGCTGGCGATCCTGCGCTCGCAGGCTGCGGCAATGCCGGCGGCGCAGTTGCGCCGCGTGCTTGGGCGTGAATACGGCAAGGGCTGGCAGCGGCGCTTCGAACACTTCGACGAAACGCCGATCGCCGCCGCATCGATCGGGCAGGTGCACCGCGCGCGTACCGCCGACGGCCGCGAGCTGGCTTTGAAGATCCAGTACCCGGGGGTCGCGCGTTCGATCCGAAGCGATGTCGACAACGTCGCCGCGGTGCTGCGGCTGTCGAGAATACTGCCTCGCAATGCCGACGTGCCGGCGATTGCCGCCGAGGCAGCGCGGCAGCTCGCGCAGGAGGCCGACTATCTTGCCGAGGCGGATTCGCTCGAGCGCTACGCGAAGCTCGTGGCCGACGAGCCGGGACTGCTGGTGCCGCGCCCGCACCGGGACCTGACGACATCACGGATCCTGGCGATGGACTACATGGAAGGCGAGCCGCTGGAGACGCTGGCCTCGCCCGGCGTGCGCCAGACCACGCGCGACGCGATCGGCACGCTGCTCGAGCGGCTGATGCTGCGCGAACTGTTCGAGTTCCGCACGATGCAGACCGATCCGAACTTCGCGAACTACCTGTGGCAGCCCGGCACGGGCAAGGTGGTACTGCTGGATTTCGGCGCGACGATGCGTTTCGGCGATGCCTTCGTGGCCGACTATGCGCGGATCACGCGTGCCGTGATCGACGGCGATCGCGATGCGGTGGCACGGCACGCCATCACGATCGGCTACGCGCAGGTCGGCGATGCGCCCGAAGTGATCGAAGCTGCGGTCGGCGTGATCATGCTGGTCTGCGAGCCGCTGCGACACCGCGGGCGCTACGACTTCGCCGCGTCCGACCTGCCGTCGCGCTCGCGCGCGCTCGGCTTCGACCTCGGCATCCGCCAAGGGCTGCTGCGCGTACCCCCGCCGCAGACCATGTTCCTGCACCGCAAGCTGGTGGGCTCGTTCCTCCTGCTCGCGCACATCGGCGCGCGGGTCGATGCGCGCTCGCTGGCGATGCCGTTGCTCGAGCGGTATCGATCCGCGACTTCCGGCGGGCGAACGGCGCGAACGCGCTGAACCCGAACGGCCCGGCGGGCGCGGCGCCGCGCTCAGGAGGTCGTGTCGAGCCCGCCCGTCCGGGCGCCGCCGCGTAGGGCGAGCACGAACAGCAGCACCACGCCCACCGCCAGCACGCCCACGCCGACCAGCGCGCCGATTCGCACGTAGGCGAGCGACGACCACAGCATGTACGCGCAGACTGCCGCGAACAGCAGCGGCAGCAGCGGATAGAGCGGCACCCTGAACGGGCGCGGCACCTCCGGTTCGCGTCGACGCAGCACGATCAGCGCGATCGTGCTGAGCAGGAAGAACGTCCAGAACACCGGCGCCGTGTAGTCGACCATCGTCTGGAAGCCGGTGCGCGTGGCGCTGCCCAGGCCGACCAGCACGAGCGCGAAGGCGCTCTGCACCAGCAGGGCGTTGACCGGCGAGTTGCGCCCGGTATCCCAGCGTCCGAGCCCGGCCAGGGCAGGCCAGTCCCGGCCCACCGCGAAGTTGGTGCGCGAGCCGACGATCATCGTGGCGTTGATCGAAGTGAGCGACGCCACCGCCACCATGATCGCGACCAGCGACTCGCCGGCGCGTCCGAACGCCACGGCGAGCAGGTCGGCGGCCACGGCGTTGCTGCGTGCCATGCCTTCCAGCCCGAGGCCGTACAGGTAGGCCCAGTTGACCAGCAGGTACAGCGCGGTGATCAGCCCGACGCTGATCAGCAGCGCACGGACCATGTTGCGCGAGACGTCGCGCAGTTCCGCACCGAGGTAGGCGGCCTCGTTCCAGCCGCCGTAGGTGAGCAGTACGAACACCATCGCCAGCCCGAACGCCGACCATCCGGGCGCGCCGCCCGGCGACGCGGCGTTTGCCGCAGCGGGGGTGTCCGGCACGCCGGAGGTGAGCGTCAGCAGGTACAGGCCGGCCACCACCACCAGCAGCAGGCCGAGCACCTCGGCGACGGTGAGCCAGCTCTGCGTGGCGGCGCCGAAGCGCATGCCGCGCAGGTTGACCCACAGCAGCACCAGGATTGCGGCGGCGGCGTACAGCGCCTCGCTGTACGGGCCCAGGCGCAGCAGTGCGCTCATGTAGTCGCCGAAGACGAAGGCCAGCAGCGCGATCGATCCGGTGGTGATGACCGAGAAACGCGCCCATGCGAACAGGAACGCGACGCGTCGGCCGTACGCGCGCAGCAGGAAATGGTAGTCGCCGCCCGCGTGCGGATACGCCGTCGCGAGTTCGGCATAGCACAGCGCACCGATGAGCGAAACCAGCCCACCGAATGCCCAGGCCGCGAACATCCAGCCCGGCGAACCGGTGAACTGGGCGACCAGTGACGGTGCCTTGAAGATGCCGGCGCCGATCACGATGCCGACGATGATCGCCACGGCCTCGCGCACCCCCAGCACGCGCAGCGGCGTGCCGGCGTTGTCCCGTTGCGCGGACGACGGGTGCGCGGCTTCAACCATGGATCTCTGCCGGCGGGACGGGCTGCGAACCGTTGATCGCCGGCGCGGCGCCCGTGCGCCGCGCGACGAATTCGGTCGTGCGTGTCCGCCCGTCGGCAGGACCGCGGCCGACGGTGGCGATGGTGCCGCTCATGCGATTCGGTTCGAGCTGCGCGTCGACTTCCCGCAGCGCGCCCTCGAGGTCGGTGAACCCGAACTGGATCCGGGTACCCGTCACGCGCGGGTGGCGCAGGCTGGTTTCGACGCCTTCGAAGGCGAGTCCGCCGCGAACCTTCTGGAAAGTCTGCTCGATGGTGAGCGTCGCATCGAACGACGCGTTCGCGTGCGGCACGCGCACGCTCCATTCGCCGCCGGCGTTGCCGGGCACGAGCCACAGGTGTGCAGACTGATGCCCGAGGCGCGAGGTTTCGTCGGGCTCCCAGTCGCCCAGCTTGAACTCGTGGGACACCAACCGCGTACCCGGCTTCATCGCCATCAGGGTGTGGCGCAATCGCATGTTCAGGTGCGGCAGCAGGTACATCGTCACCACGGTGGCGCGCGAGAAATCGGTTTCGAAGATGTCCGCGCGCATGAACCTGGCGCGTTCGGCGATGCCGGCGGCGGCCGCGTTGCGCGTGGACAGCGCGACCATGTCGGGGTTGTACTCGATGCCCAGGCCGCGAGCGCCGAAGTCGCGCGCGGCGGCAATGACGATCTTGCCGTCGCCCGATCCGAGATCGATCAGGTAATCGTTCTGCGTCACGGCCGCCAGGTTCAGCATCCGCGTCACCAGCCGGTCGGGCGTTGGGACCCAGATCACGTCCTTGCCTGCCTGCCCCTGTCGCGGCTTGAACGACGGGTCGCTCTGTTCGGCGGCGGCAGGTGCCTGTTGCGCCGATGCCCGGCCCAGCAGCAGCGCGCCGCCGCCCAGCGCGAGGAAATGGCGTCTCGACAAGGTACCTTCCGGGCTGCGCATCGTTTTCCCCTCGGTCGACGAATTCGGTAGGCGCCAGTCTGCCACGATGGCCGGGATCTTGCGCGGCCGTCCGCGATGCACGCGCGGCGACGCCGGACTAGAGCCCGACCGGGATGATTCCGAAACGAAACAGCGATCCGTAACGGACTGGCGCCGGCCAGTGCGCGGCGCTCAGCGGCTGCCCGAGCAGCCTGACGGCGTTGATCCAGCCGGCATGTCCGACCACCAGCACGGTGGTCGCGGCTGGTGGTGTCGTCATCGGCTTCGCGGCCGCTGTTCCGGCGATCGGACGGGGCATGCCCGAGCACGCCGCACGTTCGGCAAGAAAGTCCTTCGTGCGCTGCATCAGACTCGACACCGACTCCCCGCCTCCGGGTCGATGGTGTTCGAAATCGGTCTCCCATCGCGCCACTTCGTCGGCCGCGATCGCGTTCCACGGCTGTCCCTCCCAGGCGCCGAAGTCGAGCTCGGCCAGCCGCGCATCGATGCGGTGCGCGAAGCCGCGCCGTGTCAGCAGGCGACCGATTGCGACGCAGCGCGTCGACGGCGAGGTCCAGACCTCGCGCGGCAGGTTCGCGTCGCGGACCACGGTCGCGATGCGGTACGCGAGACGCCTGGCGCGCCGCGGGTCGACCGGCAGGTCGGTGCGGCCGATGCATCGGCCCACGGCGCCGATCGGCCGGGGATGGCGCCAGACCCACAGTTCGATCTCCGGCGGGTGCGCGAGCCGCGCTCCGGGCGTTGCGGACGACGTTTCGAGCATCGCAGCCGCTGCCTCAGCCATGCGCGACGCCGGCCGACGAAGCGAGCAGCGCGAGATAGATCGCGAGCTCGGTCCATTGCTGGGTCGCACCCAGAGCGTCGCCGGTGTAGCCGCCGAGCCGGCGCAGGAACCAGACGGCGCAGACGAACGTGACCACGGCGCTGCCCAGCAGCGCCGCGGACAGGCGCACGAGGCAGAACTGCACCGGCAGCGCCACGCTCGCGGCAGCGGCGAGCAGCATCACCCACGTCGCGGCCACGACGAACGCAACGCGGCCGGTGGGCTGCGCCATCGGCCTGGCCTTTGCGTGCTGCGCATCGCCGCCATACGGCAGCGCGCTCAGCAGCGCCACGGCGCAGGCTCGCGAGGCCGCATGTGCCAGCACCAGGCTCGCGGCCGCCAGCTCGATCGCATGACCGGCCAGTGCCGACAGTGCCGCGGCCTTCAGGCCAAGCGTGAGCAGCAGGCCGAGCGCGCCGTAGCTGCCCAGTCGCGAGTCCTTCATGATCGCCAGAGCCCTGTCGCGCGACACTGCTCCGCCCAGACCGTCGCAGGTGTCGGCCAGCCCGTCCTCGTGGAAGCCGCCGGTCAGCCAGAGGGTGGCCGCCATCGACAGCAGCACCGCGACCGGCACGGGCCACAGCAGCGTCGCCGTCCAGAGCACGCTCGCGCCGACGAGGCCGACCAGCACGCCCACCAGCGGAAAATGGCGCGCACTGTCGTGCAGCCAGTCCGGATCGAAGTTCGCGATCCGCACCGGTACGCGGGTCAGGAACTGCAGGGCGACGCCGAGCAGCCGAAGCTCGTGGGCCGCGCTCATCGTCGTTCGGCGCATCGCCATGCTCCGCTCCTTCACTGGCCGCGGTCGGAGACGCCGGCCGACTCGAAGCTCGCCATCTCGCCGAGCATGCGCGCGGCCGCGTCGATCAGCGGCCAGGCCAATGTCGCCCCGGTACCCTCGCCGAGCCTCAGCTCCAGCGCCAGCAACGGCTCGGCGCGCAGCGTGCGCAGCAGCGCGGCATGGCCGCGCTCGGCGCCGTGATGCGCGAAGACGCAGTAGTCGTGCAGCGCCGGCGCCAGCGTGCACGCGACCAGCTGCGCCGCACCGACGATGAAGCCGTCGACGACGATCACGCGCCGTTCGTGCGCGGCCTGCAGCATCGCGCCCACCATCATCGCGATCTCGAAGCCGCCGAAGGCGGCCAGCGCGTCCAGCGGGCTCGTGGCGTCGGGGTGGCGCGCGAGCGCGCGTTCCAGCACGGCCTGCTTGTGGGCGATGCCGGCGTCGTCCAGGCCGGTGCCGCGCCCGACCGCGTCGGCCAGCGGTACGCCGGCCAGCCGCGCCAGCAGCAGCGCCGCGCTCGAGGTGTTGGCGATGCCCATCTCGCCGAACAGCAGCGCGTTGCCCGGCACGCCGTGCACGATCTCGCGCCCGGCCTCGATCGCGTCGCGACATTGCGCGGCGCTCATCGCCGGCCCGAGGCTCGCATCCTGCGTGCCGCGCGCGATCTTGCGCGACACGAGGCCCGCGCGCGGTGCGAGGTCATGGGCCACGCCGGCATCGACGAGCGTCAGCGCCAGCCCCATCTGGCGCGCGAACACGCTGATCGCCGCGCCGCCGGCCAGCATGTTCTCGACCATCTGCCAGGTCACTTCCTGCGGGTAGGCCGAAACGCCCTGCGCGGCCAGCCCGTGATCGGCGGCGAAGACCAGCACCTGCGGCGCGTGCAGCACCGGTGTCTCGCTGCGCAGGATCAGCCCGAGCTGCAGCGCCAGCCGTTCGATGCGGCCGAGCGCGCCGGTCGGCTTGGTCTTGCGATCGATGCGGTGCTGCAGCCGCGCGTGTAGCTCGGGATCCGCGATCGGAGCGATCGGGGGCAGGAGGAGAGGGCGGTCGGAGGCGGGAACGTTCATCGTTGCTCCAGTAGTCGCATCAGGAATCCGGGCTCGAAGCCCGCTTCGACCTGCCCCGCCAGTGCATCGAATACCGCCTCCAGCGGCCGGGCACCGGCACCGAACAGCGCGTGGACCACCGCAGGGTTCTCGAACAGGCCATGCAGGTAGACCGCCAGCACCGGGCCGTGCTGCCAGCCCAGCGGCGCTGCCGCCGCATCGGGGCGATGCGGCGAGGACGCCGTCGATGTCGACGGCGATGTGGACGGTTGTCCCGGCAGCGCGACCCGCAGCGCGGGCGACAGCGACTCGCTGCGACCCTGGCGGATCTCGTAGCCTTCGACTTCCAGCCCCGACAGGGCGGCCCACGGTCCGTCGAGGCTCGCGAAGCGGTGTCGTGTGCGCGCGAGGCGCTTGGCGGCGGCGAAGCGGGTCGAAAGCGGCAGCAGGCCGAGCCCCGTGTCGCTGCCGCCGATGCCGCCTTCCAGGCCGAGCGGATCTTCGACGCGCTGCCCGATCAACTGCATGCCGCCGCATACCGCCAGCAGCGGCCTTCCCGCAGCGACGTGCGCGTGCACCGCCGCGTCGAGGCCCCGCGTGCGCAGCCAGGCCAGGTCGGCGCGCGTGTGCTTGCTGCCGGGCAGGATCAGCCAGTCGGCGCTGGCGAGTTCGACCGGATCGCGGCTGAACGACAGCGAGACGACCGGGCGCAGCGGCTCGAATTCGTCGAGGTTGCTCGCGTGCGGGCCGCACAGCACCACGACGCGCGGACCGGCGCGTGCGTCGTCCGCGCGCGGCACCTCGTCCTCTTCCGGCAGGCCATGGTCGCGCAGCATCGGCAGCACGGCCACGGTCGGTACGCCGGTCATCTCGTGCAGGCGTTGCGGTGCCGGGGCCAGCAACTCCGCGTCGCCGCGAAACTTGTTGAGCACGAAGCCGCGCACCTGCGCGCGTATCCGCTCGTCCATCAGCGCATGCGTGCCGTACAGGTGGGCGAAGGCACCGCCGCGGTCGATGTCGGCCACCAGCAGGCACGCCGCTTCGGACGCCAGGGCGGTACGCGTGTTGACGTAGTCGGAAGACGCCAGGTTGATCTCGGCCGGCGAACCGGCGCCTTCGATGACGATCAGGTCGAAGTCCTTGCGCAGGCTCGCGAGCGCGGCGGCGGCCGGTCGCCACAGGAGACGGCTGCGTTCGCGCCACGGCATCGAGGCCAGCCGCGGCTGCGCGCGCCCCATCACGACCACCTGGCTGCGCGTGTCGGTCTCGGGCTTGAGCAGCACCGGGTTCATCCTCACCTGCGGCGCCGCGCGCGCCGCCAGCGCCTGGAAATACTGCGCGCTGCCGATCTCGCCGACCGCGTCGCTTCGTTCGCCGGCGAGCGCGACCACGCGCGCGTGGTTGCTCATGTTCTGCGCCTTGAACGGCGCCACCCGCAGGCCGCGATCGGCGTACCAGCGGCACAGCGCGGTCGCCAGCCAGCTCTTGCCGGCGCCGCTGGTGCAGCCCAGCACCATGACCGCGCGCGCCGTCATCGTGCACGCCCCGCGCTGCGCGCCCGGCATGCCGCGATCAGCGCCTCGACCGCAGCGGGCGGCTGCGCCGACAGGCGCAGCCAGCCCGGCAGCCCCATGCTCCCGGTGGGTCGCAGCTTGATGCCGCATGCGCGCAGCGCCCCGGCGTCGACGTCTTGCGGCGCACGCGCGACGAAGAACGGCGTCACGCTGATCGCGTCGGCCACATGCCAGCCGGCGTCGCGCAGCGCGGCCGCCAGCGCGTCGCGCCAGGCGTGCAGGCAAGGCAGTTGCAGCGCCAGCTCGGCGTGCGCGGCCGGCGCGGCGAACGCGGTGAGCATCGCCACGCCGTCGGCACCGGCGATCCACGATGCCGCGTGCGTGCGCAGCGCCTGCGCCAGCGCTTCCTCGCCGCACGGGGCGATCGCGTAGGCGGCGCGCACGCCGGTCAGGCCGCAGGACTTGTTGGGCGACCAGACCTGCCAGGCGCGATCGGCTTCGGGCGCGAGCTCGAGGCCGTCGAAACGAAGCGGCTGGTACGCGAGATCGAGCGCCACGATCGCGCCGGCATCGACGGCCCGGCCGATCGTTGCGCCGAGCGTGCGACCGAGCGTGCGGCCGGTCGGGCTCATCGGTTCGGTGAGCCAGTACAGGTCGCCGGCCAATGGTTCGGGAAACGGTCCGCCGTCGTGCAACGCGGGCACGTCGTCCTCCTGCCGGATCGACGTGTCGACTTCCGCGAGCCAGCTCGCCGTCGCGACGCCGGCCAGGTATGCGGCCGCTGCGTAGTCGCTGTAGCCGGGGTTCGGCAGCAGCGCGCGGCGCACGCGTCGCCGGTGGGCGACGACCCGCGTGAGCCGCTGGATGAACTCGCTGGCGCTGCCGGCGATCACGATGCGTGCGGCGTCGACCCTGTGCCAGCCTGCGAGCCGCTCGCGCAGCACGTGATAGTCCGGATCCGGGTAGCGGGTATGGTCGGCGTCGGCCACTGCGCGGGCTACCGACGGCAGCGGACCTGCTGCGTTGCCGTTGGTGGAGAAGTCGAAGGTCGGCACACCCGCAGCGTCCGGTCCGCCGTGCTGCACCGGCGGGCAGACGGGCGCGCCGGCCCCGGGAGCGCTCGCCTTCATGCGGCGGGCCATGACACGAATGCCAGCGCCAGCAACGGCGCGATGACCGGCCACAGCGCGCGCCCGGCGCGGTGCAGGGCGCGCTGGGTATCGGTGGCCTCGGCATCGCGTCCGCCGGAGTTCAGCAGATACACGCCGGGCTTGGCCAGTCGCACGCCCAACGCCAGTGCCATCGCGCCCATCGGCCAGCCGCCGTTGGGCGAGGGCGTTCGCCGCGCCTGGCGCGCCAGCTCGGGCCAGCGCGTCGGACGCGGCAGCAGCGCCAGCGCCGTGAGCCGCGCCGGCAGCCACGACAATACGTCGTCGGCGCGAGCGGCCCACTTGCCGGCCCATTCCCAGCGATCGCGATATCCCCACATCGCATCGGCGGTGTTGGCGTATCGGTACAGCGCCGCGCCGGGAAGACCGGCGACGGCGAACCAGAACAGCGGCGCGACGACCGAGTCGCTCAGGTTCTCGGCCAGTGTCTCGATCGCGGTTTCGCGAATCCGGGTGGCATCGAGCGTCGCGACGTCGCGGCTCGCCAGCCGCGCGACGCGCGCGCGGCCCGCTTCGAGGCCGGCGGCCAGCGCGTCCTCGATCGCGCCGACCTCTTCGCGCAGCATCCGCCAGGCGAACATCGGCTTGAGCAGCAGACCCAGCGTTGCCGCGGTCGCGAGGCTGCCTCCGACCGAGGCCGGCGCCGCGAAAGTCCGCCACGCGCCGGCCTGCAGCACCCACGCTGCCGCGACGACGAGCGCGGCGCCGAGCGACCAGGCAAGCGCGCCGCCGGCGAAGGCGCGCACCGGCGAGAGCGCAGGCAGCCGGCTGCCCGCCCATCGCAGGTAGCGGCCGATGCCGGCCACCGGATGCCACCGCTGCGGCGGTTCGCCGGCGATGCGGTCCAGCATCAGCGCCATCAGCATCGCGACCGGCATCACGATCGCGACCGTCACCGTGCCTGCTCCCCGGGGCGGGGCGCATCGCCGTCGAGCACGAATTCCTGGAACACCTGCACCGTGGGCGCGAACGGCGGCGACGACGCGACCTCGCGTCGCGCACCTCCGCGGATCGCCAGCCCGCCGGCGGTCATGCCGGGCGCGTCGAACACGAAGGTGTGGAATTCGCCCTCTTCGCCGCACGGGCAGGTGCCGGCAGGCAGGCGCGCGAGCAGCGCGGCGTCGTAATGCGCGCCGGCGAACGAGGCGTCCAGCCAGCGCGTGTCCACCACGACCAGGCGTGCGCGGATGCCGCGGGCGATCACTTCGGCCGCGAGCGCGTCGCGTCGCTCGCCCCACAGGGGAAACAGCGGCTGCAGGCCGGCGCGGGCGCAGGCGGGCTCGAGCCAGTCGCGGTGCGCCTGAAGGTCGATGTCGCCGAACACCATGTGCGTGTGCCCGGTCTCGCGCAGCCGCTTCAGCGTGGCGTCGAACGTCGGCGCGTAAGCGCCGGGCGGCACGCGCACCGGCATCCATCGGCCGCCGAGGGCCGCCACCTGCGCGGCCACGAGTTCTACCGACAGGCCGTGCGCCTTGCTGGTGCCGTCGGGCTCGCACATCGTGACGAAGGTGGGAACGGCAAAACCCTGTTCGCGAAGGCGCAGCAAGGCGAGGCAGCAGTCCTTGCCGGCGCTCCAGCTGATGGCGGCCCTGGCGATCTCGTCCATGCTCAATCCTCGATGCCGCGCTGGGCCGGCACGCCGGCGCGGAAATGATGCTTGACCCGCTGCATCTGCGTCACCGTGTCGGCCAGCTCGATCAGTTCCGCCGGTGCATTGCGGCCGGTCAGCACCACGTGCGTGCCGGCGGGCCGCTCGCGCAGGCAGTCGAGCACCGGCTGGAGCGGCAGCCATCCGTAGCGCAGCGGGTACATGATCTCGTCGAGCACGACGAGGAAATGCGCGCCGTCGCGGATCGTCGCCTCGGCGCGCGTCCAGCCGTCGCGCGCGAGCTGCGCCGACTGCTCGAGATCGCGGCTCTTCCAGCTGAAGCCGTCGCCCAGTCCCTCGATCGGCACGCCGAGCTGCTCGAACACGCGATGCTCGCCGAAGCGCGCCGACGGCGCTTTCATGAACTGGTAGATCTTCACCGCCTTGCCGCGTCCGTGCGCGCGCAACGCGAGTCCGAACGCGGCGGTGCTCTTTCCCTTGCCGTCGCCGGTATGCACGATGACCAGCCCGCGGCGTTCGCCGTCGGCGCGCGGCGATCGGCGTTCGGTCGGCGGCGCTTCGATGTCCATGTTCGTTTCTCCTCGCATGCTTCAGAGCGCGGGCAGCACCGCCCAGCGCGTACCGGTGTTGCTGTCGACGCGTTCGATGCTGAATGCGCGACCGAACACTTCGACCAGCGTGTCGCGCACGCGCGCGTCGGCCGGTGCACCGTCCGCGCGCAGGCGGCCGGCGGCCATCACCAGCAGGCGGTCGGCGGCGAGCGCCAGCGTCAGGTCGTGCATCACCGCGGCCACCGCCGCGCCGGCGCGCGCGCGCGCCGCCAGGCTGCGCACCAGCGCCCGCTGGTGGGGCGCATCGAGATGGGTGGTCGGCTCGTCGAGCAGCAGCACCTGCGCCTGTACCGCCAGCACGCGAGCCAGCAGCGCGCGCTGGCGTTCGCCGCCGGAGATCTCGCTCAGCCGGCGCGACGCGTAGCCGTCGCATTCGGTCTCCATCAGCGCCGCATCCACCGCCGCCTCGTCTTCGGCGGTGATCGCGCCGAACAGGCCGTGCCGCGGCAGTCTTCCGATCCGCACCACGTCGCGCACCGAAATCTCG
>JAHDYE010000051.1 GCA_023383035.1 Burkholderiaceae bacterium | reverse complement strand
GACACGTTGAGCACGTCGTCGATGCGGCCCATGATCCAGAAGTAGCCGTCGAGGTCGCGGTTGGCGCCGTCGCCGGCCAGGTAGTAGCGCCCCTTGAAGTCGTCCGGGAAGTAGCTCTTGCGGAAGCGCTCCGGATCGCCCCAGATGGTGCGGATCATCGCCGGCCAGGGCCGGGTGATGACCAGGAAGCCGCCCTTGCCTTTCTCGACTTCGTTGCCGGTTTCGTCGACCACGGTGGCCGCCACGCCCGGCAGCGGCATCGTGCACGAGCCCGGCTTGAGCGCGTGCACGCCGGGCAGCGGCGAGATCATGATGGCGCCGGTTTCGGTCTGCCACCAGGTGTCCACGATCGGGCAGCGCGCGCGGCCGACGTTTTCGTAGTACCACATCCACGCTTCCGGGTTGATCGGTTCGCCGACCGAGCCGAGCAGGCGCAGCGAGGACAGGTCGTATTTCTTCGGGTGGTGGTCGGGCGCGGTTTCTCCGGCGCGCACCAGCGAGCGGATCGCGGTGGGCGCGGTGTAGAAGATGTTGACCTTGTGCCGGTCGATCATCTCCCAGAAGCGGCCCGGATGCGGGAACGTGGGCACGCCCTCGAACACCACCTGCGTGGCGCCGCAGGCGAGCGGCCCGTAGGCGATGTAGCTGTGGCCGGTGACCCAGCCGATGTCGGCGGTGCACCAGAAGACGTCGTCGGGCTTGAGGTCGAACACCCACTTGACCGACAGCGCCGTGCCCAGCAGGTAACCGGCCGACGAGTGCTGCACGCCCTTGGGCTTGCCGGTGGAGCCGGAGGTATAGAGCACGAACAGCGGGTGCTCGGCATTGACCCACACCGGCGGGCAGTCGTCGGCCTGGCCGGCGAGCGCCTCGTCCCAGGTGAGGTCGCGCCCGGGCTGCATCGCCGCGCCTTCGCCGGTGCGCTGGTAGACGATGACCTTGCGCACCGCCTCGCAGCCGCCCATCGCGAACGCCTCGTCGACCGCCGCCTTCAGCGGCACGCGCTTGCCGCCGCGCACCTGCTCGTCGGCGGTGATCACCAGCGTGGCGCCGACGTCGATGATGCGCTCGTGCAGGCTCTTGGCCGAGAAGCCGCCGAACACCACCGAGTGCGTGACGCCCAGGCGCGCGCACGCCTGCATCGCGACCACGCCGTGGATCGACATCGGCAGGTAGATGATGGCCCGGTCGCCGCGCTGGTAGCCGAGCGCCTTGATCGCGTTGGCGAAGCGGCTCACCCGCTGGTGCAGCTCGCGGTAGGTGACGCGCGTGACCGCGCCGTCGTCGGACTCGAAGATGATGGCCGTCTTGTTCTCCACCGGCGTGCCCAGGTGCCGGTCGAGGCAGTTGTGCGAGACGTTCAGCTCGCCGTCGGCGAACCACTTGAAGAACGGCGTGTTGGAGTCGTCGAGCGCCTGCGTGAACGGCTTGTGCCAGACCAGGTGCTCGCGCGCCATGCGCGCCCAGAAGCCGGCATGGTCGGCCTCGGCCTGCGCGCGCAGCGCCTCGTACTGCTCCATCCCCGAAATCGTCGCCTGCTTGCGGAATGCCTCCGGCGGCGGAAACAGTCGGCCTTCCTGAAGCACCGACTCGATCTGAGCGGACATCGCCCGTCCTCCTGTGCGTTTCCGCGCGCGCCGAGCGACACGCGCAGCCTTTCCCACAGCGAGCACCTTACGGCGGCTGCCTTACGGCTCGCTTACGCAACGCCCGGCCTCCGATCCGCGCGGCACCTCGCCCCGTTGCGCCTGACGCGCCGTGATAGCTTAGCTCTGCTCGTCGCGCGGCGGGCGATACCCGCGATCCGCTAGAATCCCGGGCCGATTCCGATTCCCGCGAGGACCCCCACGATGGCCGTCATCAGACAGGACGATCTGATCGAATCGGTGGCTGCTGCCCTGCAGTTCATCAGCTACTACCACCCGCGCGACTTCATCGAGCACCTGGCCCGCGCCTACGAAAGCGAACGCAGCGCCCCGGCCCGGGACGCGATCGCGCAGATCCTGACCAACTCGCGCATGTGCGCCGAGGGCCACCGCCCGCTGTGCCAGGACACCGGCATCGTCAACGTGTTCCTGAAGGTGGGCATGGGGGCGCGCTTCGAGGGCTTCGCCGGCTCGCTGGCCGATGCGATCGACGAAGGCGTGCGCCGGGGCTACCTCGACCCGTCGAACACGCTGCGCGCCTCGGTGGTGGCCGACCCGCATTTCGAGCGCACCAACACGCGCGACAACACGCCGGCGGTGGTGCACGTGGAGCTGGTGCCGGGCGAGACGGTAGAAGTGATGGTCTCGGCCAAGGGCGGCGGCTCCGAGAACAAGTCGAAGTTCGTGATGCTCAATCCGTCGGACTCGATCGTCGACTGGGTCGTGAAGACGGTGCCGACGATGGGCGCCGGGTGGTGTCCGCCCGGGATGCTGGGTATCGGCATCGGCGGCACCGCCGAGAAGGCGATGCTGATGGCCAAGGAAGCGCTGATGGAGCCGATCGACATGTTCGATCTGCTCGCGCGCGGACCGTCGAACAAGGTCGAGGAGCTGCGCATCGAGCTGTTCGAGAAGGTCAACGCGCTGGGCATCGGCGCCCAGGGCCTGGGCGGGCTGAGCACGGTGCTCGACGTGAAGATCTCGATGTATCCCACGCACGCGGCCTCCAAGCCGGTGGCGATGATCCCCAACTGTGCGGCCACGCGGCACGCGCACTTCGTGCTGGACGGATCGGGGCCGGCCTGGTGCGAACCGCCGCCGCTGTCGGCCTGGCCCGACGTGCACTGGCGCCCGGACGTCGAGTCGTCGAAGCGGGTGAATCTCGATACGCTCACGCGCGAGGAAGTCGCGTCGTGGAAGCCCGGCCAGACGCTGCTGCTGTCCGGGAAGATGCTCACCGGGCGCGACGCGGCGCACAAGCGCATCCAGGACATGCTGGCGCGCGGCGAGCCGCTGCCGGTGGACTTCGCCGGCCGCGTCATCTACTACGTGGGACCGGTCGACCCGGTGCGCGACGAAGTGATGGGGCCCGCGGGACCGACCACTTCCACGCGGATGGACAAGTTCACCGACATGATGCTGTCGCGCACCGGCCTGCTCGCGATGATCGGCAAGGCCGAACGCGGGCCCGCGGCGATCGACGCGATCCGTCGCCACAAGGCGGCCTACCTGATGGCAGTGGGGGGTGCGGCCTACCTGGTATCGAAATCGATCCGCAGCGCGCGCGTGCTCGGCTTCGCCGACCTCGGCATGGAAGCGATCTACGAGTTCGAGGTGAGCGACATGCCGGTCACCGTGGCGGTCGACGCCAACGGCACCTCGGTGCACGAGACCGGCCCGCGCGAATGGCAGGCGCGCATCGGAAAAATTCCCGTCACCGCCGCCTGAAGACCCGGTAAACTGCCCGTCGCCCCGACGGTCCGTCCCCCTTCGCCTTTCTCCTCCCCATGAGCTACCTGCTGATCGACATCGGCAACACCTTCCTGAAATGGGGAACCTACGCGCCGGCGTCGTCGAAGGGACGTTCGCTGGCGCAGGACAAGATGATCGCCTTCGGGCGCGTGCTGCTCGAAGAGATCTCGATGGTCACCAAGGAGTGGCGTCGTCAGCCGGCGCCGCGCGCCATCGTGATCTCCAACGTGGCCGGCACCGGCGTGGTCAATCCCACGCTGCGCTCGCTCGAGGTGTGGCCGGACGCGCCCGAGCCGCACTGGATCACGTCGCGCCCGGAACAGTGCGGCGTGAAGAACGGCTACCTGAATCCGGCCGCGCTCGGCTGCGACCGCTGGGCCGCGATGATCGGCGCACGCGCGCTGGTCGGCGAGCGCGCGGCGCTGGTGGTCGTGTGCGGCACGGCCACCACGATGGACCTGCTCACCGCCGACGGACATTTCCTCGGCGGCGGCATCATGCCGGGGCTGGGCCTGATGGTGCGCGCGCTGCACCAGAACACCGCGACGCTGCCCGACGCGCAGGGCGAGTACGTCGACTATCCGCGCCAGACGGTGGACGCGATCGCCTCGGGCTGCGCGCATGCGCAGGCCGGCGCGGTGGAGCGCCTGTTCTACCTGCACAAGCGCAATCACCCCGACCTGCGCTGCATCCTGTCGGGCGGCGCGGCGCGCACGCTCGGGCCGCGGCTCACCATCGAGTTCACCTACCACGAGAACCTGGTGCTCGAGGGGTTGTACCAGATCGCGAGCTCGCTGAAGAAGTAGGCGCGGAGCCGCCGGAAGTAGGCGCGGAGCCGCCGCCGGCAGGATCAGATCAGGTCGCGCAGGCGGTACCACAGCCGCCCGGCGATTTCGTGCGCGGCGAGCCAGTTCACCGACACGCCGTAGGCGCTCGGCAGCCAGTCTTCCCAGCCGGTATCGGGCGGCGTGCCGTAGTAGCCAAGCGGCACCGGCACCGGATCGAAGCCGGCCTTCACGAACGCGGCGCGCGCGCGCGGCATGTGCGCCGCGTGCGTCACCAGCAGGACGCGCCGGCGCTTCTCGGCCAGCAGCAGCGCCGCCGAGCCGCGCGCGTTGCCGGCAGTGTCGCGCGAAGCGCTTTCGACCCAGCGTACCGGCGTGCCCAGCCGTGTCTCGAGCAGACGCTTCATCATCGCCGCTTCGCTGTCGCCCACCTGCGGCGGCGCTCCGCCGCTCACCAGTACCGGCAGGCCGGTCACGCGGGCCACCCACGCACCGTGCACCACGCGCTCGACGGTGCGCGGATGCGGGCGGTAGCGTTCGGGGCGTTCGCGCAGGTCGCCCCGATAGCCGCCGCCGAGGATCACGATCGCGCGCGGCGCATCGGCGCGCGCCATCAGCGCGCGCAGCGCCGGCTCGTCCAGCGGCTCGCCTGCTGCATGCTCGAGCGGCGCGATCAGCCAGCGTCCCACGCCGGCGGTGGAGAACGCGAGCGCCGCGATCACGCCCAGTGCGGCGAGCGCCTGCCCGGCGCGGCGCGTACCGAAGCACAGCCCGAGCACGACCAGCCACAACGGCCCGGCGGGCGGCAGCAGCAGCAGGTCGGCCGCGCGTTTGAGCGTCAACGCAAGTTCGGGCGACATCAGCGCTTGTCCGCCGACGCCGGTGCGGGCGCGCCGCGGGCCGCCCCGCCGGGCGCACCCACCGACCTGCCCGGCTCGCGCACCGACCCGCTAGACGCGCGCACCGACCGCCTGCCGCACCTGCTCGAGCGCCGACGGATCCTCGATCGTGGTGAGATCGCCGGGATCGCGCGCCTCGCACAGCGCCTGGATCGAGCGGCGCAGCACCTTGCCCGAACGCGTCTTGGGCAGCAGCGTCACGAAGTGCACGCGCGACGGACGCGCCACCGCGCCGAGCTGCTGGTCGACGGTGGCCATCAGCTGGCCTTCGAGCGCCAGGCGCGCATCGTCGGAAGCCGCCTGCGACGGGTCCTTCAGCACCACGAACGCGGTGGCCACCTGGCCCTTGAGCGCGTCGGCCACGCCCACCACCGCGCATTCGGCCACCGCCGGATGGCTCGACAGGCTCTCCTCGATTTCGCGCGTGCCCAGCCGGTGGCCGGCGACGTTGATCACGTCGTCGGTGCGCCCGAGGATGAAGAAGTAGCCGTCCGGATCGCGGATGCCCCAGTCGAAGGTGGAATAGACCAGCCGTCCCGGCACGGTCGAGAAGTAGGTCTGCACGAAGCGCTCGTCGTTGCCCCAGACGGTCTGCATGCATCCGGGCGGCAGCGGCGGCACGATCGCCACCACGCCTTTCTCGTTCACGCCGACCTCCTCGCCGGTCTGCTCGTGCAGCAGGCGCAGATCGTAGCCGTACATCGGCATGCCGGGCGAGCCCAGCCGCGTGGGCGTCTTCTCGATGCCGTGCGCGACCGACAGGATCGGCCAGCCGGTCTCGGTCTGCCAGTAGTTGTCGATGACCGGCTTGCCGAGTCCCTCGCCGATCCAGCGCGCGGTGGGCTCGTCGAGCGGCTCGCCGGCGAGGAACAGCGCGCGCAGCGACGACAGGTCGTAGCGGGTGAGCCACGACGGATCCTGCTTCTTGAGCACGCGGATCGCGGTGGGCGCCGAGAACATCACGGTGACGCGATACTTTTCGACCAGCCGCCACAGGATGCCGGGATCGGGGCGCAGCGGCGTGCCCTCGTACATGAGGGTGGCCATGCCGGCGATCAGCGGACCGTAGACGATGTACGAATGCCCGACCACCCAGCCGATGTCGCTGGTCGAGAAGTAGGTCTCTCCGGCGTTGCCGCAGAAGATGTACTTCATCGACGCGGCCAGCGCGACCGCGTAGCCGCCGACATCACGCTGCACGCCCTTCGGCGTGCCGGTGGTGCCCGACGTGTACAAGGTATAGCTGACCTCGTTGGACTCGAGCCATTCGACCGGCACGTCGGCGTCGAGATGGCGCTCGCGCAGCGGCGCGTAGTCGTGGTCGCGGCCCGGCTTGCGATCGAACGGCACCAGGCCGCGATCGACCATCAGCACGCTGGCGGGCTTGCTGCGGGCCAGCTCGAGCGCGACGTCGAGCAGCGGCTTGTACGGCACCACCTTGCCGGCGCGCGAACCGGCATCGGCGCTCACGACCAGCACCGGACTCGCATCGTCGATGCGGCTGGCCAGGCTGTGCGAGGCGAAGCCGCCGAACACCACCGAGTGGATCGCGCCGATGCGCGCGCACGCCAGCATGGCGAACGCCGCCTCGGGAATCATCGGCATGTAGATCAGCACGCGATCGCCGCGGCGCACGCCGAGCGAGCGCATGACGGCAGCCATGCGCATCACCTCGCGATGCAGCTCGCCGAAGGTGTAGACGCGCTCGGTGTCGGTTTCGGTGGAGACGTGGATCAGCGCCGGCGCGTCGCGCTGGGCGGCCAGGTGACGGTCGACCGCGTTGTGGCACAGGTTGGTGCGCCCCCCGAGAAACCAGCGTGCGAACGGCGGTCGCGAATCGTCGAGCACCCGGCCGAACGGCTGGTGCCAGTCGATCAGCGCGGCCTGCTCGGCCCAGAAACCCTCGCGATCGGCGATCGACCGCGCGTGGAAATCCTTCAGCGAAGAAGCCTTCGCCGTGTCGCCCGCAGCCATGTCCGCGTCCCCCTGTTCGTCCGGTTGTCGATACTCGGGGGCATTCTACGACCACCTCTTGCGAGCGGCTTGCATGCAGCGGGCAGCTCGTAGGCGGGCGCCGCCTGCATGCCGCAGGCGACCCGCTGCAGCGGGCGGTTCAATGCGTGCGTGCACCGGCCGCCGAAGCGGCGCCGGGTCGGCGACACAACCGGCAGGCGTCGAGCGCGCCGCGCAGGCTGCAGGTGGAGCGGCGGCAGGCCACCACCGCCAGGCCCTGGCGACGCGCCGCGTCGCGATAGCCGCGCATCACGTTGTGGCCGAGGAAATCGGTGAACATGATCACCAGTTCGGCGCCGGCCGGCACCGACCGGTCGGCCCGCTGCGCCGAGGGATCCCGGCCGGAGATGTGGCGCATCACCGAGATGCCGTATTCGGTGAGTACCTGGGGGATGTTGCCGAGCCGGTCGGCCCCTACCAGCAATGCCTTCATCGTTCGCGTCCCGATCACGAGCCCGGCGCGGGATGCGGCCGGTCTTTAGCGAATGATACTTATTCTCATTTGAGAGTCAAGCACATTGCGAATATTTCTCGTTTCCACTATTGTCCTGTCGGGCTGTACGCCTCTCCTCCTCCGCCATTCCATCCCTACACCCGGAAGACCCGGCCATGAACCGAACCACGATCCACGCCCTCCTGTCGGCCGCCCTGCTCGGCACCGCAGCCGCGCCCGCCGCGGCGCAGGAGCAGGTGCTCAACCTCTACTCGGCGCGCCACTACCAGACCGACGAAACGCTGTACGCCGACTTCACCAGGCAGACCGGCATCCGCATCAACCGCATCGAGGCAGGCGACGAGCCGCTGCTCGAGCGGCTGCGCAACGAGGGGGCCAACAGCCCGGCCGACGTGCTGCTGCTGGTCGATGCGGCGCGCCTGTGGAAGGCCCAGGTCGAGGGCCTGTTCCAGCCGGTCAAGTCGGCGGCGCTGGAGCAGCGCATTCCCGCCACGTTGCGCAGCAAGGACGACGGCAAGGGCAGCGAGTGGTTCGGCATGTCCACGCGTGCGCGCGTGATCGTCTACAACAAGGTCAAGGTCGACCCCGCGCTGGTGCAGAACTACGAGGATCTCGCGCGTCCCGAACTCAAGGGCATGGTCTGCACGCGCTCCGGCGCGCATCCCTACATGCTGTCGCTGATCGGGGCGATGTCCGAGCATCTGGGCGAGCAGAAGGCAGAGGAATGGGCGCGCGGCGTCGTGGCCAATTTCGCGCGCGCGCCGCGCGGTGGCGACACCGACCAGATCCGCGCGGTGGCCAGCGGCGAGTGCGGCGTCGCGCTCACCAACACCTACTACCTGGTACGGATGCTGCGCTCGAACAAGTCGGAGGACCAGGAAGTGGCGTCGCGCGTGGGCATGATCTGGCCGAACCAGAAGAGCTTCGGCACGCACGTCAACGTCTCGGGCGCCGGGGTGGCGAAGCACGCGCCGAACCGCGCCAACGCGATCAAGTTCCTCGAGTACCTCGCGAGCGACTCGGCGCAGACCTATTTCGCTGCCGGCAACAACGAATGGCCGGCCGTCTCCAGCGTCAAGAGCGGCAACCGCGCGCTCGAGTCGCTCGGGCGCTTCAAGGCCGACGACCTGCCGATCGGGTCGGTGGGCCGCGCGCAGGTGAACGCGGCACGGATCATCGATCGCGCCGGCTGGCGCTGAAACCGCGCCCTGGGGGCGCCGAAAAGCGCCCCGTCAGGTCGCGGGGGCCGACTGGGCCGCGATCACCTTGATCTCGACGCGATATTCGGGCGCGGCCAGCCGCGCCTCGACCGTCGCGCGCGCCGGCGTGTGTCCGGCAGGCACCCAGGCGTCCCAGACCGCGTTCATCGCCGCGAAGTCGCCGATGTCGGCCAGGAAGATCTGCGCCTGCAGGATGCGCGTGCGGTCGCTGCCGGCCTCGGCGAGCAGCCGGTCGATCGCGGCCAGCACCTGGCGCGTCTGGCCGCCGACGTCGAGCGAAGGATCTTCGGCCACCTGTCCCGCCAGATAGACGACGCCGTTGTGGATCGCCGCCTCGGACATGCGCGGGCCGACGTGCAGTCGCTGGATCGTCATCGGAACTCCCCGGACAGGAAACGCTCGACCGCATCGATCTGGTCGGAAGCGATCAGCGTCGGCGCGTGGCCGACGCCTTCGAAGGCGACGCAGGCGGCTTTCGGACCGCGCTGCGTCATCTGCGCGGCCGTGGCCGCGGACAGGATGTCGGATTGCGCGCCGCGCGTCACCAGCGTGGGGCAGCGGATCGCGTCGTAGAACGGCCACAGGTCGGGCGCCGCGGCGTCGATCTGCTCGCGGAACGGCACCGCGATCGCGGGGTCGTAGCCGAATCCCCATCCGCCGTCGCGGCGCACCAGGTAGTTGCGCGTGAGCAGCCGGAACTGGTCGTCGGTGTGCGGGCCGAAGTCGCGCATCAGCTCGCGCAACGCGGCCACCGCCTCGGCTTCGGTCGCGAACACCGGATCCTGGCCCACATAGGTGGCGATGCGCGCACGGCCCGCCTCGTCGACCACCGGACCGATGTCGTTGAGCACCAGCCGGCCGACCGGCGTGCCCGGCATCGCCGCCAGCAGCAGGCCGATCAGTCCGCCCATCGACGTGCCCACCCATGCCACGCGCTCGACGTCGAGGCGCGCGACGAGCGTCACGCAGTCGGCGACGTACTGCGGCAGCGCGTAGAGGTGCGGATCGGCGGCACGATCGGAGCGGCCGCGCCCGATCATGTCGGGGCACACGACGCGCCAGCGCCGCGACAGCCGCGCGGCCAGCGCGTCGAAGTCGCGCCCATTGCGCGTGAGGCCGTGCACGCACAGCACAGTGGGGACGGCAGCCGGCCCGGCGCCATTGGCACCGCCTTCGGGCGCCCACTCCCAGTAGGCGAGGCGGTGCAGGCCCTTCGGGCTGGCGCAGGTGACGTGGCGCAGGCGAGGTTCGAGCATCGATTCGGATCGCTACGAGCCGCTACAATTCCGCGGGCATTGTACAGGGAGGGATCATGCTCGAAGGCAAGCTCGCGCTCGTCACCGGTTCGACCAGCGGCATCGGCCTGGGCATCGCGCACGCGCTGGCACGCAGCGGCGCGAACCTGCTGCTCAATGGTTTCGGCGACCCGGCACAGATCGAACGGCTGCGCGGCGAGCTGGCGGCGTCGTACGGCGTGGAAGTGGCCTACGACGGCGCCGATCTCTCCAGGCCGTCCGAGATCGAGGCGATGTTCGCGCGCCTCGAGGCGCGCGGCGCCACGGTCGACATCCTGGTGAACAACGCCGGCATCCAGCACGTCGCCCCGGTCGAGCGCTTCCCGACCGAGCGCTGGGATGCGGTGATCGCGATCAACCTGTCGGCCGCGTTCCACGCCACGCGCTGCGCGCTGCCGGCGATGCAGCGGAACGACTGGGGCCGCATCGTCAACATCGCTTCGGCGCACGGGCTGGTGGCATCGGCCGAGAAGTCGGCCTATGTGGCGGCCAAGCATGGCCTGGTGGGGCTCACCAAGGTGGTCGCGCTGGAGAACGCGCGCACCGGCATCACCTGCAACGCGATCTGCCCTGGATGGGTGCTCACGCCGCTGGTACAGCAGCAGATCGATGCCCGCGCGGCGCAGAACGGCCAGACGGTGGAGCAGGCGAAGATCGCGCTGGTGGCGGAAAAGCAGCCGTCGCAGGAGTTCGTCACGCCGGAGCAGCTCGGCGAGCTGACCGTGTTCCTGTGCTCGCCGGCTGCCGCGCAGGTGCGCGGCGTGGCGTGGGCGATGGACGGCGGCTGGACCGCGCAGTAGCCGGCAACGAACCGGCCCCGGTCGAATCGTCGACCAGGCGTACGCGCCAGTAGCGACGGTCGTCGATGCGCGAGCGCGCGAGCCGCGGCTCGCGCCCCACGGCGTATTGCAGCGCGATCGCGCCGTCGCGATCGCTGCGCAGCAGCGTGATGCCGGCGGCACGATAGCGCTCGGCCACCCTGGCGGCCGGATGCCCGAAACGATTGCGATAGCCGACCTGGGCGATCGCATGGCGCGGCCGCACCGCGGCGAGAAACGCGGCGCTCGATGACGTGCCGCTGCCGTGATGCGGCGCGAGCATCAGGTCGGCGCCCAGACCTTCTTCCCCGTAGCGCTGCACCAGCGCTTGCTCCTGGCCGGCCTCGATGTCGCCGGTCAGCAGCACGCGCGCCGCCGGCGCGATGATGCGCAGCACGCAGCTCGACGCATTGGTCGGCGACTTCGCGCCCCGCACCGGCTCGCTGCCGGGATGCAGGAACTCGAAGGCGACTTCGCCCCAGCGCCAGCCATGGCCGCGCTCGCACGTGTGGAACGGCCGGCCGGCCGCGCGCGCCGGATGCGCGGCAGGCAGCGATCCGGCGATCCAGTCGATGCGCAGATTGCGCAACAGGCTCGGCACACCGCCCGAGTGATCCGAGTCGAGATGCGAAACCACCAGCGCATCGAGGTGGTCGATGCCCCGTACGCGCAGCCACGGCAGGATCACGCGCGCGCCGGCCTCGGAATCGCCACCGTAGAGCGGGCCGGCGTCGTAGAGCAGGCGCCGCGTGGAGGTTTCCACCAGCACCGCCATGCCCTGTCCGACATCGAACGCGGTCACCCGCAGTGCACCCGTCGGCGGCAGCTCGGCGAACGGCGCGGCCAGCGGCAGCAGTCCGGCCAGCGCGGCGCGACGCGCCGGCACCCGCATCGGCCACAGCGCGACGGCCACCGCTGCGCTCGCCAGCACCAGCGCCGCGGAGTCGGGCTGCGGCACGACCACGGCCGCCCACGGCGACGCGGCGAGCGGCTCGACGAGGTCGAGCAGCCAGCCGGCCGCAAGCACGGTCGGCCACAGCACCCCAGCGCCAAGCTGCGGCAGCCACGGCAGCAGCGACGCGGCGAGCATCGCGAGCGGCGTGATCAGCGTGGAGACCAGCGGGATCGCGAATGCGTTGGCGATCGGCCCGACCAGCGAGACACTGGAGAAGAACAGCGCGCCCAGCGGCACCAGCGCCAGCGTGGCCGCCCACTGGGTGCGCGCCGCCTCGGCCAGCACTTCGCGCATCCGCCGCAGGCGGTGCGTGGACGAGCTTGCCGGCAGCGGCGCGGCGCGGGGACGGCGCTCCGAGCCGTGCAGCGTGATCGCCGCCACCGCGGCGAACGACAGCCAGAAGCCGGCGGCCAGCGGTGCCCAGGGATCGAGCACCGTGACCACGCCGGCTGCGAGCGCCAGCACGTGCGCGACCGACCGCGTGCGGCCGCTGAACAGCGACACGCCGGCCACCGCCAGCATCCAGCAGGTGCGCTGCGCGGGAATGCCCCAGCCGGCCAGCCCGGCGTAGAGAAACGCCGTGAGCACGCCGAACAGCCAGGCGACGCGGTTCGCCGGCCAGCGCAGCAGCAGGCCGCTGCGCGCCGCCACGGCGCTGTGCAGCGCACGGCGTGCGAGCAATACCGACAGCCCGGCCAGCATCGTCACGTGCAGGCCGGAAATGCTCATCAGATGTCCGATGCCGGTGCGGTTGAAGATCTCCCACCAGCGTGACGGAATCGCCGCCTGGTCGCCCACCACCAGCGCCACCAGCACGCCGGCCGCGTCCTGCCGGGCGTCGCGCAGCGCCGCCTGCATCGCGTCGCGCAGGGATGCGCGCGCCGCTTCGAACGCAACGCCGAGGCTCCACGCATCCGGACCGAGCCGCTCGTTGGGCATCGCCATGCGGCGCGACGCCCGCACGTAGCCGTTGGCGGCGATGCCCTCTTCGAGCGCGCGCAGCTCGGCGTCGAACACACCGGGATTGTGCAGGGCGTGCGGGCGCTTGAGTCGCAGGTTCAGCTGCCAGCGTTCACCGGGTCGCGGCGTGCCGACGTCGCTGCGCGCCGCCTTCCCGTCGGCTGGCGACCCGCCGAACGACGACCAGCTCAGCCGCACGCGGCGGCGGTCCGGGCAATCCGCGACCTGCGGCAGACAGCGCTCGATGTCGAAGGCGAAGCGCACGCCAAGGTCGGTCGCGATCGACATCGACGCAACGCGCCCGATCACGACGAAGTCGCGGCCTTCCTGCGCCGCATCGAGGCGCTCGGCCAGCCCACGCTCGGCCGCCAGCAGCGTCCAGCCGGCGGCCGCCACGCCCACCGCGAGCAGGCGCCATGCATGGCGGGAACCGCCGCTGGCCCAGGCCAGCCCGAGCAGGCCGGCGCCCAGCAGCACGAGTGCGATCGATCGTCCCGGCAAGGCCGGCAGTCGATGCACGAGCAGCGCGGCCGCCACGATCGGCACCGGCAACGGCACTGCCCGCATGAACGCGGCGAGCCACGACATCGGTCGATGCTAGGCGCATGCCGGCACGCGCGCGATCGGGCGGATGGATCGGTCGAACGGACGGGCGGTTCCGTTATCGAACAAAACGGCACGACTCGCGCCCGGTACCTGTCTGGAACAGTCAGGATGCTCTTGATAATAAAAGTCGTTCTCATTATCATGCAGCACTTCGCGCCCCTCGAACGCCGTCCTTTCCCCTCGTCCTTCGCTTCGGTTTTCCCTTGCACGCCACGCCCGTTCCCGTCGTCGCCCTGGAGCCCGTTTCACCGGCGGTTCGCCGTCTCGTGGCGGCGGCGATGGCAGCCCTGCACCTGGTCGGCGTCTGGGCGCTGCTGCAGATCGCGCCGGTACGCCAGGCCGTGGGCGAGGTGATGCCGATCCTGGTCGACCTGGTCGCTCCTCCGGCGCCTCCGCAGCCGCAGGTTGCGCCTCCGCCGCCGCCACCGAAACCGGTGGTGCCGCCGCCGAAGCCCCGACCGGTCGTCACGGTCAAGCCGAAGCCTGCTCCGGTCCCGCCGGTGTTCGTCGCGCCGCCGCCGCCTCCCGAACCGGTGGCGGTCACGCAGCCCGATCCCGGGCCGCCGCAGCCCGAAGCGCCGCCGCAACCCGTGGTCGCTGCCGCGCCGGTCGCGCCGGCCCCGCCCCCGCCGCCGGCGCCGCCGCCGAAGACGGTGTCGATCAGCGCGGTGTCGTACCTGAAGCCCCCGGTGCTGCATTACCCGAACATCTCGCTGCGCATGCAGGAGGAAGGACGCGTGCACGTGCGCGTGCTGGTGGATGCGCAGGGGCTGCCGCGCGAGATGCAGGTGGTGCGCTCCTCCGGGTATGCGCGGCTGGACGAATCCGCGCTGGCCACCGTACGGGCGACCCGCTTCAAGCCGTACACCGAGAACGGCGTCGCGCAGCCGTTCTGGGTGGTGATGCCGCTGATTTTCGAAATGGAGAGCTGAGATCGTGCAGGAACCTCAAATCACACTGGGATTCGCCCATTTCCTCGCGCAGACCGACGCGGTCGGCCGGGCCCTGCTGGTGATCCTGCTGGCCATGTCGGTGATCTCGTGGGTGCTGATCGCCGTCAAGGGACTGTCGCAGATGATCCGCTCGCGCCGCAGCGAGCAGTTCCTGCGCCTGTTCTGGAACGCGCGCTCGCTCGAGGAAGTGAACGCCGAGATCATGGCGCACGGGGTGCGCGATCCGTTCGCCCACCTCACCGCGCACGCGATGAACGCGCAGGCGCACCACGCACGCTTCGGCGCGGCCAAGCTCTCCGAGGCGGGCACCGCCCAGGATTTCGTCACGCGCACCATCAAGAAGGTGCTCGACGAGGAGAACACGCGGCTGGAGAACGGCCTGACCACGCTGGCCACGATCGGCGCGACGGCTCCCTTCGTGGGCCTGTTCGGCACGGTATGGGGGGTGTACCACGCGCTGGTGGCGATCGGACTGTCGGGCGCCGGCACGCTCGACAAGGTGGCCGGCCCGGTCGGCGAGGCGCTGATCATGACCGCGATCGGACTGGGCGTGGCGGTGCCCGCGGTGGTGGCCTACAACGCCATCGCACGCAGCAACCGCGTGCTCAACGGTAAGCTCGACGCGTTCGCGTTCGAGCTGCTCACCTTCCTGTCGATGGGCCAGGCGCTGCATGCCGGCCAGCGCGAGCCGCAGGAAGCCGTGCGACCGCTGCGGCCCGTGGTCCAGCAGGCCTGAGGAGCGCGGCCATGGCATTCGCTTCCTTCGACCGCAAGAGCGGCTCGGCGCCGATGTCCGACATCAACATGGTGCCGCTGATCGACGTGATGCTGGTGATGCTGGTGATCTTCATCGTCACCGCGCCGCTGCTCACGCACGCGGTGAAACTCGATCTGCCGAAGGCCGATTCGCAGGTCAACCAGCTCAAGCCCGAGAAGATCGATTTCGCCATCGACGCGGCCGGCATCCGTTTCTGGAACGGCGAACCGGTCAGCCGCGAGGAAGCCGCGCAACGCTTCCTCGCGCGCGGCAAGCAGGAACCTCAGCCCGAGATCCATCTGCGCGCCGACCAGTCGGTGGCCTACCGCTTCGTGGCCGAAACGCTCGCCGACGCCGCGAAAGCGGGGCTGGGCAGGATCGGCTTCGTCAGCGAACCCGAGATGCGCTGAAGCGACTTTCCCCACTCCCCGACAACGACCAACCATGAAACGACCGTTGCGCATCGCCCGCGGCCGAGCGCCGCACCCCTCGCTGTCGCCGCTCGCGGCGCTCATCGCCGGACTCGGCGCCGCCGGCTTCGCCGTTGCCCAGCCCGCCGGCACCGGCAGCGCACAGGCTTCCTCGGAGGCCGAAACGGTGCTGCCGGCGGTGCGCGCCAAGGCCACCGCCGAGACCCCTTCGGGCAAGGAAACGCTGCGCGCCACCACCACCACGATCGGCAAGGGCCGGCAGGAGCTGCGCGACATCCCGCAATCGGTCACGGTGGTCACCGAGCGGCTGATCGACGACCGCAACCTCGACACCCTGAAGGACGCGCTGAAGAACACCGCGGGCATCAGCTTCCAGGCCGCCGAAGGCGCCGAAGAGGACATCCGCCTGCGCGGCTTCTCGCTGCAGGCTTCCGGTGACATCTTCATCGACGGCATGCGCGACCCCGCGTTCTACGATCGCGACAGCTTCAACTGGGACCGGCTCGAGGTGCTGCGCGGCTCGGCCTCGATGCTGTTCGGGCGCGGCTCGACCGGCGGCGCGGTCAACCAGGTGAACAAGCGTCCGGTGCTGGTGGACCAGAACGAAGTGGCCGTCACGGTGGGCACCCGTCAGTACGTGAGGACGGTGGGCGACTTCAACGTGAAGACCGGCGAGAACGCGGCGCTGCGGCTGAACGCGATGGTCACGCGCGCAGATCTGGACGGCGTGGACATCGACAAGTACGGCATCGCGCCGACGCTGCGCTGGGGCATCGGCACGCGGCACGAGTTCTCGGCCAGCCTCTATCACCTGCAGAACGACAACGGCATCCACTACGGGCTGCCGTGGCTCACGCCCGGTCCGAACCGCGGCGGCAACTACCTGTGGCGCACCGACCCGAAGAACTACTACGGCATGGCCAGCGACTACGCGAAGACCGGCACCACGCAGGCCGGCTTCAGCCACGTCTGGCGCCTGGGCGACGAGGCCGAGCTGCGCACCGCGGTGCGCATCGCCGACTACGAACGCGACCAGCGCGCCAGCGCGATCCGCTTCGCGGCGGCCGGCCTGCAGCCCGGCGGGCTGGCGATCAACTCCGACACGTTCAGCGACGCCACCGTGCTCACGCGCGGCTCGCAGAACAAGATCATGAACATGGACACCCGCTACCTGCAGAGCGACTACAGCGGCAAGCACAAGTGGTGGGGATTGCAGCACTCGGTGCAGTCGGGCATCGACTACGCCGACGAGGATTTCGAGAACTTCGCCGCCTCGGTGCCGCCGGGAGTCACGCTGACCAAGCCGACCACCACGGTCGGCACGCCCGACGACGGCGCGAAGATCCGCGAGTCGCTGCGCACGCTCACCCGCAACCGCACGTTCGACGCGCAGGCGTTCGGCGTCTACCTGCAGGACCTGGTGCAGGTCGCGCCGTCGTGGAAGCTGCTCGGCGGCCTGCGCTGGGACCGCTTCGAGGGCACCTACCACAACATCGCGGTGGCCGCCCCGCCGACGAACGTGTGCGCCGTGGCGCCGGCCAGCCGGATCGGCCGCACCGATTCGCTGCTCAGCCACCGGCTCGGCGTGCTGTACCAGCCGAACCCGCTGCACTCGTACCACCTGTCGTACGGCACGTCGTTCAACACCGCGGGCGACGCGTACCAGTACGACGCCGGCAACGTGAAGGTCGACCCCGAGAAGAGCCGCAACATCGAGCTCGGTGCGAAGCTCGACGCCGCCAACGGCCGGGTCTCGACGCGCTTCGCGCTGTTCCATTCGACCAAGTACAACGAGCGCAATCGCGACGCCGACACGGTCAACGCCTGCAACTACGTGCTGTCGGGCAAGCGGCACGCGGCCGGGCTGGAGTTCGACGTGGCGGGCCGCATCACGCCGCGCTGGGAAGTGTTCGTCTCGTACGCGTTCATCCCGATCGCCAAGGTCGACGAGTCGAGCGGCGCGGCCGGCGCCGAACCCGAAGGCTCTCGCCCGGGGCTCACGCCGCGCCATACCGGCACGTTGTGGACCACCTACCGGGTAACGCCGCAATGGCGCGTCGGCGGCGGCCTGACGGCGCGCAGCAAGGACGTGCCGGTGGGACTGCCCGCCAACAGCCCGATCGAGGCGCCGAGCTTCGTCACCGCCGACCTGATGGCCGAGTACACGCTGCGCGACTTCACGTTCAAGCTCAACCTGTTCAACGTCGCCGACAAGCACTACGCGGACTTCCTGTACCGGGGCCACTACATCCCGGGGCAGCCGCGCACGCTGCAGGCGACGGTGGCCTACCGCTTCTGAACGGAGGACCCGATGGAGCGACGCGACTTTCTCCTCGGCTCGCTGGCCGGCGCTCTCGCGGCCGTGCCGGTCACGGCGCCGGCCGCGGACGACGACGCAGCGGGGCGCGCCCCGGCGGGCGCATCGCCCGCCGCGCCGGCCGCTTCCCCGGTGTGCCGTCTCGCCACCACCTGGCGCGGCGCTTCACCCGATGACCCGCAGCAGATCGGCATCCTCGACGTCGACTGGGAAGGACGAACGGTGCGCGTGCGCGCCGCGCACCAGGCGCCCGGCCGCGGTCACGGCCTGCTGGCCGAAGCCGACGGTGGCGTGGTGGCCGTCGCGTTCCGGCAGGGCACGTGGCTGTGGAAGCTCGATGCGCAGGGCCAGCCGATGCGCACCGTGTCGCTCGCCGACGAACCCGGCGGCCGGCGCTTCGCCGGTCACCTGGTGGCCAGCGCGGACGACAGCGCGCTGCTGACCAGCGAATTCGATCCGCACAGCGGCGAAGGCTGGATCAGCGTGCGCGACCGGCACACGCTGCGCAAGCTCGACGAGTGGCGCTGCCACGGCACCGATCCGCACCAGATGCTGCTCGATTCCGACGGTCACCTGGTGATCGCCAACGGCGGCGTGGTGCGCACGCCCGACGACCGCAAGCGCGACGTCTCCACCATGGATTCGTCGCTGGTGCTGCTGGACGGGCGCAACGGCGCGCTGCGCGGGCAGTGGCGGCTGCCCGACCGGCGGCTGAGCCTGCGCCACATCGCCTGGAACACGCTGCCCGGCCTGGACCGGCCGCTGCTCGGCGTGGCGCTGCAGGCCGAGCACGACGATCCGGCGCGCCGCGCCGAGGCGCCGGTGTTCGCCGCCTGGGACGGCCGGGAGCTGCGGATGCCCACGCGCGCCGCCGACGGCGGCGGCTACGCGGGCGACATCGCGGCCGTCGTGGGCGGCTTCGTCGTGAGCTGCCAGCAGGCGCAGCGGGCGCTGTGGTGGCGTCACGACCAGCCGGCGCAGCTCACCGTGATCGCGCGCATGCAGGAAGCGGGCGCGCTCACCCCCACGCCGCTCGCGGCGGGCGGTGTCGTGATCGCGGGCGCGAAAGGCATCGGGCGCTGGCATCCGCAGCAGCCGGCGGCCATGCTGCCGTGGCCGCAGCCGATGGCGCTGGGCAGCCACTGGGTGGAGCTGAAGCAGGTCTGAAGCGGCTATCCGCCGGCCGCGCGCGCGAGCAGCGCCGTCAGGCGCGGCATCGCACGGCAGGCGTTGGCCGCGGTGCGCGTCGCGATGGTCTCCAGCGGCTCGTCGCGCAGTTCGGCGAACGCGCGCGCGATGCGCGCGAGCTGCGCCGGCTCGTTGCGCGGGCGCGCGATCCCGGAGTGCGGGCGCGAAACCTCCGAGGGCGGGCGCGAGACCCCGGAGGGCGGGCGCGAGACCCCGGAGCGCATGGGCGAGATCCATTCGGGCGGGATGTCGGGTGCGTCGGTCTCCAGCACGTGGGCCTCGGGCGGCAGCTCGCGCACCAGCCGGTGCAGCTGCAGCGCGCGCGAGTAGCTCATCGCGCCACCGAAGCCGAGCGCCATGCCCAGGCCGAGGAACTGGCCGGCCTGCTGCAGGCTGCCGTTGAACGCGTGCGCGATTCCGCCCGGCGGCCGCGCATCGCGCAGGTGCTTGAGGATCGTGTCCTGCGCGCGGCGCACGTGCATCAACACCGGCAGGCCGAACTCGCGCGCCAGCCCGAGCTGCGCACGAAAGAAGCGCTGCTGGCGCGCGCGGTCGTGCCCCGCCTCGAAGAAGTCGAGCCCGATCTCGCCCACCGCCAGCAACGCCGGATCGTCGATCGACGACTCCAGCGCGGCGCGCAGTTGCGCCAGCGCTTCGTCGTCGACCCGATCGACGTACAGCGGGTGGATGCCGAGCGCGTAGCCGATGCGCACGTCGGCGGCGGCGAGCGCGCGCACCGCGCCGAAG
>JAHDYE010000050.1 GCA_023383035.1 Burkholderiaceae bacterium | reverse complement strand
CCTGCGCGCCGGCCCACTCGTTCTGCAGCGTGCCGAGGAAGTTGACGATCTGCCCGACCGCCGACGACATGTGGCGCGGCGGGCCCGCCTCGACCTTGCCGGGCACGCCGTTCAGGCCGTCGTGCAGCAGCATGCGCAGCGACCAGCCGGCGCAGTAGCCGCTCAGCATGTCGAGGTCGTGGATGTGGATGTCGCCGTTGCGGTGCGCCTCGCCGATCGCCGGCGAGTAGACATGCGACAGCCAGTAGTTGGCGGTGACCTTGCCGGCCACGTTCAGGATCAGCCCGCCCAGCGAGTAGCCCTGGTTGGCGTTGGCATTCACGCGCCAGTCGGCGCGCGTGAGGTACTCGTTGATCGAGGACTCGACGTCGACCAGCGTCTTGCCGTCCTCGCGCAGCCGCGCGTGCTGTTCGCGATAGACGATGTAGGCACGCGCGGTCTTCAGGTGGTTGGCGGCGATCAGCGTGTGCTCGGCCACGTCCTGGATCTGCTCGATGGTGGGCGCCTGGCCGCGGAAGCGGTGGATCAGCACCTTGACCACCTGTATGGCGAGCAGCGCCGCCTCGTCGGCGCCGTACTCGCCGGTGGCCGCGCCGGCGCGCGCGAGCGCGGACTCGATGCGGCGGCGATCGAACGGTGCGCGTTGCCCGCTGCGCTCGACGACGTGCGTCGGCAAGGTGACGGCGGCGGGTGCGTGCATCGAGGGGCCTCCGGATCATGGACTCTATGGGTAGAGTCGAGGCTATGGTCCAGACACTATATGTGGCCTTGACCTGGGTCAAGGCAACCGCCTTTGCCGGGCAGGGCCGGGGCCGCAAGGCGCTGCCGTGAATGCCGGACCGCCCGCCCGCGAACGTGAACAAGCCGACGGTCCGCTTGGCAAGGTTATTGCTTGAATACCGCGGCCCATCACCTTTCCCGCGATGGCGCGAAACCCGTGGACGACAAGGCAATGCTGAAGATCGTGGTTGCTTTCGATGGTTCGAACGAAGCCGAGCGCGCGCTCGATCGCTTGTCGTGGTTCGATCGCGAAAATGCAGACGTGCTGGTCGTCGGCATCGTCGACAGCGGCCCGGCGCTCGACGACAAAGGCGATGCGGTGGAGGCCGACCCCACGGAACTGGCCGCGGCACGGCGCTCGGTCGACGACGCGGTAGCGCGCCTGTTCGATCGCGGCATTCGCGCCGAAGGGAAAGTGGTGGTCGGCGACCCGCGGCGCAGCATCGTCGATGTCGCTGCATCGGAGGGCGCCGACCTCATCGTGACCGGATGCCGGGGACTCGGACGCGCCACGCGCGGCGTGGTGGGCTCGGTCCGCCCGGCGGTGCACAACACCGGGTGGGGCCGGGTGTGGGGGTGGCGTTGCGGGCGCGGGGGCCCCCCCCCCCACCGGTCCGCACGCACAGCACACGACGCGGACCCGAGACCGCCGCGATCGATGCAAGCGCGCATCGTCGCCTTTCCGAATGGCTGCAAAGGCGCATCAATCGCGTGACCCGACATTGCCGGCGCGCGCATGAAAAACGAGAAAACAAAGCGTTAGAAGGTGTGGCACGGGAATTGCTTTTGTCCCGAAACGCATCGTTCGGCCGGCGCCGGTGCAGCCGGGCCGGACCACGATCGAAACGCGAACGGAAGGAGCGAGGCGACATGAAAAGACGATCACTGGCATCTTGCGCGGCGGCGAGTCTGCTCGCCGTCTCGAGTCTCAGCGCTGCGGTCAGCGATGCCGACCTGGCCAAGCTCGGCAAGGAGTTGACACCGGTCGGCGCGCAGCGCGAGGCAAACAAGGACGGCTCCATTCCGGCGTGGAGCGGCGCGACCGCGAAGGCCCAGGGAGAGTGGTCCTACGGCAAGCGCCGCGGCGACTTCTGGAAGCACAAGGACGACAAGCCGCTGTTCACCATCAACGCCTCGAACGTCGACCAGCACGCGAGCAGGCTCAGCCCCGGCCAGGTGGAGATGGTCAAGAAGCTGAAGGGCTACGAGATGCGCGTGTATCCGTCGCACCGCGAGTGCTCGTTCCCGGACTTCGTGCTCGAGAACACGAGGAAAGGCGCCAAGACGGCGAAGATCGCGGCCGACGGCTGGTCGCTCGAGGAAGCCACGCTGCCGGGGGTGCCGTTCCCGATTCCGCAGGCCGGCATCGAGGTGATGTGGAACTACATGATGCGCTACCAGGGCGTCGGCGTGATCACCGACAGCGCGCTGGCATCGGTGTCGCCGCGCCCGGGCACGACGAGCGGCGTGGCGAACCGCTTCAACCAGGTCGCCTACTACCCCTGGGGCCGCAAAGGCACGATGTCGCCGAAGGACGTCAACTACGTTCACCAGGGCTTCTACTACGCGTTCCAGGAGCCCGTGGCGCTGGCCGGCCAGGGGATCGTGCAGACCATCTACATGAACAAGGACGTCGAGTCGTTCTACTACTTCACCGGCCAGCGCAGGGTGCGTCGCCTGCCGAACTACGCCTACGACACGCCGATCATCGGATTCGAGAACCAGTTTCCCAACGATTCGATCTTCCTGTTCTACGGCAACCCGGATCGCTTCAACTGGAAGATCGTGGGCAAGAAAGAGATGTACGTCCAGTACAACAACTTCAGCATGCTCGACCCGAACCTGAAGGAGCAGGGCGTGCAGCAGCCGTTCATGGACAGCGACGCCCGCCGCTACGAGCTGCATCGCGTCTGGGTCGTCGAGGGAACCGTGAAGGACGGCGTGCGCCATAGCGCCTCGAAGAAAGTGTTCTATTTCGACGAGGACACCTGGCTGGCGGTGGCGGGCGAGGACTACGACACCAACGGCGGCCTGTGGCGCCACAAGGAGAGCTCGGTCATCCCGATCTGGGAACTGGGCGCCTGCAGCAACACCGCCGGCTACTTCCTGCACGACCTGATCAGCGGCCGCTACGTCACCGACTCGAACGTCTCCGGCGGCGGCAAGGACCTGCGCTTCTACGCCGAGCCTGGCGACCTGCCCCAGTTCAAGGACAGCTTCTACACCGCCGAGAGCCTGCGCGCGATCAGTGCGCGCTGACGGCGACGCCGCGCGCACCGATCGCGCGCGGCGGCGAAACGAAACCAAACGATCTGCTGGTCCAGAGGGGGAGGAACAATCCGATGAAACGCAAGACATGCAGTGTGGTAGCGAGCGCGGCGGTTTCGATGGTGGCGGCGGCGGCATCGCCGCCGGCGCAGGCGTTCCGGTTCGAGATGGGCGACATCCAGGGTTCGCTGGACTCCACCATCACCACCGGGATCGGGGTACGGGCACAGGATCCGTCGTGTTCGCTGACCGGCGATCCGACGACTTCGTGCGGGGGGCGGGCCAACACCGCCCAGTGGTCGGCGGGCGACAACGGCAACCTCAACTATCGCAAGGGCGATTTCTTCACCGCGTACCTGAAGGGCACCCATGAGCTGGTGATGAAAGCGCCCGACGGCTGGACCTTCATGGGTCGCGGCACCTGGCTGCACGACTTCAAGGCCGACGACACGGCCCGTACCGAATTGTCCAGCGCAGCCCGGCAGCAGATCGTGAACGACGTGCGCCTGCTCGACCTGTGGGTGAGCAAGGACCTGAAGATCGGCGACCAGAACGGCCGGGTACGGCTGGGCAACCAGGTGATCAACTGGGGCGAGAGCCTGTTCGCGATCGGCGGCATCAACCAGACCAACGCGCTCGACTTCCAGCGCCTGCTGGTGCCGGGCACCCAGTTGAAGGAAGCGGTGCTGCCGGCGCCGATGGTCAGCTTCGCCAGCACGCTGGGCGCCGGCCTGAACCTCGAGGCCTACTACCAGTTCCGCTGGAACAAGACGCGCTACGCGCCGGTGGGCGGCTACTGGTCGGTGGCCGACTACTACGGCAAGGGGCGCGAGTCGGTGTCGTTCGACGGCACCAACTTCAACGTCACCGGCCGGGACCAGGCGTCGCGGCTGGGGTTGCGCCGGTACTCGGCTGCCCAGGGCGATGCGGCGATCAACGACACCGGCGACTTCGCCGCTCCCGTCGGCCGCGACATCGAGCCCGGCAACGGCAACCAGTACGGCCTGTCGATGCACTGGAAACCCCGCAACACCGCGCTCGATCTCGGCGTCTACTACATGCAGTACCACGACACGATGCCGGTGCTCAACCTGGTCGGCGGTGCCGAGTACCGCTGGCAGTTCCTCGAGAAACGGAACCTGTACGGCGTCAGCGCCAACTTCCCGTTGGGCAACTGGGCGGTGGGCTGGGAGCTGTCGTACCGGCCGAAGGACGCGGTGACGCTGTCGGCGTGCTACAACGCCGGCGGGCCTCTGGACGCCAACACCAACATGGCGGCAGTGACGAACTGCCCCCAATACGTCGAGAACGACAAGTACCAGATGCACCTGACCGGCATGCTGCAGTTGACGCCGAGCGATCACGGTGCGGTGCTCGACCTGCTGGGTGCCGACACCGGCTTCATCTCGGTGGAGGGCGTCGTCGCCCACTATCCGGGCATCAACCGGAACAAGCGGATCACGCGCACCATCGAAGGGGTGCAGGTCGATCAGGTGCCGGCGCCCGGCTACTTCATCTTCCTCGACCGCAGCGATCCGCTGGCGCCGATCGCCAAGGGCGGGGGCACCGCGACCTCGTGGGGCTACATCGTCGATTTCAACGTGTTCTACGACGGCACGGTCATCCCCGGCTGGCAGATGATTCCCGGCGTGACCTTCGTCCACGCGGTGTCGGGCGATACACCGAACTTCGCCGTGCCCTACCTGAAAGGCGCCAAGGCGGCGAACTTCTACGTGCTGTTCAACGAGAACGCCGGGAACTGGCAGGCGGGCATCAACTTCGCCACTTACTTCGGCGGCAAGAGCGATCCCGAGCGCCAGTACTACAAGGACCGCGACTTCTTCGGCGCTTTCGTCTCGCGCCACTTCTGACCGGCAGCGACGTTCCGGCTGCTGCCGTCGTGCCCGCCGGTTCCGGTCCGGTCGCGCCGCACCGCCGTCTCCGAACCGGACGCTCCCCGGCCAATGCCGGCGCGGGGAGCGTCCATGTAGCATAGGCAGGCTATCTTGGGCGGCATGGTAAAAAAGCTGGAACGCTTCCTGTTCGGACAACGACGGGCGGTGCTGATCGCCCTCGGCGCGCTCACCGTCGTGATGGGCTGGTTCGGCATCCAGCTGCGGATGGAGGCCGGTTTCGAGAAGCAGCTGCCGGTCGGGCACGAATACGTCGACACCTTCCATCGATACCGCGACCAGCTGTTCGGCGCCAACCGCCTGACCGTGGTCGTGAAGGCGAAGCACGGCACGATCTGGACCAAGCCGGCGCTGGCGCGGCTGTACGACGTCACGCAGGCGGTCATCTTCCTGCCCAACGTCGATCGCCTGGGCGTGCAGTCGCTGTGGACGCCCAACAGCTTCGTCAACGAGATCACCGAGGAGGGCTTTCGCGCCGAGCCCATCATTCCCGGCACGCTGACGGTGGATGCGCTCACGCCGCAGGCGATCGACCGCATCCAGCGCGCGGCCAGCCAGGGCGGCTACATCGGCACGCTGGTCGCGCGCGACCAGAGCAGCGCGATGATCACCGCCGAGATCGGCGAGGTCGACGCCGAGGGCAACCACCTCGACTACGCCGCGTACAACCGCGTGCTCGAGGAGAAGCTGCGCCGCCCGTTCGAGGATGCCGACTTCGAGGTCCAGATCATCGGCTTCGCCAAGCAGATCGGCGACATCGCCGATGGTGCCGCGGCGGTGCTCGAGTTCTGCCTGGTGGCGCTGCTGCTCACCGCGCTGGCGGTGTACTGGTACTGCCACTCGGTGCGCCTGACGCTGCTGCCGGTGGCGACGTCGCTGGCGTCGCTGGTGTGGCAGTTCGGCACGCTGCGGCTGCTGGGCTACGGCCTCGATCCGCTGGCGGTGCTGGTGCCGTTCCTGGTGTTCGCGATCGGGGTCTCGCACGGCGTGCAGCAGATCAACTTCATCGTGCGCGAAATCGCCCATGGCAAGAGCACCGCGGAAGCGGCCCGGCTGAGCTTCGCCGGCCTGCTCATCCCGGGCACGCTGGCGCTGGTCACCGCCTTCGTGTCGTTCGTGACGCTGCTGCTGATCCCGATCCCGATGGTGAAGGAGCTGGCGGTGATCTCGTCGATCGGCGTCGGCTACAAGATCGTCACCAACCTGGTCATGCTGCCGGTGGCGGCGTCGTACTTCGATTTCACGAAAGACTACGCCGACAAGGCGATGCTCAAGCGCGAGCGTCGCTCGCAGTGGCTGCGCGGGCTCGCGCGCGTGGCAGAGCCGCGCAACGCCGTCATCGTCGTCGGGCTGACGGTGGCGATCTTCGCCGTCGCGGTGTTCGAGAGCCGCGACCGCGTGGTCGGCACGGTGCAGCCCGGGGCGCCCGAGCTGCGCCCGGAGGCGCGCTTCAACCAGGACGCGCTGGCGATCGCCGGCGCCTACGACCTGGGCCTGGACTGGCTGACCGTGGTGTTCGAAGCACCGGCCGAATCGTGCGAGAACGTGGCCATCGGAAAATACCAGGACGACTTCGTCGCCCAGGTGGAGCATCTGTCCGGCGTGCAGGCGGTGAAGTCGTTCGCGCGCGAGCTGCGCACCTACAGCCAGGGCTACAACGAGGGCAGCCCGAAGATGGCGGTGGTGCCGATCGATCCGGGCAACTTCGCCGGCCTGGCCACCGAGATCGCCCGCAATCGCGGCTACGTGAACAGCGACTGCAGCATGACCGCGGTGCACCTGTACCTCACCGACCACAAAGCCACCACGATCAACCGCGTGGTCGAGGCGGTGAAGGCGTTCCGCGCCGAGGAGCGCCTCGACGGCATCACGGTGCGCCTGGCCTCGGGCAACGCCGGCGTGCTGGCGGCGATCAACGACGAGGTGGAGCGCAGCGAGCTGCCGATGATGCTGTACGTCTACGCGGCGATCGCCATCCTGGTGCTGCTGGCGTATCGCGACCTGCGCGCGGTGCTGGCGTGCTGCCTGCCGCTCACCGTGGCGACGTTCATCGGCTACTGGTTCATGAAGGAGTTCGAGATCGGCCTGACGGTGGCAACCCTGCCGGTGATGGTGCTGGCGGTGGGCATCGGCGTCGACTACGCGTTCTACATCTACAACCGGCTGCAGATCCATCTCGCGGATGGGCGCAACATCGTCCGGGCGCTGGAGTTCTCCATCCTCGAGGTGGGCATGGCGACGATCTTCACCGCGATCACGCTGGCGATCGGCGTGGCCACCTGGGCGTTCTCCGAACTGAAGTTCCAGGCCGACATGGGCAAGCTGCTCGCCTTCATGTTCATGGTGAACCTGGTGATGGCGATGACGGCGCTGCCGGCGTTCGCCGTCGTGCTCGAGCGCGTGTTCCCGCGCCGCGGACCGGTGCGCGTGCCCGGCATCCTCCAGCACTGAAACGGCCACGACGATGAAGAAGGATTCGAAGATCGCGAAGGCGGCCGTGCTCGCCGTCCTGCTCGCCGCTTGCGGCGCCTGGGCGCAGGGCGCCGCGGCCGCGCCGGCGGCGTTGACCCAGCGGCCGGCGGCACGGCTCGCGGTGCCGGCCGGCAACCTGCTGCTGGATGCGGCGCGCGCCGGCGAGCGGCTGGTCGCGGTCGGCGACCGCGGCATGGTGCTGCTGTCCGACGATGGCGGCGCGACGTACCGGCAGGCAACGACGGTGCCGACGCGCGCCACGCTCACCGCGGTGAGCTTCGTCGACGCGCGCAACGGCTGGGCGGTCGGGCACTGGGGCGTGATCCTGCACACCGCCGACGGCGGCGAGACGTGGACGCTGCAGCGCGAAGACACCGCTTCCGACCAGCCGCTGTTCTCGGTGTGGTTCAAGGACGCACGAACCGGCTACGCGGTCGGGCTGTGGTCGCTGATGCTGAGGACCGTCGATGGCGGGCGCACCTGGAGCACGGCGCAGGTGCCGCCGCCCGACGGATCGGGCCAGGCCGACCGCAACCTGTTCAAGCTGTTCGCCGACGAGCGCGGCAACGTGTTCATCGCCGCCGAACGCGGCCTGGTCTACAAGTCTGCCGACGGCGGCGCCACGTGGCGCCCGATCGAGACCGGCAGCAAGGGAACCTTCTGGGCCGGCACCGCTTCGAGAAGCGGCGTGCTGCTGCTCGGCGGCCTGCAGGGCCGGGTCTATCGCAGCCTCGACGCGGGCGAGACCTGGAAGGAAGTGGCGACGGGGGCGAAGAGCTCGATCACGGCGATGCGCCAGTTCCCCGACGGCGGCATCGTTGCCGTCGGCCTGGACGGGCTGGTGATGCGCAGCGACGACGACGGCGCGAGCTTCAGGGTATCGCTGCGCGACGACCAGCGGGCGCTCACCGCCGTCGCGGTCGATGGCGCCGCCCGGCCGGCGCTGTTCTCGATGCAGGGCGTGGTGATCGACGCCGCCAGGCGGCCGTGAACGCGAGGCCGCGCACGCCCGGCCGAGGCGCTGCGCCGCCGGCGGCGCCGGCCGGGCCGACGCGCGAAACGGCGGGGAGCGAGCGTCAGTACGGCGTATAGGCGGGCACCTGGGCGGCGCGACGGTGCTGCTCGCGGAAGGCGCCGAGCGGAACGAGCGCGAAGAGCAAGGTCAGCAGCACGATCAACGCGATCCCCCAGCCGACGTAGGTGTATCCGCCGCTGGCCACCAGCATGCCGGAGACGGCCGGACCGACGGCTATGCCGAGCGTGAGGAAGCTGCCGGCCGCGGCGGCGATGCGCCCCTGCCGGTCGAGCGCGGCGGCCAGCGCGGTGAGGTAGGCGAGCGCGTAGAAGTACGTCATCGCGATCAGCATCACCGACACGGTGTACATCGCCACCGAGTGTTCGCCCAGCACGTAGCCGAGGCTCACCGCGCCGGTCAGGAGAATGCCGATGACGACCGGCTTGCCGAGGCCGAAGCGCCCGCCGATCAGGGCCGCCAGCAGCGGACCGACCAGGCCGACGAAGGCCTGCAGCGAGAACAGCAGGCCGAGCGCTTCGCTGTCGTAGCCCACCTTGACGCCGACGCGTTCGACGAAGGCCCAGCCCATGGTGTCGCGGGCAGAGAACAGGAACATGGTCATCATCATGCACAACGCCGTGCCCGAGAACAGGCTGCGCGCGGAGCCGGCTTCGTGCTGCTCGGCATGGACGATCGCGGGCCGCTGCGGCATCGGCAGGATGAACAGCAGCATCGCCGCCTGCGTGATCGCGGTCGCGTAGTACAGGCCGGCCAGGCCGTAGCGGGTCATCGTGCTGGAAAAGCCGAGCATCACGCCGATCATCAGCGCGACGAACAGGATGTTCATGTGCCCGGCGATGCGGTCGGGGCGCTGGGCGCTGGACACGCACGCATTGCCGCAGGCCAGGCACAGCCCGGCGCCGACGCCGGCGATGCAGCGCACCGTCGCCAGCAGATAGATGTCCTGGATCGAGGCCGAGACCACGTTGGCGGCGATCGCGACCACCGCGCCGGCCAGCGCCAGCGTGCGGCGCGGCGCGCGGCCCATCGCCGGCGCGACCAGCAGCGACGACACCATCGTGAACAGGAACTCTGCGGACATGAGCAGGCCCGCCTGCGCCTCGTCCAGATGCAGGTCGTTGATCACCGCGCTGACCAGGAACGGCAGCGCGAGCAGGGCCAGCAGGCCGACGCCGTAGGCGGAAGCGAATGCCGCCAGGAGCAGGCCCCAGTTCTCCGGCATGAGGCTGCGCAGGTTCTTCATGTCGCGGGCCCCGGCTGGCGGGCGCGCGGGCACCCCTTGGCGTCGATCGTTCTGGTCATCGTCGTCTCCTCGCTCCCCTCTCGTTCTCAACCCAGGTTGATCCAGACCGACTTGGTCTGCATATGGTTGAGCATCGTCTCGAAGCACTTGTCGCGACCCTGGCCGGACTGCTTGTAGCCGCCCCAGGGCTGCGTCATGTCGCCGTGTTCGTAGCAGTTGATCCAGACGATGCCGGCTTCGATGTCGCGCGCCATCCGGTGCGCGGTGTTGAGATCGCGCGTCCAGATCGACGAGGCGAGGCCGTAGATGGTGTCGTTGGCGATCGCGACGGCGTCCTCGGCCGTCTTGAACGGGATCGCCGCGCCGACCGGACCGAAGATCTCCTCGCGCGCGATCCGCATCGTCTGCCGGACGCCGCTGAACAGCGTCGGCTGCACGTAGTTGCCGGCATCGAGCCCGGCCGGACGGCCGCCGCCGATCACCACCCGGGCGCCCTCCTCCTTGCCCGACTCGATGTAGCCGAGCACGCGCTTTTGCTGTTCAGGCGTGACGAGCGGCCCCATCGTGGTGGCCGGATCGAGGGGGTCGCCCGGCTGGAAGCGCTGCGCCTCGGCGGCGAACCGGTCGACGAAGGCGTCGTACAGCGATTCCTGCACCAGCAGGCGCGAGCCGGCGCTGCAGACTTCGCCCTGGTTGGTGTAGATGCCGTTGACCGCGTAGGTGACCGCGGCATCGAGGTCGGCGTCGGCCATCACGATCTGCGGGCTCTTGCCGCCGCACTCGGTGGTCACCTTCTTCATGTTCGACTGGCCCGCGTAGACCATCATCAGCTTGCCGACCTCGGTCGAGCCGGTGAACGCGACCTTGTCCACGTCCATGTGCAGCCCCAGCACGCGGCCGGTGTCCTCGCCGAAGCCGTTGACCACGTTGAACACGCCGTCGGGCACGCCGGCTTGGGCGCACAGGCGCGCCAGCAGCAGCGCGCTCATCGGGCTCTGCTCGGCGGGCTTGAGGATCACCGAGTTGCCGGCGGCCAGCGCCGGCGCCACCTTCCATGCCGCCATCATCAGCGGGTAGTTCCACGGCGTGACGCAGGCGACCACGCCCAGCGGCTCGCGCACGATCATGTGCAGCGCGCCCGGATCGGTGCTGGTCACCGTGCCCTCGATCTTGTCGATGGTTTCGGCGAAGTACTGGAAGGTGAGCACCGAGAACGGCACGTCGCCGGTGGTGAGCTCGGTGATCGGCTTGCCCATGTCGAGGCAGTCGAGCAGCGCGAACTCGTCGGCGTGCTCCTCCATCAGGCGAGCGAGGCGATACAGCACGTCCATGCGCGCCCGCGGCGCCATGCGCGACCAGGCGCCGCCGCGATAGGCGCGGCGCGCAGCCTTCACCGCGAGATCGACGTCCCTGGCGTTGCCGCGCACCATCTCGGCGATCGGCCGGCCGGTAGCCGGATCGAAGGTGGTGAAGCGTTGTCCGTCGACGGCATCGACGAACTTGCCGTCGATGAACAGACGGGTTTCGGGCTTGATCCCGGCGGCCAGCTCGTGCCAGCGTTTCGCATCGCTCATGTGAAGCTCCTCCGTATGAACAGGTTCGGATGAGCCGGAGCGGGAGATCGACCGCGTCGCGCCACGCATGCCGATGCGCCTTCGCTCCAGGCATTCGGCGGTGCGATGCAAGCAATGTGCCAGCGCCTCGTCGCGCTGCCCGTTGCCGGGAAAACGGGATAACTATCAACGACTAATGCGCGCGAGCGTGGTCGCGCCGCCGCTGCGCCGCTGCGATTTCTCATCAGCGTCGACGATGCCGCTGCATGCCCGCGCGCCATGACCCGGCTACGACTCGAGCTCGGAGGTTGCGACCTTGCTCTTGCGCACCACGGTGGCAATGTCCACGCACAGCAGCTCGGCGGCCTTGCGCTTGCTGCCCGTGCGCTTGATGGCGACTTCGATCAGGCGCGATTCGTACTTGCGCACGGCATCGCGCAGATCGAAGCTGCTCGGGAAGGCGGCGGGCAGCTCGGGCTCCAGCTCCTGGCATGGCGCGGCAGCCGGCAGCATCGGGGGATCCAGGGTGCGCACCAGCTCGTCGAAGGGCAGATCCGTTTCGGCAGCGAGGTGGTCGCACACCACCGCGAGATGCTCGACGATGTTCTGCATTTCCCGGATGTTGCCCGGGTACGGGTACTGCTCCAGGCGGCGCCGACAGGCGGGGTCGAGCTTCAGCGGCGTTGCGCGGCGGCGGTTGGCGTCGGCGAGGAAGCGCTCCAGCAGCGGGGCGATCAGCTCGGGCCGCTCGCGCAGCGGCGGCAGGTGCAGCGTGATCACGCTCAGGCGGTAGAACAGGTCGCGGCGGAAGCAGCCCTGCTCCACCAGGCCGCGCAGGTCGCGGTTGGTGGCGGCGATCACCTGCAGGCCGAGCCGGCGCGGCGCGGTCGCGCCGACGCGCTGGATGACCCCTTCCTCGAGCACCTGCAGCATCTTCGCCTGGCACTGGAGCGGAATTTCGCCCACCTCGTCCAGGAACAGCGTGCCGCCGTCGGCGGCTTCGATCAGACCCTTCTTGCCGCGCGTGGATGCGCCGGTGAACGAACCTCGCTCGTAGCCGAACATCTCCGACTCGAACAGCGATTCCGGGATCGAGCCGCAGTTGACATGCACGAACGGCCGCTCCGGCGGGCCGGAGCGGCGGTGCAGCAGGCGGGCGAGCTCGGTCTTGCCGACGCCCGATTCGCCCAGCATCAGCAGGCGGCTGCCCATCGCGATGGCGCGCAGGCCGCGGGTCAGGATGGACGTGGTGGCGTCGCCGATGATCACCGGCTCGCGCTCGGCAGCCGGATTGTCCGCGATCGGAGCGCCGGCCAGCGCCGGATCGGCACCGCCGCGGCTGGCGATGCGGGCGAGCACCATGAGGTTGCGCTGGATGATCAGGAAGCAGTTGGTTTCGCCGTTCCACTGGCGATGGCAGCGCGTGGCGAACGCGTAGCCGCGGCCCTCGGCATCGGTGACCACCTTGTTGATGCGCCCGCCGCGCGCGAAGGCATCCAGCAGGTCCGCGCAGTTCAGCCGCGACTGCTTGACGAAGCTGCCCAGAGGACGACCGACGATGCTGGCACGCGCCACCTCGTTGATGCTCTCGGCCGCCGAGTTCATGTAGCGGACGGTGCCGAGGCGGTCGACGAGGATGAGGCCGTCCGGGATCATGTCGCCCAGCGTGCGCCAGCGCTCGTCGGCGAAGAGCAGTTCCAGGTCGGCGTTGGACGAGGAAGCGAGGCCTTCGGGAAGGTTCACGAACTTCAATTCCGTCTCCCTGGAATCGTGCGCTGGCGAGGAACGGTCATGTTGCGTTCGCCGTCGCGGCCGAGTCGGCGGCATGCGCCGGGCGCAGCGTCAGCACGAAGCGGTCCGGCGCCTCGTCGCCGATCGGCGCGCTCTGCACGTCGCACAGCAGCGCAGCGCCGCCCGGCATGCGCACTTCGGTGATCCAGCGCTGGCGATCGACGCCGTACCAGCGCCGGCCGCCCGGCAGCGGCGCTTCGAGGTCGACGATCGGCTGGATGTCGCGGCCCAGGAACTGGTGCGGGCTCCAGCCGAACAGCGTCTCGAACGAAGGATTCACCGCCAGCAGCTGGCGGTTGCGGTCGATCACCAGGATCGCGTCGGGCACCGCGCCGAGGATGCTGCCCACGTCCTGCGCGGTCTGGGCCAGGCGGTTGTGCATCTGCCGGTAGCCGGTGATGTCGCGCACCGTGCCCCACAGCCGCAGCAGGCGGCCCCCCTGGATGTCGGCGCGCGCGGTGTTCTCGATGTACAGCGGCGTGCCGTCGTGCCGGGTGTCGATGCTCAGGACGTTGTCGACGGCGAAGTTCGACTCGATGATCTGGCGGATGAAGGTTTCGTTCTCGGGATTGCGCCGGAAGTAGAGCGACACCGGCTGCTTGTTGAAGTCGAGCCCCGGCGGCAGGTCGTAGATCCGCGCCATCGCTTCGTTGCACAGGCGCCAGCGACATTCGTTCTCGAACACCTGGCGGATGATCTCGTGATCGCCGAGGGCCAGGTCGACCGATTCGGTGAACTCGATGCACCACATCGCTTCCGACGAGATCTGCACGAAGCGGCGCAGCAGGGCCTCGGATTCCGCCAGCTCGGCCAGCCAGGGCTGCTGTTGCGGCGCGTGCAGCGCGGTGACGCGCAGCAGCGCGGCGCCGCCTCCGGGCGCGAGCTTGTCGACCAGCGCCGCCACCGTCATGCGCCCGCCGTCGCGCCGGTACAGCGTCAACACGCACGACGCCGGCGCGGCATCGGGCCGCAGGGCGTGCATCAGGTCGTCCAGCGTTCGCGCCCCGTCGGCGTCGACGATCTCGTCGACGGTGCGCCTTTCGGGCACGCCGAGCACCGCTGCCGCCGTCCGGCTGCAGTCGACGATGGCCCGATCCTCGCCGAACGTCAGCAGGATGACCGGAGCAGAGCCGTAGAGTTCTTCGCCAAGCATGTCGCGCCACGTCCACCGGGATTGCGGAACCCGATTCGGCGCGCCGGCGCCGCCGTTCCACCCGGCGCCGAAGCAAGAACCCTGCCGTCTCCCCCGTGCCGCCGCCGAAACCGGCGGCGGCCTGTTTTTTCTATCTTTCTATTGCGATCTCACAGCGGACAGCGGGCATTGACGGCGATCAAGCAATGCAGAACTGCATCGTCGATGCGATGGCGCAGCACCCGCGTCAGGCGGTGATGGCGTCGCTGGCCTGCTCGAGCGCGTCGGCGAACTCGAAGACGTCCATCACGCAGCCGTAGGTCGCCACGTTGTAGATCGGCGCGTTGGCGTCGGTGTTGACCGCGACGATGGTCTCGATGTGCTTCATGCCGTGCAGGTGCTGCACCGCACCCGAGATCCCCAGCGCGATGTAGAGCTTGCAGTTGGCCGCCACCTTGCCGGTGAGGCCGACCTGGTGAGCCTTGTGCAGCCAGCCGGAATCGGCGATCGGGCGCGAGCAGCCGAGCGTGGCGCCGATCCTCTGCGCCAGCGCGGCGAAGCGCGGCACGTTCTTCTCGTCCTGGATGCCGCGTCCGATCGACAGGATGAACTCGGCCTTGCCGATGTCCACGCCGGCCGACGGCGCCTCGACGTAGCCCTCGTGGCGGTAGCGGCCGCGTTCGGGCACAGGACCGAGCGCCAGCGGCGTCACGGTGGCCGTGCCGGTGCCTTGCGGCGGCTTGAAGGTGGCGCCGCGCACGGTGAGCACCACCACCGGCTTGCCGGGAAAGTCGACCTCGACGTTCACCTTGTTGCCGTAGCCGCTGCGGGTGGCGCGCACGCCGTTCTCCGCCACGTCGATGCCGAAGACGTCGGCGGCGAAGCCGCTGCCCAGGCTCACGGCCAGCGCGGCGCCGTAGCCCAGGCCATTGGCCGAATGGCCGACCAGGACCAGCGCGGGCTCGCTGCGCACGGCGGCCGCCAGCACCGCCTCCTCGTGGGCGACAACGTCGAAATGCGGCGCATCGATGCGGCCCAGCAGGATCTCGTCCACGCCCGGCAGGTTCAGGGCGTCGACGAAAGCTTCCGGCTGCTCGCCCACCATCAGCACGCGCAGCGGGCCGCCGACCCGCTCCTTCACCTGCGCGGCGGCGCCCACCAGCTCCGCGCTCAGGTCCGACAGCACGCCGCGCGTGTGTTCCGCGACCACCAGGATTCCGCTCATGCCTTGGCTCCCATCTTCTCCCGGACGATGCGGATCACGGCGGCGGCGACGTCGGCCGGCGCACCTTCCAGCATCTGCGCGCGCGTGGCCGCCGGCACGAACATCCGGTGCGTGGCGGCGGCGCGAAAGGCGCTCTCCGCGGTGCCGGCGGCCACCTCGGCGATCGGCTTGTCCCTGGCCTGCTTGATCATCCGCATGGTGGCGTAGCGCGGCACGTTGGCGCCGGTCTGCATCGTCACCACGGCCGGCGTGTCGAGGCGGAACCGGTGCAGCAGGCCGCCCTCGAGCTCGCGCGTCACCGTCATCGCGTCCTTGCCGTCCCACTGCGTGTCGACCACCAAGGCGGCACGCGGCAGTCCGAGCAGGCGCGCCAGGGCGGTGCCGGTGGCGCCGTTGGCCTGGTCGCCGGACTGCGCGCCGGCGATGACCAGATCGGGCTGCTCGTGCACCGCCACGCCGGCGAGCAGGCGCGCCACGGCCACCGGATCGGCGTCGGCCAGCTGGTCGTCCCACACCCGCCCACGGCTGCGCGCGCCCTTGGCGAGCGCCTTGCGCAGCGTTTCCTCGGCCGCCGGCGGACCGACGGTGACCACCACCACTTCGCCGCCGCCGAGCGCCTCCACCGTCTTCAGCGCCTGCTCGAGGGCGGTGTCGTCCCACTCGTTGAGCATGTACTCGAAGTACTCGGCGGGAATGCTGCGGCCGTCGCCGGCGAACACGAACTCGTCGCCGAGCTTGCCGATCTGCTTGACCGGCACCAGGATGCGCACGCCGTTGCGCGGCGGGATGTCGTACGCCGGCAGGACAGCCGGCGCCACCGGGTCGATCTTCCAGGCGCAGGCCGGCACCGTGGACGCCGGTGCCGTCGGCCCCGCTGCGGCGATCGACGCGGCTCCAGCCGCTGTCGCCGATGCAGTTGCCGATGCAGTCGCCGGCGCACTTGCCGGCGCAGTTGCCGAGGGCGGCAGCGCCGGCGAAGCGGCCGCGGCGATCGATGCCGGCGCGGCCGCGGCCATCGCGGCGAGCCCGCGGCCGGCCAGCAGCGCGTCGATGCGATCGCCGACCGCCGCAGCGACGCGCTCGGCGATCGCGGCGGTGATCCGTTCGGCCAGGTTCGGCAGGTCGCGCAGGTCGATCGCTTCCAGCTCGATCGCGCGGGCGACCAGGTCGGCGATGTCCTCGACCACGAAGTCCTTCTCGAAGCCGGCGGTTTTTCTTGCATCCTCGAACATGGTCAGATCTTTGGGACAACTGGTGACGAAGACATCGATGCCGCCGAGCCCGCCCGCCTCGCGCACGCGCAGCTCGGAGGGCTTGCGCGTGCCGGGGCGGTCCGGGATCCAGATGCGGCCGCCGCCGGCGCCGCAGCAGAAGGAGTTGTCGCGGTTGCGCGGCATCTCGGTCAGCTCGCAGCCGATCAGCTCGAGCACGCGCCGCGGCGCGTCGTAGCGCTTGTTCAGGCGGCCGAGGTGGCAGGGATCGTGATAGGTCACGCGCAGGCCGAGCGGCCGGGTCACCTTCAACGCGCCGCGCTCGAGCAGCTCCACCAGCAGCTCGGTGTAGTGCGACACCGGCGCGACGTCGCCGAACTCCGGGTACTCGTTGTGCAGCGTGTTGAGGCTGTGCGGATCGGTGGTGACGATGCGGCCGAAGGCCCTGGCCGCCTTCATCTGGGCGAGGTTGTGCTCCGCCAGCGACTCGAACAGGCCTTCCTCGCCGATCCGGCGCACGTCGTTGCCGGCCGTCCTCTCGCCGTCGTACAGCAGGCCGAAATCGACGCCGCCCGCCTTGAGCAGGCGTGCCACCGTGCGGCTGACTTTCTGGTTGCGCGGGTCGAACGAGGCCTGGTCGCCCACGAACCACAGGAATTCGGCCGCTTCCTCGCGGATGTCCTTGATCCTGAACTCGAGCTCGCGCGTCCATGCCGCACGCTTGCGCGCCGGTTCGCCGAAGCTGTTGCCCGAGGTGCCGATGGTGCCGAGCATCGTGCGCAACAGCGGATCGAGTTGGTCGGTCTCGACCAGCCGGCGTCGCATCTGCACGATCTTCACCGGATGCTCGACCCCCACCGGGCAGATCTCCATGCAGGCGCCGCAGCTGCGGCACGACCACAGCGTCTCGGGATCGACGACGTCGCCGATCAGCTGCCGCGCGCCGTCATCGCGCCCCTGCACCCGGTCGTTGTGCAGGCGCAGGTCGAGGATCAGGTCGCGCGGGCTCAACGGATAGCCGGCGGCGCGCGCCGGGCAGGCTTCGTGGCAACGCCCGCACTTGGTGCAGGCGTCGAAGTCGAGCATGTCCTTCCACGAGAAATCCGGCATCCCCGCGATGCCGACCGTGGCCGTGCCGACCTCGCCGCGCGGCAGGCGCCGCAGCGCGAGCGGATCGCGCGCCAGCAGCGAGCCGAGCGCCGCGATCATGTGTTTGGCCTTGTACCAGGGCAGGGCGACGATGAAGGCCAGCGCGCCCAGGCCGTGCAGCCACCAGTTCAACGCGCGCAGCAGCGACGTGTCGGCGGCATCCACGCCGAGGCCCGCGAGCAGCGCGCCGATCGCGGCGCCGACCGGCTCCCAGGCGCCCCAGGCCGGCCGCTCCATCGCGTGGCGCAGGCCTTCCTGGAAGAAGCCGGTGAGGACGATCAGCAGCAGCGCAACGGCGAAGATCCAGTCCTCGACGCGCCAGCGCCGCGCCGCCTCGCGCAGCTGCGTCTCGCCCGCGTAGCCGCGGCCGTAGTCGAGCTTCGGCAAGCCGAACGCGCCGCGGCGGACCATCATCATCGCCAGCCCGACGGCCACCGCCACCCCGGCCAGGTCGAGCACCAGGCTGAAGACGAGGAAGAACGTCCCCTTCCAGAACGTCACGCCGAACAGCGGCTCCAGGATGTCGTACTCGAGCGTGATGATCGAGGTGCCGATGAACAGCAGCACGAAGCCGAAGAAGATCGCGGCGTGCGCGGCGCCGGCGTAGGGGTCGCGACGGCGCAGCGTGCGGTGCGTGAGCAGGTCCGCCAGCAGGCGGCGAGCGCCGCCGATCCAGTCGAGATCGACCGGCAACGGCCGGCCGCGGCGGTATTTCGCGACGGCGCGCGCAATGCCCCACAGGAAGGCGCCGATGGCCGCGAAGCCGACCAGGTAGAAGGCGGCGGTGCCGAAGGACGACAGGCCCCAGAACAGCTCGCGCGTTTCCATCGTCGGGGTTTCGAGGTTGAACCGAAAGCGCCGGGCGGGCGGCGAGCCCGCCCGGCAATGACCGTCGGAGGACGGTCAGGCAGGAGAAACGGAGATCAGTCCACTTCGGCGCGCGGGCGCGCGTCGCCCAGCTTCGGGAAGGTTTCGTGGCCCCACACCTGGCGCTCGCGGATCCACGGCAGCGGATACTCCGGGTGCGGGCTGTCGAACTCCCGCGCCAGCCGGTGGCCTTCGAACATCGCCTGCAGCGCCTGCATCGGCGCCTTGCAGTCGCCGATCTGGTAGATCGCCTCGATGCCGTTCTTCTGCCACTCGACCCGGCGCGCCTTCAGCTCGCGGTACAGCGCGTTGTCGGACTGGCGCGAGGTGAGCAGGATCACCGAATCGACATCGACCTCGATCGAACCCGGGTTCAGGCGGCGCGGCACGGAGCCGGTCTCGGGCGCGGTGAGGTCGGCGCCGTAGCGGTACATGTAGCCGAGCGTGACCTTGCCCGGCTCGATCCTGTCGATCCAGTGGTTGCGCACCGTGGCCACGCCCTTCTCGTTGAGCATGCGCTTGTTGTTCTGCACCTCGAGGGTGAACTGGCCGTAGTCGGCGATCTCCGACAGGTTGGTGACGTAGGTCACCTTCTTGCCCATGTCGGCCATCATCTCGGCGAAGGTGATGCCGAGGAAGTGGCCTTCGGCGTCGAGGATCAGCACGCGGTCGCCGACGATCGGCTTGCCGGCGACGAGCTGCTCGGGCGTGAAGACATAGGACAGCGACGCGTCGGCGCCGGGGATCGGCATGTGGCCCTCGGGGCCGACGCCGTCGGTGCGCCAGTGCGAGCCGGTGGCGATCACGACCCGGTCGGCGCCGTAGTCGAGCACGTCGTCGGCGCTCATCCTGCCGACGCCGAGATGCACCTCGACGTTCTTCATCTTGGCCAGCTGCAGCTGGCGGTAGGTGATCACGCGGCTCCACTCGTTCAGGCGCGGCAGCTTGCTCACCCACTTCCAATGGCCGCCCACCTCGGCCTCGGCCTCGCGCAGGTGCACCGTGTAGCCGCGCTCGCCGAGCACGCGCGCGCACTCCAGGCCGGCCGGGCCGGCGCCCACCACCAGCACCGAGCACGGGTTCTTCGTCTTCTCGAACTTCTCCGGGTGCCAGCCGCGGCGGTATTCCTCCATCGCGGTCTGGTTCTGCGTGCACTGCAGCTGGCCGCACTGGTTGAACTTGGACACGCACATGTTGCAGCCGATGCACTCGCGGATGTC
>JAHDYE010000049.1:8398-20130 GCA_023383035.1 Burkholderiaceae bacterium | reverse complement strand
TCTCGGCCGTGAAGCGGCAGAACTTCTTGCGCTTGAACAGCGCGCTCTGCGACGGACGGCGGGGCTTCTTGTCCTTGGAACCGCGGCGGAAGGTGGCCATGGTGCTTGCTCTCTCTATGTCGATGTCTGGATGTCGGTTCGGTTCGCCGAAGCGAAGTCGGTAACGTGCAGCACGAGCGATTTCGACTGCTTGCGCCGTGGCGCGAGGAAGCCGCTGAGGACGACCGGTGCACCGAGCGCGAGCCGGTCGGCGCGCGCGGCGATCGATCCGGCGAAGCGCACCGCGATCTCGAAATCGAGCTGTCGCGGCAATCCTGCCTCGAGCGCTTCGGACGCGTGACCCAGGCGTGCGTTCAGCATCGCGATTCCGGCCGGCGTATAACGCAGCGCTTCACGCTCGATCAGCACGCCGGAAAGCTCGACGCGGTTCGCAGTCGTCACGGCCGCGGTCGTCGCCGTGCCTCGTACGTCAGGGCTGCGGCGCCGGCTCGGAAGCGACCTTGCGGGCCTCTTCCTTCTGGATGTGCTTCCACATCGGCGAAGCGCCCGTTTCCGCCTTCTTCATCGCGACGGTCAGGTGGCGCAGCACCGCGTCGTTGAAGCGGAAGGCGTGCCCGAGCTCGTCGAGCGTGGGCTTGCCGCACTCGATGTTCATCAGCACGTAGTGGGCCTTGGCCATCTTCTGGATCGGGTAGGTGAGCTGGCGCCGGCCCCAGTCCTCGATCCGGTGAATCCTGCCCTGCTGGGTTTCGACCATCGTCTTGTATCGCTCGATCATCGCGGGCACCTGCTCGCTCTGGTCGGGATGGACGATCAGCACGATCTCGTAGTGACGCATCGGTTCTCCTGGTTCGGATGACCCGGCGACGGTGGCGCATGGCAACGGCCGGAAAGGCCGCCGGGCTGCGGCCGCCGTTGCGGCTCGCCGTTACGACCCGCCGTTACGACCGGAACCCGGACCCTGCGACGCCTGCCCGTCGCGCGGGCTACCTTGTGGACGAAGGCCGCCGGTGCGTGAGCGTCGGTACACCGTGCGGCAAGGAACCGGTGATTTTAGCCGAATCGGACGCCCTGTTCAACCGGGGCGCAGCACCGGGGGCGCAGCTCCCTTGGCACCCCGCGCCGTCGCCCGCCGTGTCAGGTCTGCGCTTCGCCGCGTCCGGGCTGCGAGGGCGGCGGCGGGTCGTCGATCCAGTTCGTGCGGGCGCCCGCGTACAGCGCTTCGAGAATCGCGCGCTCGCGCCGCTCGATGCGCGCGAGGAAGTCGGCGGCACCGCCGATGGACCGGAACGCCTCGAAGCCGCGCAGCAGGAAGTCGTGCATCTGCGACAGCCCCGCCAGCCGGGCCGGGCCGCCCATCGCCTTGAGCAGGCTGCCGATCATCGGATGCCGGACCAGGCGGTCGAGCGAGCCGCCGATGTGGGCGATCAGATCGATCTGGTGCTCACGCTCGCCGCGCGACCCCGCCTCGCGATAGGCATCGGCGTATGCTGCCTCCTCGATCGCCAGATAGTCCGGCTGGCGCAGCACGCGCGCCATCGCCAGGTCGAGACGCTCGGACAGCGCATCCATCTCCACCGCGTCGGCCACCGTGGCCAGCGCGGCATTCGGCAGCAGCCGCACCATCATCGGCACGACGCGCACCAGCTCGGCATCGCGCTGCGAGAAATCCTTCGGGCCGTACAGGTCCTGCAGGAAGAAGCGGGCCGCGGCGCCGTGACGCGGCTCGGACAGCAGGTCGCGATGCGTGCGCGCGAGGCGATGCGCCTGCCAGGCCTTGACCGCGCGTACCCAGGCGGCGTTGTTTTCGATCGCGCCCTGCGCGCGCACCCGCGCGACTTCCTGCGCCGCTTCCGAGAGCCTTTCGCCGTGATCCATGCCGGCAGTCTGCCGCAGGCGGCGCGGCGCACCAAGCACTCCCCGCGTTCGCACGCGGCTTCGGGCGCGGCTTTAGAGCTGCATCTCTAACGCGCTCCCCTAGAATCGCCGCATGCTGCAGCGACGCACGTTCCTCAAGGTCGGCCTGGCGGGCGGCGCGCTGCTCGCCGCGGGCGGGGCGGCGTCCTGGCTCGCGCGCCGCGACGCGGCGGCCGATCGGCGCGACGTGCTCGGCGCGAGCATTCCGGCGATGCTCGGCGGGGTCGTGCCTGCCCCCGCCCCGCAGCGGCAGGCAGCGATCGAGAAGACGCGCGCGGACGTGGAGACGGCCATCGCCGCGCTCGCACCGGCCGCGCAGGACGAGCTCGCGCAGCTGTTCGCGCTGATGGCGATCGCGCCGACGCGCCTGGTCCTCACCGGCATCGCTCGCCCGTGGCACGAAGCCGGCATCGCCGAGGTGTCGGCGATGCTGCAGAGCTGGCGCACGCACCGGCTGGCACTGCTGCGCGGCGCCTATCACGGGCTGCACGACCTGATCACCGCCGGCTGGTATGCCGATGAAGCCCGCTGGGCCGCCATCGGCTATCCGGGCCCGCCGCGCCTGTGAGCCGCGGCCGCCCGAGCCGGCCACCCAGGCACTCCGACGGAGCGTTCGTCCGATGAGCAGCTTCCCCGATCCGATCGCCGAAGGCCTCGCCCGCGGGTGGAAGGTGCTGGACGCGGGCGACACTGCGCTGCCGGAACGGATCGACTGCGACGTGGCGATCGTGGGCACCGGCGCGGGCGGCGGCATCTCGGCCGAAGTCCTGGCGCGCGCGGGCCTGCGCGTGCTGATGATCGAGGAAGGACCGTTGAAGTCCTCGCGGGACTTCAACATGCGCGAGGCCGAGGCCTACCCGCAGCTCTACCAGGAATCGGCCGCGCGCAAGACGAAGGACAAGGCGATCGGCATCCTGCAGGGGCGATGCGTCGGCGGCTCCACCACGGTGAACTGGACGTCGAGCTTCCGCACACCGGCCTCCACGCTGGCGTGGTGGCGCGAGCGCTACGGCCTGGAAGACTTCTCCGCGGAAGCGCTCGCGCCGTGGTTCGCGCAGGTCGAGCGACGGCTTTCGATCGGCCCGTGGTTCGTGACGCCCAACCGGAACAACGAGCTGTTGCGCCGCGGCGCCGACGAGCTGGGCATCACCGCGCCGGCGATCCTGCGCAACGTGCGCGGCTGCCTGAACCTCGGCTATTGCGGCATGGGCTGCCCGACCAACGCCAAGCAGTCGATGCTGGTGACCACTGTGCCGGCGGCGCTCGACGCAGGCGCGACACTGTGCGTGCGCGCACGCGCGGCGCGGCTGGAGATCGCGGCGGGCCGCGTGGCCGCGCTCGACATCGACTGGCTCGATGCCGCCGGCCTGCGTCCGGACGGCCGGCGCACGCGGGTGCGGGCCGCGCATTACGTGCTGTCGGGCGGCGCGATCAACACGCCGGCGCTGCTGCTGCGTTCGCAGGCGCCCGATCCGCACCGGCTGACCGGTGCGCGCACCTTCCTGCACCCGACCGTCGTGTCGGCCGCGCGCTTCGAGCAGCGCGTCGACGGTTTCGCGGGCGCGCCGCAGACCATCTTCAGCGACCACTTCCTCGAACGGCATCCGCTGGACGGCCCGATCGGCTACAAGATCGAGGCGCCGCCGATCCACCCGGTGCTGTTCGCGATCACCCTGAACGGCTTCGGGCAGACGCACGCGCAGCGCATGAACGACTTCGCGCACATGCACGCGCTGATCGCGCTGCTGCGCGACGGCTTTCACCCGCACGCGCCAGGCGGCCGTGTCGAGCTGCGCGGCGACGGCTCGGCGGTGCTCGACTATCCGCTGAGCGATTTCGTGTTCGACGGCGCGCGCCGCGCGCTGCTGTCGATGGCCGAGCTTCAGTTCGCGGCCGGCGCGCAAGAGGTCTATCCGGTGCACGAACTGGCCGGCGGCTACCGGAGCTGGTCCGAGGCGCGCGCCGCGATTGCCGCGTTGCCGATGGAGCCGCTGCTGCTGCGCGTGGTTTCGGCGCACGCGATGGGCGGCTGCGCGATCGCGGCCGATTCCCGGCGCGGCGTCGTGCGGCCCGACGGCGTGCACTGGCAGCTCGCCAACCTTTCGGTACACGACGGCTCGCTCTTCCCGACCTCCATCGGCGCCAATCCGCAGCTCTCGATCTACGGCATCACCGCCCGGCTCGCCGGCGGCCTGGCCGCGCGCCTGACCGGCAGACCCGAGCTCGCCACGCCCGATGCGATGGCCGCGGCACTGCCCGATGCGGCGACCTGATTTCGCGGCGCGACACCGATGATGCGCCGGCTGCTGATCGGGCTGGTGGCGGCGATTGCGATCGGGGTGCTGCTGCTGGCCCGCTGGCTGCACGATGCGCACGACTGGCATCCGCTGCTCGCGCTGCTGGGCGCCAGCGCCGTGCCGGTAGTGATCGACGCCGCGATCCTCGGCCAGCAGTTCGTGCTGGCCGCCTGGCTGCGGCGGCGCGCCCGGCCCGATCTGCGCTTCGGCACGGCAGCGGCACTACGCGCCTGGGGCGGCGAGATCGTCGCGTCGCTGCGCACCTTCTTCTACGCACAGATCCGCCACGGTGCGCGGCCGCTGCCGAGCGGCGACGACCCGGCGCGCGTACCGGTGCTGCTGGTACACGGCTACTTCTGCAACCACGGCATCTGGTACCCGTTCGCGCGCTGGCTGGCCGCGCGCGGCCACGCGGTCGACGCGGTCGATCTGGAGCCGGTGTTCGGCCCGCTCGACGGCAGCGTGGCGATCATCGCCGCCGGCATCGAGCGGCTGCGCGCGCGTACCGGCGCCGCGCAGGTGGCGGTGGTCGCGCACAGCATGGGCGGACTGGCAGTGCGCGCGTTCGTGGCCGCGCGCGGACACGACGCCGTCGCGGCAGTGGTCACGCTCGGCACCCCGCATCGGGGAACCTGGCTGGCGCGCTTCGGTCACGGCGCCAACGTCGCGCAGATGCGCCCCGACTGCGACTGGCTGCGCGCGCTGGCCGCGCGCGAAGCGGCGACGGCGCGCGCGTTGTTCACCGTGGTGATCTCGCATCACGACAACATCGTCGTGCCGGCCGCGATCCAGACGCTGGACGGCGCGCGCACGGTCGAGATCACCGGGCGCGGGCACGTCGAACTGGCGTACGACCGCGCCGTGTGGTCGCACGTGGCCGCCGCGATCGACGCCGCGCGGCGCGACTGAGGCATTGCGCGAGGCTGCCTTTCGGAGCGCGATGACGCTCCGGAGGGTGCGACCGCGTTTCGGGGCGCGGCCGCGCCTCGGGGCATGCGGCCGCACGCGGGCGCTTCAGAAGTGGATGCCGCGCATCAGCTGCTGGAACGCGACCTGGTCGGCGTTGAGTTGCGGCGGCTTGCCGGCGCCATCCTTGGCGCCTTTCGCGGCGTCCGAGTCGGGGAACATGCGGAAGGAAGTGTTCATCCCGATCTGCATGATCTTGGGCATCAGCGCGTGCAGCACCTGCCCGGCGATGCCCAGCCGCGTGGCGATGCGCACCGGCTTGTAGACGATCGCCTGGCTCACCAGATCGGCCGCCTCGTCGGGCGACAGCGTGGGCACGTTCTGGTAGAGCCGGGTGGGCGCGATCATCGGCGTGCGCACCAGCGGCATGTTGATCGTCGTGAACGTGATGCCGACGTCGGCGAACTCGCTGGCCGCGCAGCGCGTCCAGGCGTCGAGCGCGGCCTTCGAGGCCACGTAGGCCGAGAAGCGCGGCGCATTGGTCAGAACGCCGATCGAGCTGATGTTGACGATGTGGCCGCGCCGGCGCTCGATCATCTTCGGCAGCACGCCCATCGTGACGCGCACCGCGCCGAAGTAGTTGAGCTGCATCGTGCGCTCGACGTCGTGGAAGCGCTCGAAGCTGGACTCGATGCCGCGGCGGATCGACCGGCCGGCGTTGTTCACCAGCACGTCGACGCCGCCGAATTCGTCGATCAGCCAGCGCGTCATGCGGTCGCAGTCCTCGGCGCTGGCCAGGTCGACCGCGAAAGTGACCAGCTCGTGGCCTTCGGCCTGGACCAGGCGCCGCGCCTCCTCGAGCTTCGCCTCGTCGCGGCCGCAGATGATGGTGGTGGCGCCGGCCGCGGCGATCTTGCGCGCGCTGGCCAGGCCGATGCCGGAGGAGCCGCCGGTGATCAGCACCACCTTGCCGCCGACCTGCCCGCCGAGCGTGCGATCGATGAACAGCTCGGGGTCGAGGTGGCGCTCCCAGTAATCCCACAACACCCAGGCGTAGTCGTCCAGGCGCGGGCATTCGATGCCGCTGCCCTTCAGCGCCGCCAGCGTGTCGCGACAGTCGAAGCGCGTGGGGTAGTTGACGAATTGCAGGATGTCCTCGGGCAGGCCGAGGTCCTTCATCACCGCGTCGCGGATGCGCCGCACCGGCGTGAGCGCCATCAATCCCTTCTTGACGCTCTTCGGGATGAAGCCGACCAGCGCCGCGTTCACGCGCATCGACATCAGCGGCGCGTGCGCGGCCTTCGCGAACGTGTTGAGCACGTCGCCGACGCGCATCGGCTCGGGATCGACCAGGTGGAAGCAGCGCCCGTCGAGGCCCTTCAGGTGCGCGATGTGATCCATCGCGGCCACCACGTAATCGACCGGCACGAGGTTGATGCGCCCGCCCTCGATGCCGATCGTGGGCATCCACGACGGAACGATGCGGCGCAGGCGCTGGATCAGCTTGAAGAAATAGTACGGGCCGTCGATCTTGTCCATCTCGCCGGTACGCGAATCGCCCACCACCAGCCCCGGCCGGTAGATCCGGAACGGCACCTTCGCCTCGCTGCGCACGATGCGTTCGGACTCGTGCTTGGTCGCGTAGTACGGGTGGTCGAGGTTCTCGGCCTCCTCGAACATGTCCTCGCGGAACACGCCCTCGTACAGACCGGCGGCGGCGATCGATGAGACATGGTGCAGGCAGCCGGCGCCGATGGCATTGGCGAAGGCCACCACGTTGCGCGTGCCCTCGATGTTCACCGCGACCTGCTCCTCGGCGCCGGCTTTCAGGTCGTAGATCGCCGCCAGATGGAACACGTGCCGGACCTTGCCTTCGAGCCGCTTGCGATCGACCGCCTTCAGCCCCAGCCCCGGCCGGGCGATGTCCCCGACCACCGGAATCGCGCGGCTGGCATCGACGCCCCAGCGCTCGTAGAGTGGCGCGAGCCTGTCCGGCGACGCGTCGCGCACCAGGAAGTGGACCACCGTGCCGCGGCGCTCGAGGATTTTGCGTACGAGCCGGCGGCCGATGAAGCCGGTGGCTCCGGTGATGAAGTAGTCCATGCAAGCTCCCCCTGCGCCGCCCGCGCCAGCGCCGAAGGCGATGGGCAGGCGGCCGTTGTCTCTTCTGCGCGTCTCATTGTAGCGGCGGGTCGCGCCTTTAGTGTGCCGGCTCTAGCGGCGCTCCCTAGACTTCCTCTCGCAGGAAGGAACCTCTCAACCCGTGCGCCGGCGCCCACCGCCAGCGCATCCACAGCAGGAGAAGCGCGATGGCGAAGAAACTCAAGGCGATGGCCGAAGGCAAGGCCGAAGGCCGGCAACTGGCGGCGGCGGTCCGCGACTCGGCCCAGCAGATCTGGCTCGCCGGGCTGGGTGCGTTCGCCAAGACCCAGGAGGAAGGCGGCAAGGTGTTCGAGGCGCTCGTCAAGGAAGGCACTCGTCTGCAGCGCCAGACGCGTGCGCTGACCGAGGAGAAGATCGGCGAGATGACCGGCAAGGTCACGAAGGCGGCCGGCGACATCACCAAGCAGGCCACGCAATCGTGGGACAAGCTCGAGCAGGTGTTCGAGGACCGCGTGTCGCGTGCGCTCACGCGGCTCGGCGTTCCCACCAGCAAGGACATCCAGGACCTGATCGCACGCGTCGACGCGCTCAACGACAACGTGCAGGCGCTGAACGGCGTGGCTCCGGCGGCGTCGCGTCGTACCCGCAAGGTGCCTGCCGCCGGCAAGCCGGTGCGACGCGGTCGCGCCGCGAAGGCGGTCTGAGCGCGCCGGTTCACGCACGACAGGACGGGTACGTGCCGCGCAAGGCAGCTACGCCGAGCCAGCCCGGCAGGATCGGGCTGGCGCTGGCGGGCGGCGGCTTCATGGGCGCCGCTTACGAGCTCGGCGCGCTGTGCGCGCTGGCCGAGGCGATCGACGGCCTCGATCTGACGAAGCTCGACGCCTACGTCGGCGTGAGCGCCGGCGCCTTCATCGCGGCCGGGCTGGTGAACGGCGTGTCGGCGCATCGCATGGTGCACATGTTCGTCGAGGACGACGATCCGGAAACCACGTTCGATCCCGCGCTGCTGCTGCGCCCGGCGTTGCGCGAGTGGCGCCGGGCGTTGCGCTCGGCTCCGGCGGGGCTGAGCGCGACCGTCGGCGCCGGCCTGGGCGAGGCAGTGCTCGGTCCCCAGGCCGCGGTGTGGCGCTCGCTCGAGCGCAGCCTGCGCCTGCTGCCGAACGGGCTGGTCGACGGCAGCCCCGCCGAGCGCAAGCTCGCGCACCTGCTTTCGGCGCCGGGGCGCACCAACGACTTCCGGCGCACGCGGGCGCCGCTGCGCATCGTCGCCACCGACATCGATTCGGGCGATCCGGTGGAATTCGGCTCGCATGGCTATGACCACATCCCGATCTCGCGCGCGGCGATCGCCTCCAGCGCGGTGCCCGGCCTGTTCGCGCCGGTACGCATCGGCTCGCGCTACTACCTCGACGGGGCGCTGAACAAGACGGTGCACGCATCCGTGCCGCTCGAGTTCGGCGTGGGGCTGGTGCTGTGCGTGAACCCGCTGGTGCCGTTCGACGGCGGGCGCGCGCACGCGCGGCGCGTGTCGCGCTCCGGCATCAGCACGGTGATGGCGCAGACCATCCGCACCGCCATCCGCTCGCGGATGAGCGTCGGCCTGGCGAAGTACCGCGTCACCCATCCCGGCTCGGACGTCGTGCTGTTCGAGCCGCGCCGTAACGACGCCGAGACCTTCTTCACGAACATCTTCAGCCTGTCGAGCCGGCGCCGGCTGTGCGAGCACGCCTACCTGTCGACGCGCGCCGATCTGCTCGAACGGCGCGCGCAGCTCGAGCCGATCCTGCGCGCGCACGGACTGTCGCTCAATGTCGCGGTGCTGAACCACCCGGCCCGCCGGCTGGTTCGCGAGGTGCGCCAGCGCGACCTGCCCGCGCCGCGCACGCGCGCCCAGGCGACGCTTCACCGGCTCGGACGCACGCTGGATGACCTCGACCGCGCGCTCGAGATCGTCGGCGTACGCCGCGCACGGTAAGATCGCCCCGGAAGGACCCCGCGGCCCCCGCCGCGGCCCTGCCGCCGCGCGCCGCCCGGCCGCGGCAAGACCCGACGGAGCAAGCATGCAGCGAAAGCGGCCGCGCCGTACACGCGAGCGCATCCTCGAGCTTTCGCTGCGGCTGTTCAACGACCTCGGCGAGCCCAACGTCACGACGAGCGCAATCGCCGACGAGATGAACATCAGCCCGGGCAACCTCTACTACCATTTCCGCAACAAGGACGACATCGTCAATGCGCTGTTCGAGCAGTTCGAGCGCGAGATCGCGCCGCTGCTCGAAGGGCCGCTGCACAGCGAGACCCACTTCGAGGACGCATGGCTGTTCCTGCACCTGCTGTTCGAGACGATCTGGCGCTACCGCTTCGTCTACCGCGACCTGAACGACCTGCTGTCGCGCAACCGCAGGCTGGAGCTGCGCTTTCGCGCGATCGTCGACCGCAAGACCGCGGCCGCGCAGGCGCTGTGCCGGTCGCTGGCGGCGAGCGGCGCGCTGGCCGGCGTGGAGCGCGAGATCGACTCGCTGGCCACCAACATGGTGGTGGTCGCCACCTACTGGCTGTCGTTCGAGTACATCCGCCATGCACGCCGCTTCAGCGACGCGCAGTACCAGAACGCGGCGATGGCGCGCGGCGCGTTCCAGGTGCTGTCGCTGCTCGCGCCGTGGCTGAACGACGAAGGGCGCACGCTGTTCGCGCGGCTGTCGCGCGAATACGTCAAGGACTGAACCGAACTCTCGACCGAGGAGCCGACGATGGCGAAGTGGAGCGCGTTCCCCCATGCCGACACGCAGTACGAATACACGCCCGCGACGCTGAAGAAGCAGTGGGCGCGCCTGCACCGCGGCGACTGCGAGCCGTTCCCGAAGGACGACGCGGTGATCGCCGCGTGGATCGACTTCCATGCCGGCCGCTTCCAGAAAGCCGCCGAGGCGGGGCTGGCCGCGGGCCCTGCCGGCCTGGACGTGGCCAACAAGGCGACCAACATCTACGCCAATTACCTGGAGAAGTCGGAGAAGAAGAAGCTCGACCTGTTCCAGGAAGTCGCGGCCCGCTGCGAAGCGCAGCAGAAGACCGAGCCGAAGAACCCTAACGCGTTCTACCTCTACGGCTACGCCATCGGCCGCTACGGCCAGGGCATCTCGGTCACCAAGGCGCTGGCGCAGGGCCTGGGCGGCAAGGTCAAGGACGCGCTGGCGCAGGCGATCAAGCTGCAGCCGAAGCACGCCGACGCGCACATCGCGCTGGCCGCGTTCCATGCCGAGGTGATCGACAAGGTCGGCGCGATGATCGGGGGACTGACCTACGGCGCCAAGCGCGACGAGGGCCTGCGGCTGTTCCGCAAGGCGCTCGAGCTCAACCCCGATTCGGCGATCGCTCGCATCGAGTACGCCAACGCGCTGGTCATGCTCGACGGCAAGAAGGCGCTGAAGGCGGCCGAGGCGCTGTACGCCGAGGCCGCCGCCGGCGAGCCGCTGGACGCGATGGAGCGCCTGGACGTGGAGACGGCGCGCGAGGAGATCGAATGAGAAGGCGGCGCCCCGCGCGGCAGCGGCGACTCCCATGAACCTGCACCGGATGCTGCGCCAGCGCGCAGCCGACGATCGGCCGCTGCGGGTCGGGCTGATCGGCGCCGGCAAGTTCGGCTCGATGTACCTGTCGCAGGCGCGGCGTACGCCCGGCGTGCACCTGGTGGGCGTGGCCGACCTGTCGCCGCCGCGCGCGAAGGCTGCGCTCGAACGGGTCGGCTGGCCGGCCGAGGCGCTCGCCGCACGCAGCCTCGCCGACGCGGCGCGCAACGGCACCACCCGGGTGCTCGACGACGCGCAGGCGCTGATCGCGGCGCCCGAGGTCGAGATCGTCATCGACGCCACCGGCCACCCGTCGGCGGGCATCGCGCACGTGCTGGCCTGCTGCGCGCACGGCAAGCACGTGGTGATGGTCAACGTCGAGGCCGATGCGCTGGCAGGGCCGCTGCTGGCGCGGCGCGCGCGCGAGGCCGGCATCGTCTACTCGCTCGCCTACGGCGACCAGCCGGCGCTGATCTGCGAGCTGGTCGACTGGGCGCGCGCGGCCGGCTTCGAGGTGGTGGCCGCCGGCAAGGGCACCCGCTATCTGCCCGAATACCATCGCTCGACGCCCGACACGGTCTGGCCGTACTACGGCATCAGCGCCGAGGATGCGCGGCTGGGCGGCATGAACGCGCAGATGTTCAACTCGTTCCTCGACGGCACCAAGTCGGCGATCGAGATGGCGTCGGTGGCCAATGCCACCGGCCTGCGGCCGGCCCGCACCGGACTGGCGTTCCCGCCGTGCGGCGTGGACGACCTGGCGCAGGTGCTGTGCCCGCGCGAGGACGGCGGACAGCTCGCGCATCGCGGCCAGGTGGAGGTGGTATCCAGCCTCGAGCGCGATGGTCGCCCGGTGTTCCGCGACCTGCGCTGGGGCGTGTACGCGAGCTTCGCCGGCGACTCCGACTACGTGCGCCGCTGCTTTCGCGAATACGGGCTGGTC
>JAHDYE010000049.1:0-8388 GCA_023383035.1 Burkholderiaceae bacterium | reverse complement strand
CCGCAGCGGCAACTACACCGCGATGTACAAGCCGTACCACCTGATCGGCCTGGAGCTGGGCATCAGCGTCGCGTCGGTGGGCCTGCGCCGCGAACCGACCGGCGCGCCCGAAGCCTGGCACGGCGACGTCGTCGCGACGGCCAAGCGCGACCTGAAACCTGGCGAGACGCTCGACGGCGAAGGCGGCTTCACGGTGTACGGCCGGCTGATGCCGTCGCACGAATCGCTCGCGATCGGCGGCCTGCCGATCGGGCTGGCGCACCATGTCCGGCTGAAGAAGCGGGTGCCGGCCGGCGCGCCGGTGTGCTGGAGCGACGTCGCGATCGACGCGCGGGATCCCGCGGCGGCGTTCCGCCGCGAGATGGAGCGCACGTTCGGCGAGCCTGCGCCCGGCAAGCACGTCTCCGGCCGGCGCATCTCCGGCAGACGAGTGTCCGGCGAGCGCGCTCCCGGCTGATGCGGCCTCAGCCGTCGCCGGCCTGCTCGACCTGCTGGCACTCGTAGAAGATGCGCGCAGTGCAGCGGCGACAGATCTCCGGGTCGAGCCGCGCGAAGATCTCGGCGATGGCGACGCTCTTGCTGGCGAACACCCGGCGCGGCCCGATCGTCGCGATCGCGTCGCCGCGCGCCAGGAACGCCTCGACCTGCGGGCGCAGGCCGTAGAGGTAGAGCGCGCCGCCGTCGGCCACGCGGCGTTTCGCTTCCGAAACCAGCAGGTCCGCGCCGGCCACGTCGACGAAGTTGACGTTGCGGGCGACCAGCAGCAGGTGCTTCTGCCCCGGCGTGGATTCGCGCAACGTGTCGAAGTGCATGGCGACGTGATTGACCGCGCCGAAGTAGATCGAGCCCTCGACGCTCAGGATCTTCAGCTGCGGACACTCGCGGCGGTCGGCCTCGACCTGCACCAGCGGACGCTCGGGGCTGCGTCCGTCGGGTACCAGGCTGCGCATCGTCGGCCGCGAGGTGCGTGCTAGGTAGAGCACCAGCGAAGTCGCGACGCCGACCAGTACCGCAACCTCGAGCCGCATGACGAGCGTGGCGAACATCGTGAGCAGCAGCACCCCGCCCTCGCCCCGGCTCATCCGCAGCGTCGAGCGGATCCGCTTCGCATCGATCAGCGACCAGCCGGCCAGGCACAGCACGCCGGCAACCGCCGGCAGCGGCAGCCATGCGACCAGCGGCGCGAACAGCAGCACGATCACCGCGAGCGGCGCGCCCGCGAACACGCCCGCCATCGGCGTGACCGCGCCCGCCTCGAGGTTGGGTCCCGAGCGATTGACCGACGCGCTGGTCGGAAAGCCCGAGAACAGGCCCGCTGCGACGTTGGACAGGCCCTGCCCGATGAACTCCTGGTTGCCGTCGATGCGCTGGCCGGTGCGCAATGCGATCGCCTTGGCGATCGACACCGATTGCGTCAGCGAGACGATCGCGACCGCGACCGACACGCCGCTCAGCTGCCCGAGCACCCCGGGATCGAGGTGCGGCCAGGAAAACGGCGGCAGCCGCCGTTCGATCGGATCGAGCATCGCGATGCCGGTGTGGTCGGCGCCGAAGGCGAGGTTCAGTGCGATCGCGACCGCGACGCCGGCCAGCATCGCCATCACGATGCCGGGCCAGCGCGGGCGGAACCTTCGTATGCTCCAGCTGGCGCCCACCGTGACCAGCGCGACGAGGACCACGGCCGGCTTCGCCTCGTCGAGGCGGCCGGCCACGAGCGCGAGCGTACGCGCGAACGAGGTGCCGTGAGGCACCGGGATGCCGGTCAGCGGGCCGATCTGGCTGACAAGGATCAGGATCCCGGCGCCGGCGGTGAAGCCGACGATCACCGGCTGGGAGATGAAGTTCACCAGCAGGCCGAGCCGCAGCGCGCCGAGCGCGAGCATGCACAGTCCGGCCAGGAACGCCAGCGTCGCGGCCATCTGGATGTAATCGGGGGATCCGGGCATCGCGAGCGGCGCCAGCGCCGTGAAGGTCATCAGTGACAGCGCATTGGTGGGCCCCGAGACCGTGTGCATCGACGAGCCATACAGCGCGGCGACGATGGTCGGCACGATCGCGCAGTACAACCCGTACGCGGGCGGCAGGCCGGCCAGCGTCGCGAAGGCGATGCCCTGCGGCAGCACCATCAGCGCCCCGACCAGGCCTGCGATCAGGTCGGCACGTACGCTGTGCCGGTCCACGTGCGGCCACCAGCGCAGGAACGGAAAGATCCGATGCAGCAGCAGTCGATTCATCGGAGCCCCGAGGTCTCCGGCGGCTACCCGGAGACCGGCTCGGACAGCCGCTGCGCGAGCCGGCCGTGGCGTTGCGTCGGTCGCCGCGCGGCCTCCTCGATCGCCGCGCGCGCTCCCCAGACGCTCAGACGATGGCGTGCGCGCGTGATGCCGGTATAAACCAGCTCCCGGGTATTGAGCGGGTGCCCGGCGGGCGCCGGCACCAGCGCCACCGACTCGAACTCCGAGCCCTGCGCCTTGTGCACCGTCATCGCCCAGGCGTCCTCGCAGGCCGGCATCTGCAGCACCGGGAACAGGCGCACGCCGTCGCTCCCCTCGAAAGCGACGACCAGGTCGCCGTCGGCGGCACCGCGCTGCGGGTGCGGCACGCAGACGCCGACGTCGCCGTTGAACAGGCCCAGCCCCGGTTCGTTGCGTATCACCATCACCAGCCGTCCCGGATACCAGGGCGCCGCGGCGCCGGCCGCGCAGCGGCGGCGCACGCGCATCGCGATCGCATGATTGAGCGCCTCGATGCCCAGCGGGCCGTCGCGCATCGCCGCCAGCACGCGGTGCCGTTCGCAGGCCGTCAGCACCTCGCCGGGCGCGGCACCGGCCGCGACTGCCGTGAGCGCATCGTGCCAAGCGTCCAGCGCCTGGCCGACGATCCCCGCGGGCGCGGGCTCGGCCAGCGCGATCGACGACGGCCATGCGAGCGCTGGTGTCCCGGTCCCGGCCGCTCCGGCCGCTCCGGCCGCTCCAGCCGCTCCAGCCGCTCCGGGCACACCGGGCGCACCGGGCGCTCCGGTCGCTTCGACCGCACCAGCCATCCCTGCGGCTTCGACCGTTCCCGCCGCGTCGCGCACGCTCGCCGCGAGCGCGCCGATGTCGGGCGCATCCTGCTGGCGGTAGTTGTGCCCGAGCACGACCACGCCGCCGAGCGGTGCGCCGCACAGATCGGCGAACACCGCCCCGGCTTCCACCGACGCGAGCTGATCGCGATCGCCGGCGAGCACCAGCCGGGACGTCGGCGCGATCGATTCGAACAGGCGCGCCGCGAGCTCGATGTCGAGCATCGAGGCTTCGTCGACGATCACCAGATCGTGGTCGAGCAGCGGTGTCGCCACGGCCCGACGCGCATCGATGCGCGCGCCGAGCAGCCGGTGCACCGTCTGCCCCGCGGCCGGCAGGCGTGCGCGCAGCGCACCGGACGGATCGAGCCTCGACAGCTGCCCCGACAGCGAATGCGCCAGCCGGGCGGCCGCCTTGCCGGTGGGCGCGGCGAAGACGATTCGCGCCGCAGGCGCAAGGCCCGCGACGACCATCAGCAGGCGGGCCAGCGTGGTCGTCTTGCCGGTGCCCGGGCCGCCGGTCAGGATGGTGAGCCGGCGCCCGAGCGCGCAGGTCACCGCGCGCCGCTGCGCGTCGGCGGCATCGGGAGCGTCGGCGGTGCCGAAGACCCGCGCGACGGCTGCCACGAGCACTGCATCGTCGGCCAGCGGCGCCGCGACATCGAGCGCGCGCACGCGCTGCGCCAGCGACACCTCGGCACTCCACAGGCGATGCAGGTAGAGCGCGTCCCGATCGAGCACCAGCGGGCGCACCCGTTCGGCCGGGCCGACCACCGGGCTCGCGGCCAGCACCGCACGCACGCCGGCATCCGGCACGTCCACGCAGACATGGCCGGCATCGGCTTCGCGCCATGCCTGCGTCGCCCAGCGGCCGAGCGCCTCGGCATCGTTCGCCTGCCCGCCGAGGCGCCGGTGCAGCGCCTGCATCGCGCGGCCGAATTCACGGGCGATGCGCTCGCCCGGCTCGAACGCACGCCTCATCGGTGCACTCCGTGGCCGCCTGCGCCGAACAGGCGCTCGAGGGCATCGATCAGCCGGGCGCTCGGCCGGCTGGCATGGATGCCCGTCTGCTCGCCTGCCGCGTCGAGGCCGGCGCCACGCAGGAAGACGTAGAACGCTCCGCCGAAATGCCGCTCGTAGTCATAGCCCGGCAGGCGACGGCGCAGCCAGCGATGCAGCGCCAGCGTATACAGGCTCGCCTGCAGCGGATACGCATGCTCGCGCATCGCTGCGGCCAGCGGCGCGGCCGTGTAGTGGGCCGCGGCATCGCCGAGAAGGTTGCTCTTCCAGTCGAGCAGGTAGTAGCGCCCGCGATGCTCGAACACCAGGTCGATGAAGCCGCGCAGAAAACCGTGCCAGCGCGACGCGCCGACCCCGGCGCCCAGGTCGCTTTCGGCGGCCACTGCTTCGATCACCGCGCGGTCGGAAACGTTGCTGCCGGCGAGCAGGAAATCGAGCTCGCGCACCTGGCGCTGGATCGGCACGTCGCGCAGCAGGATCGTTTCGCCCTGCGGCGCGCGCAACGGCGCGGCGACGACCTGTTCGAGCCACGCGGCGACCTGTTCCGGATCGATGCGGCGATAGCCGCTGCGCACCAGCCGCTCGGCCACGGTGCGGCGCTCGATGGGCGCGTCGAAGCGTGCCTGCTCGAGGATGCCATGCAGACATACCCCCGCCTGTGCGCCGGCGGGAAAGCGGAAGCGGATCGGCGACGCGGCGGCGGCATCGGCAGGCGGTGCCTCGGCGCGCACCGGCCCAATGTCGACGGCCATCGGCTGCTGGTCGTGATCGGGACGCTCGACCACATCGTGCGCATCGGCCACCTCGGCCGCATCGGCATCGGCGGCGGCGCCGGACAGCGCAGACACGATCGCGCTGAAGCTGGTGGTGATCGTCGGCGTGGGAATCGTGACGTGCCAGGGGCGCACGACGAGCACCGCGGGATCGAGGGTGCGATCGCGATCGGTGCCACCGGTCTCTGCCCGGGGCGCACGGTCGCCGCTCGCGGCGGCCCGCGTCACGCCGTCATTGCTCGCGGCGGGCCGTGCGGCGGCGTCATCAGTCGGCGGCCGCTGCAGGTCGCTGGCCGGCAGCGTGCTGCCGACCCTGCCGGCCGCCATCAGCGTCGGCGTATCGACGACGACCAGCGACGATCGATCGCGGTCGCGCGCGCGCTCGCGCCACTGCCCGAGTGCGCGATCGATCGCATCGGCATCCAGCGTGGTCCCGTCGGCCTGCTGCGAATCCGGTGTGGCGGCCGCCGGATCGATCCTCGCCAACAGCCAGGCCAGCGGCGACGAAGCGGCCCCGGCCGCCGCGCCCCAGAACAGGTAGCAACGCTGCTCGGCACGGGTGACTGCGACGTACATCGCGCGCAGCGTCTCGGCGTAACGCTCGGTGGTCGCCTGGCGCAGCCCGGCCGCGTCGGGCGCGAAATCGAGCACCGCGCGCCAGCCGCCTTCGGGCCGGCGCTCGTGGCGCATCGCCGGAAATGTCGCGCCGTTCGATCGCGACGACCACGCGAAGGGCAGGAACACGATCGGAAATTCCAGCCCCTTGCTCTTGTGGACGGTGAGGATGCGCACCAGGTTCTCGTCGCTCTCGAGGCGCAGTTCCTCGCTGTCGCGATCGGCCGCGACACCGGCGGCGCGACGGCGCGCCAGCGCGCGCAGCGCCTGCTGCGGGCCGCGGTTCGCGTCGTCGTCCTCGCCCAGCAATTCGAGCAGGTGCAGCAGGTTGGTCAGGCGCCGGTCGCCGTCGCGCAGCTCGCCCAGCCGTGCCGCCACCTCTTCGTCGCGAAGCAGACGGCGCATGGCCGCGAGCGCGCCGTGGCGCTGCCACTCATCGCGCGCGTGCGCGAACCGGCCGGCCAGCAGCAGCGCCCGCGCAGCATCGTGCTCGAGCGCCAGCAGGCCCTCGGCGCTCTCGCCCAGCAGCGTCGTGGCAAGCGCCGAGCGCAGCAGCCCCGGGTCGGCGGGCTCGGCGATGGCGGCGATCACGCGCACCAGCTCGGCGCATTCGAGCGTGTCGAGCACGCTCTCGCGCGAGACCTCGGCCGCGCCGATGCCGGCCGCCGCGAGCCCGCGCTTGATCTCGGCGCCCTGCCGGTGCGTGTTCACCAGCACCGCGATGTCGGCCGGCCCGAGCGGCGCATTGCCCAGCCGTGCGCCGGCGCCGAGCAGCCGTCCGATTTCGGCCACGCACGCATTCACCGCCTGACGGCGCGCGGCGGCGGCGGTAAGCGATCCGGTTTCGGGATCGGGCTCGAGGCGTACCACCGTCATCGGCGCGCGCGCGGGGCCGTCGTCGATCGCCAGCACGCGGCGTGCGCGCGCGCCGATGCCGGCGCCGGGGAAATCGATCTCCTCGACGAGAAACGGCCGCTCGCGATCGAACAGCGTGTTGACCGCCGCGATCAGCGCCGGGCTCGAGCGCTGGTTCTCGCCCAGCCGGTGGGTGCGACGCACCGAGTCGCGGGCATCGAGATACGCGTAGACGTCGGCGCCGCGAAACGCGTAGATCGCCTGCTTCGGATCGCCGACCAGCACCAGCGAGCGATGCGCCGCGACGGCGTCGGTCGGCACGTCGACGTAGACGCGCCGGAAGATCGCCCACTGCAGCGGATCGGTATCCTGGCATTCGTCGACCAGCGCCATCGGATAGCGCTCGCGCAGCGCACCGGCGAGCGACGCGCCGGCGGCCGGATCGTGCAACGCATCGTGCACCAGGCGCAGCAGGTCGTCGAAGCCCAGTTCCTGCGCCTGCGCCAGGTCGGCCTGGCGTGCGGCCGCGCAGGCGGCCGCGATCTCCTGTGCGATCGCGCCGGGCAGGCACGCGAGCGAATCGGCAAGCGCGGCCAGCCGTTCGCACAGCGCCGGGATCGCCGACGGCGGCTGCCGCTCGCCGAAGCGCGCGCTGGCGAGCTTCGCGGCTGCGTCGGGAATCGACGCCGGAAACGGTTCGGCGCAGAAACGCCGCAACGATGCCAGCCAGTCCTGCGCCCAGCCGACGCGGAAATACCTGCCGTTGGCGTTGCCCTTGACGCCCAGCCACTGCAGCAGCGCATCGGCCTCGCGTTCGAGCGCCGCAGCGAGCTCGCCGCGCACGGCCGCGAGCTCGTGCTCGAGGCGGCGCCAATCGCCGGCCGGCGGCTCGATCCTGGCCAGCGGCTGCGAGACGATCACGCGCACCGCCTCGTGCAGCCGCTGCGGATCGAGGCTCGCGATGCCGAACGCCAGCAGCCGCGCAGCCGAGGCCTGCAGCACGTGCGCGCGCCACCAGTCGGCGACCCGCGCCCGCTCGGGGCCGACGGCCTGCGCACTGACCGGCAGGCCGGCCGGTACGCCGATCGACAGCGCGTAGTCGTCGATCACGCGCTGGCACAGGCCGTGGATCGTGTGCACTGCCATCTCGTCGACGCGCGCGAGCGCCACGCGCAGCGCCGAGCGCGCGCTGCGTGCCGCGGCGTCGTCCAGACGCGCGGCGCAGGCCACGCAGAACGGCTCGACGATGGCGCTCGCGCGCCCTTCGAGCCGGTCGTCGAGCAGGCGCTCGAGCTGGGCGATGCGTTGCCGGATGCGCGCGGCGAGCTCGGCGGTAGCGGCGTTGGTGAAGGTGACCACCAGCACCTGCTCCAGGCCGAGACCCCGCTCGAGCAGCGCGCGCACGACCAGTCCGGCGATGGTCCAGGTCTTGCCGGTGCCGGCGTCGGCCTCGAGCAGGTGCAGGCCGTCGAGGATGTCGGCATCGAACACCGGATGGGCCGACAGGTCGGCGTTCACGTCGCGCCCTCGCGCCGCCTGCGTATCGCGATGTCGTCGAACAGCGGGCGATAGACGCGCTCGCCCAGCTCCAGCACCGTATCGAGGTCGGGCTCGGCGTCGCGAAACAGCGCCAGTTCCGCCGGCCTGCCAAGCTCCGGCACGCGCGCGCCGAACTCCACGCCGAGCAGCGCATCGCGGGCACGCTCGCGCGCGATCCGTGCGCGCACCTCAGGTGGGGACGGAGTCTTGCCGCGCCCGGGCAATGCGAGCGCGAGCGCGTGGACGAGCCAGCTGCGCGGAAACAGCGGCAGCGGCTCGCGCGCGATGCGGCGCACCCAGCGCAGCGCATGATGCAGGCTGCGCCGCGGGTCGGCGCAATGCAGCTCGACCACGTGATCGGGCGCGAACAGGCGCCCGGACGGTCCGACGTTGCCCGCCGCGCGCCACAGCGCGGTGCGCAGCCAGGCATCGACCAGCGCGTGCGGGCCCAGCGGAAACGCGGTCGCGAACACCGGCGCGCCGTCGGCACCCAGCGCCGGGACCGTCATCGTCAACCGGATG
>JAHDYE010000048.1 GCA_023383035.1 Burkholderiaceae bacterium | reverse complement strand
TCCGGAAATGTTCCGCAACGCGGTGGCCATGCGCGGCGATGCCGTGTTCATGCGCCAGAAGGAGCTCGGGCTGTGGCGCAGCTGGAGCTGGCGCGAGACCGAGCAGGCAGTGCGCGAGATCGCCATGGGCCTCGCGTCGATCGGCTTCGAGCCGGGCGAGTGCGCATCGATCCTGTCGAACACCGTGGTCGAATGGGTGCTCGCCGACCTCGGCGTGCTGTGCGCCGGCGGCGTGTCGAACGGCATCTACCCCACCGACGCGCCTTCGCAGGTGCGCTATCTGTGCGCCGACTCGTCCACGGTCGTGGCCTTCGTCGAAAACGACGAGCAGCTCGACAACATGCTCGAAGTGCGCGACGCGCTGCCGCTACTGCGCAGGATCGTGGTGTTCGACATGGAGGGACTGCGCCGCTTCGACGACCCGATGGTCGTCAGCCTCGATACGCTGCGCGAAGCCGGCCGCCGGTACGACGCGCAGCATCCGGGCGAGTTCGAGCGGCGCTGCGCCTCGCGCAAGCCCGAAGACCTCGCCATACTGATCTACACCTCGGGAACGACGGGGCGTCCGAAGGGCGCGATGCACAGCCACCGCGGTCTCGTCTACACGGTGCACGGCTTCAACCTCATCATCTCGCAACGCGACGACGACGAACGCATGGCGTTCCTGCCGCTGTGCCACGTCGCCGAGCGGCTGGGCGGCGAGTATTTCGCGATCTATTCGGGTGCGCGGCTGAACTTCGTCGAGAACCCCGACACGGTGCCCGAGAACGTGCGCGAGATCGCGCCCACCGTGTTCATCGCCGTGCCTCGCGTCTGGGAGAAGTTCTATTCGGCGGTGTCGATCGGCGTGTCCGAAGCCGCGCGCCTGCAGCGGCAGGCCTACCGTTGGGCGATCGGTATCGGCTACCGGGTGGCCGATCGCGTGCTTGCCGGCCAGCCGGTGCCGCTGTCGCTGCGGGTGGCGTTCCGCGCGGCGCGCTTCGTCGCGCTCGACAACGTGCGCAAGATGATCGGCATTCATCGCGCGCGTTACCTCGTCACCGGAGCGGCGCCGATCTCGCCGGATCTCGTGCGCTGGTACCTCGCGCTCGGCGTTCCGATGCTGGAGGTGTGGGGGCAGACGGAATCCTGCGGCGCCTCCACCGGCATGCCGCCGGAGCGCATCGTGCCCGGATCGATCGGAACAGCCGCGCCGCACAACGAGGTGCGCGTCGACCCCCGGACGAAGGAGCTGCTCATCCGCGGGCCGAACGTCTTCATGGGCTACCTGAACCAGCCCGAGAAGACCGCCGAGGCCATCGACGCCGACGGCTGGCTGCACACGGGCGACGTGGGGACGGTCGACGCCGACGGCTATTTCCGCATTACCGACCGGATGAAGGACATCATCATCACGGCCGGCGGCAAGAATGTGACGCCGAGCGAGATCGAGAACGAGCTGAAGTTCTCGCCGTACATCACCGACGCGGTGGTGATCGGCGACCGGCGCCCGTTCCTCACGGCGCTCGTCATGATCGATCAGGAGAACGTCGAGAAGTACGCGCAGGACAACGATGTCCCGTTCTCCAGCTACGCGAGCCTGACGCGGGCGCCCGCGATCGTCGCGCTGATCCAGGGCGAAATCGACAAGGTGAACCGCAAGTTCGCGCGGGTCGAGCAGATCAAGACGTTCCGGTTGATCGAGACGCAACTCACGGCGGAGGACGAGGAGCTGACGCCGACGATGAAGCTCAAGCGCCGCTTCGTGGAGAAGAAGTACGCGCCGATGATCGAGTCGATGTACTCATGAATCCTTCGACGACGACCGTCGAACCCGAGCTTCTCAGCCGCCGTCAGGATGGCGTGTTGTGGCTCACGATCAACCGCGAGGCCCGGCGCAACGCCATGAGCCCAGGCGTGATCGCGGGCCTGACCGAGGCGCTGGCGCGTGCCAGCGGCGATCGCAGCCTGCGTGCCATCGTGCTCACCGGAGTGGGCGACAAGGCCTTCTGCGCCGGCGCCGACCTGCAGAACGGCCAATCGTTCAAGTTCGACTACTCGGAGCCGACGCAGGGCATCGCCAACCTGTTTCGCCTGGCGCGCCAGCTCACCGTGCCGCTGGTGGCACGCGTCAATGGCGCCTGCATGGCCGGCGGCATGGGCCTGATGGCGATGTGCGACCTGGCGGTGGCGGCGCCGCATGCGAAGTTCGGTCTGCCCGAGGTCAAAGTGGGCCTGTTTCCGGCCCAGGTGCTCAGCGTGCTCAACGGCCTGATCGGTCCGCGCGCCCTCACCGAGTTGTGCATCACCGGCGAGCCGATCACCGCGCAGCAGGCCTTGCAGCTCGGCCTGATCAACCGCGTGAGCGACGACCTCGACGCCGGCGTGCAGGCGCTGCTGGAGCGCTTTCTCGACAAGTCGCCGGCCGCCATCCGGCGCGGGATCTACCTGATGAAGCGTATCGGTACCATGTCCTTCGAGGAGTCGATGGCCTTCACCGAAAGCCAGATCGGCCTGTTTGCCCTGACCGAGGACGCGGCCGAGGGGCAGGCCGCCTTTCGCGAGAAGCGGGCACCGAAATGGAGTGGGCGATGAGCGACAGGCGAAAGGTGGTCCGCATCGGCGGCGCCAGCGGCTTCTGGGGCGATTCCAGCGTGGGCGCACCGCAGCTGGTGGCCAGCGGCCAGGTCGACTACCTGACGTTCGACTACCTGGCCGAACTCACCATGTCGATCCTGGCGGCCGCGCGCCTGAAGAAACCGGAGCTCGGCTACGCCACCGACTTCGTCACGGTGGCCATGAAGTCGGTGCTCGAGGACGTGGTGGCCAAGGGCATCCGCGTGGTCAGCAACGCCGGCGGCGTCAATCCCGAGGGCTGCGCCGAGGCGCTGCGGGCGCTGGCAAGCGAACTGGGCGTGCAGGTGAAGATCGCCACCGTCACGGGTGACGACGTGATGCCGCTGTTGCCCGCGCTGCGCGAGCAGCAGCCCCCGCTGGCCGAGCTGCAAAGCGGCGCGCCGCTGCCGGCCAGGGTGCTCACCGCCAACGCCTACCTGGGCGCGATGCCGATCAAGGCCGCGCTGGACGCAGGCGCGCAGATCGTCGTCACCGGCCGCTGCGTCGATTCGGCCGTGACGCTGGGCGTCCTGATGCACGAGTTCGACTGGACGGCGCGCGACCTGGACCAGCTGGCCGGCGGGAGCCTGGCCGGCCACATCATCGAATGCGGCTGCCAGGCCACCGGCGGCCTGCACACCGACTGGCAGGCGGTGCCCGACTGGGCGCACATCGGCTATCCGATCGTCGAGTGCGAAGCGGACGGCAGCTTCACCGTCACCAAGCCGCAGGGTACGGGTGGCCTGGTGGCGCCGCAGACCGTGGCCGAGCAATTGCTCTACGAGATCCACGATCCGGCCGCCTACCTGCTGCCCGACGTGGTGTGCGACTTCAGCCAGGTGCGCATCGACGCCGTAGGCGAGCAGCGCGTGCGCGTGCAGGGCGCGCGCGGCCGCGCACCTACCGGCAGCTACAAGGTGAGCACCACCTACGCCGATGGGTTCAAGACCTCGGCGCAACTGGCCATCGTCGGCTTCGACGCGGTGCCGAAGGCCCGGCGCACCGGCGACGCCATCCTCGAGCGCGTGGGCGAGCTGCTGCAGGCGCGCGGCCTGGCGCCTTTCAGCGCGACGCATGTCGAGGTGCTGGGCGCGGAGAGCCCGTACGGCCCGCACGCCCACCCGGCCGCGGCGCAGATGCGCGAGGCCGTGCTGCGCCTGAGCGCACGCCACCCCGACAAGGCCGCGCTGGAGCTGCTGGCGCGCGAGGTGGCCCCCGCGGGCACCTCGTGGGCACCGGGCACCACCGGCACGGGCGGGCGCGCCAGCGTCTCGCCGCTCATTCGTCAGTACGCATTCCTGCTGGACAAGGCCCGGGTGGTGCCTGTGGTCACCCTCGATGGCGCTCCGGTCGCGCTCCCGGCCCCGCTGCCCGCAGTCGCCGACGCGGCGCGCGCAGCGGGCCCGCATGAAGTCAGGGACAGCGGTGCAGGCAGCGTGCCGCCCATAGGCGCGTCGGATGAAATGGTCGAGGTGCCGCTGATCCGCCTGGCCTGGGCACGTTCGGGCGACAAGGGGGACACCTCCAACATCGGCGTCATCGCGCGCAGGCCGGAATGGCTGCCGCTGCTGCGCGAGCAGCTCACCGAAGCGCGGGTGGGCCAGTGGCTGGCACACCTGGTCAGGGGCCGGGTGACGCGTTACGAGGTTCCCGGCATCCACGCCTTCAACTTCGTGTGCGAGCAGGCGTTGGGCGGCGGCGGCATGGCCTCGCTGCGCAACGATACGCTGGGCAAGGGCATGGGGCAGATCCTGCTGGCGCTGCCGCTGCGCGTGCCCTCGGGCTGGCTCGCGGATGCGGCCGGCCGCGGGCGGGATGGTCGTATCCAATCGCTACACGAACAGGAAGCGATTAGATCGATGCCGAAGGCTCCTTACTGAACCCTCCGAAGCAGAAGCTTCCGCGCCCGGCGACGAATTGAACCTCCCGCCCGGCGCTTTTCCACGCTTTCGCGGCACGGGTCGGCATCGATACTGGGTGGAGCATAACCACCAAGAAGAACGCTCATGCCTTCGCCGACCCCGTCCCGCCCTGCCGCGTTGCGCGCCGCCGCGGCGCTGCTCGCCGCAGCCACGCTGTCCGCCTGCGCTCCGATGCATCCGCTCGTCCAGGACGAACCCCCGACGACGCGCGAGCAGTCCATGGCCGACCGCCAGGCAGTGCAGCGCGACGTGCCGCCGCTCGGCATGCAGCTGACGCTGGACGAGGCGATCGCCCGGGCGCTGAAGTTCAACCTCGACCGCCGCGCGCGGCAGATGGAGGAGGCCTTCGCGCTGCGCCAGTTCGAGGAAAGCGGCTACGACCGGCTGCCCAAGCTGATGGCGGCCGCCGGCTACACCGCGCGCGACAAGGATCACATCGCGCGCAGCATCGATTCGGTCACCGGCTTGCCGTCGCTGGCCAATCCGTCGATCTCGCAGGACCGCGAGCGTGTGCTGGGTTCGCTGACGCTCAGCTGGAGCCTGCTCGACTACGGCCTGGCCCGCTACAACATGCAGCAGGCCGGCGACCGCCTGCTCGCCGCGGCCGAACGACGCCGCAAGGCCACCCACCTGCTGATACGCGACGTGCGCATCGCCTACTGGCGAGCGGCCAGCGCGCAACGGCTGCGCGACGATGTGCGCGCCTCGCTCGCGCTGGCCGAGGAGGCGCTGGCCGACTCGCGCAAGGCCGAGGAAGAGAAGCTTCGCTCGCCGCTGGAGACGCTGCGCTATCGGCGCCAGTTGACCGAGAACATGCGCCTGCTCGAGTCGATCGAACAGGAACTGGCGACCGCCCGCTTCGATCTCGCCGCGCTGATCAACGTGCCGGTGATGGCCCAGGTGAAGTTCAGCAGCGACGAAGCGCCGTCGCGCGGCGATCCGCTCGCCACGCCGGCCGAGGCGATGGAAGAGCAGGCGCTGATGCAGAACGCCGACCTGCGCGAGCACCTGTACCAGCGCCGCATCGCCGTCATCGAGGCGCGCAAGGTGATCGTGCGCGCGTATCCGAACCTGACGCTGTCGCTCGGCGCATTGCACGATACCGACAGCCATCTGATTCACTCCACCTGGGCCGAGGCCGGCGTCAACCTGAGCTTCAACCTGTTCAGGCTGTTGAGCCTGCCGGCGCAGAAGCGAACCGCGCAGGCAGCGATCGACCTGGCCGACCAACGGCGCCTGGCCGCGCACGTCGCACTGATCACGCAGGTCCACGTCGCCCGCGAACAGCTGGCAGGCGCGCGGCGCCAGTTCGAGCGCACCGACGCGCTTTGGAAGCTCGACACGCAGATCCTCGACCAGACCCAGCGGCGCGAGCAGGCGCAGGCCGGCAGCAAGCTCGACCGCGTCGCCGCACAGACCACCGCGATCATCAGCGTACTGCGCCGCTACCAGGCGCTGGCGCACTGGCACGCCGCAGTGAGCCAGCTGCAAGCCACCTTGGGCATCGACCCGCTGCGCGAAAGCAGCGACGAACTCGGGCTCGACGCGCTGCGCGAGCAGGTGCGCAAGAACCTGCTCGAATCCTGAGGCCCGCCATGATCTCCCCACGTTCGCTCGCCGCCTGCGCCGTGTCCGCGCTGGCCTGCCTGGGCCCCGGCGCCGCTGCCGCCTCTCCTCCGCCCGCCGTGGCGCGCGGTGCGCCGGTCGCGGCGCCGGCCGGCGACGACGTCGAGCTGCGTGCCCAGCTCGCGCCGCGTCGCTACACGACGCTGGCCGCCGAGATCGGCGCACGCGTGCAGCGCCTGCCGGTACGCGAAGGCACCGCCATCAAGACCGGCCAGTTGCTGGTGGCCTTCGACTGCAGCCTGCAGCACGCGCAAATGCACAAGGCCCAGGCCGCGCTGACGGCGGCCGAGAAGCAGTTGGCCACGCAACAGCGCCTGCTCGAGCTGAACGCCACCGGTCGGCAGGAGCTGGACCAGGCCGAGGCCGAAGTCGCGAAAAACCGTGCCGAGCTGGGCCAGATCCGCGTCGTGCTGGGCAAGTGCACGATCACCGCGCCGTTCGGCGGCCGCGTCGCCGAGCAGAAGGTGCGCGAGCAGCAGTACGTGCAGCCGGGGCAGCCGCTGCTCGAAGTGCTGGACGACAGCGTGCTGGAGCTCGAGTTCATCATGCCGTCGCGCTGGCTGTCGCAGGTGGGCGTGGGCAGTGCCGTGCGCATCGCGGTGGACGAGACCGGCCGCGACTACCCCGCCAGGGTGGAGCGGCTGGGCGGCCGGGTCGATCCGGTCAGCCAGTCGATCAAGGTCGTCGCCACGATCGCCGGCCGACCGCCGGAACTGATGGCCGGCATGAGCGGCCGCGTACTGGTGCAGCGCGGCGCCGGGCGCTGAACCGCGCTGAACGTTTCGTGCATCGATGCCGGCGCGCCGGCATCCCTGGAGATCCCCGATGTCTCACCTGCCCCGCCATCCGCTGACCCGCCGCACCGGAGCGCGCATCCAGCCGCTCGAGGCACGCCTGATGTTCGATGCGGCCGCCGCCGCCGATGCCGCGGCGCCCGCGCAGTACGCGGCAGCGCTCGCCGATCCCGCTGCTGCCGAACGCGCCGGTTCGCACCCGTCGCAGGTGCTGGCGTCTCCCGAGACTTCGGATGTCTCGCAGAAAGCGGTGGACGCTGACGCGATCGACGCACCGGCGCCGCGCAGCGAAGTGGTCTTCATCGAGGATAGCGTCCCCGATTTCGAGCGCCTGGTGGCCGGCGTGCATCCGGGCATCGAAGTCGTGGTGCTCGATCACAAGCGCGACGGGCTGCAGCAGATGATCGATGCGCTGAAGGGCCGGTCGGCGCTCGATGCGATCCACCTGGTCAGCCATGGCGAACGGGGCGAGATCAGCCTCGGCCCGACCACGCTGACGGCGGGCAACCTCGAGCTCTACGGCCCTCAGCTCGCCTTGCTCGGACAGGCGCTCGGCCCCGACGGCGACCTGCTGATCTATGGCTGCAACGTCGCCGAGGGCGACGCGGCGGCCTTTGCGAAACAGCTCGCCGCGCTGACGCAGGCGGATGTCGCGGCATCGGTCGACATTTCGGCCTCGGCGGCCTTTCACGGCGACTGGGACCCGGAGTTTCGCAGCGGCACCGTGACCACCGAAGCGCTGACGTTCGACCACAGCGACTGGCAGGGCGAACTGGCAACGACGGTCTACGACGCGAACTGGCAGCCGCTCAGCTTCAACGATTCGACTCCGATCGTCGGCGACGGCCGAAGCAACGGCAACATCGTCCGGTACAACAACGTCATTTCGATCGACGGGCAGGCGATCGATGCCGTCGTGACCACCATGCTCGACAAAGCGACGGTCACGACCTTCGACTCCCCGTCCAGCCCGGTGAACCGGCCCGACTACTTCCAGCCGAACATCACCGCGACGAGCGCCGGCGGCGGCGTCACTTTCCGGTTCGACTTCTATCAGGCCGGCACCTACAAGGGCGTCGGCACCGGCACGGCGGTCACGCTGCAGAACGTCGTCGTCAATTCCTACGATATCGACTCGCTGGGCGGCAACGACCGCCAGTACCAGGATTTCAAGGGATTCGCGCGCTACGAGCTGGCGAGCAAGACGAAGCTGAGCACCACCGTGCAGGGCGACGGTTCGGTGCGGTTCCAGGCCACCGACAGCACCGGCGGCAACGGGACCGACGCTGCCTATCGGGTCAGGGTGTTCTACGATTCGATGAGTTCCTTCGAGCTCAGGACCGGCGTCGCCGGGGCGAGCCAGGGCGCCTATTTCGGCGTCGAGTTCAGTACCGGGCCCGCGTGGGGCGTGCCGACGACGGTCACCGGCACCCCTGCGCCCAATCTCACCTACAGCACGACCACGCTGGCCGAAGCGAAAGCCAACGACGGTTCGATCGCCGCCACCGCCACCATCACGCTGGCCAACGGCATCTTCTCCGGCAGCGACGGACAGACTTTGAGCGGCGTCACCTTCGCCAACGTGCCCGCCGGGCTGAAGGCCGTGGTGACGCGCACCAGCGCGACCACCGCGGTACTGAGCTTCGCCGGCAATGCCGCGGCACATGCCGACGCGAACGACGTCGGCAACGTGACCGTCGCGTTCGGCAACGGCGCTTTCGCCAGCGGCAACGCCGGCGCCGTCACCGGTGCCACGCGCGCCGACATCGTGCTCGATTTCGCAGATCCTCCTGCCGATACCGTCGCGCCGGTCGTCGCCGCCGGGCAGAGTTTCGATTACGCGGAGAACCGCGCCGCCAGCAGCGTCATCGGCACCGTCGCCGCCAGCGATGCAGTGGGCGTCACCGGCTTTCGCTTCAACGCCACGCAGAGCGGCACCAGCGCCGACGGCTACTTCACGATCGCTGCCGACGGCACGCTGCGCATCACCGCTGCCGGCGTCGCGGCCGGCGTGGCGCAGAACGACTACGAGATCGCGCCCAACAGCTTCGCCTACGGCGTGCAGGCACGCGACGCCGCGGGCAACTGGTCGGCGGCGCAGAACGTGGTCCTGAATGTCACCGACGTCGACGACACGGCGCCGGTCATCGCCGGGCCGGGCGGCGCCACCGGCGCAGCCAGCGTGATCGCGATCGACGAGAACACCACGGCGGTGCACGCCTTCACCGCCAGCGAACCGGTTGCCTGGGCCATCGTCGGCGGGGCGGATGCCGCGCGCTTCGGCATCGATGCCGGCGGGCACCTGGTCTTCGATACGGCCCCCGACTACGAAGCGCCGAACGACCTCGGCGCCGGGGCGAGCAACAACACCTACGTGGTGCAGGTGCGCGCCACCGATGCGGCCGGCAACGCCACCACCCAGACCGTCACCGTCACCGTGGCGGACGTCGACGATACCGCGCCGGTCATCGCCGCCGGGCAGAGCTTCGATTACGCGGAGAACCGCGCGGCCAACAGCGTCATCGGCACCGTCGCCGCCAGCGATGCAGTGGGCATCACCGGCTTTCGCTTCAGCGCCACGCAGAGCGGCACCAGCGCCGACGGCTACTTCAGCATCGACGATGGCGGCACGCTGCGCATCACCGCTGCCGGCATCGCGGCCGGCGTGGTGCAGAACGACTACGAGATCGCGCCCAACAGCTTCGCCTATGGCGTGCAGGCACGCGATGCCGCGGGCAACTGGTCGGCGGCGCAGAACGTGCTCCTGAACCTCACCGACGTCGACGACACGGTACCGGTCATCGCCGGGCCGGGCGGCGCCACCGGCGCAGCCAGCACGATCGCGATCGACGAGAACACCACGGCGGTGCACGCCTTCACCGCCGACGAGCCCGTCACCTGGACCATCGCCGGCGGCGCCGATGCGGCTCGATTCGGCACCGACGGCAGCGGGCGCCTCGTGTTCCTCGCCGCGCCCGACCACGAGGCGCCGAACGACCTCGGAGCAGGAGCGAACAACAACACCTACGTGGTGCAGGTGCGCGCCACCGATGCGGCCGGCAACGCCATCACCCAGACCGTCACCGTCACCGTCGCCGACGTGAACGAGCCGCCGGTTGCCGGCGGCACCGGCAATCCCGACTGGCGCCCCGCCGAGGGCCGCTACGTGGCCGACACGAGCGAGAACGTGCCGCGCAGCGGACGCATCGACGCCAGCGACGCCGACGGCGACACGCCGGGCTTCCATGTCGTCGCGCCACCTGCTCATGGGCAGTTCGCACTCGATCCGGACACGGGCGCGTGGACCTACACACCGGCCGCGGGCTATCACGGCAGCGACATCGTCGTGGTCGCCATCGAGGATGGCCGTGGGGGGTCGGTCCAGGTCACGCTCGACATCGGCATCGCGCCAGCGCCCACCCCGACACCCACGCCCACACCCACACCCACGCCGACACCCACACCGGCGCCGGCGCCGGCGCTGCCGACCGAACTCCTGCGGTCCATATCTTCCGCAGTGCCATCGATGCCGGTATCCGAATCTGCCGCCCCGACGCCCGAACCTGCCGCCCCGATGCGGTCCGAAGCGCATCCGGTCACGGCACAGACCTTCGACTCGGCGCTGCGCCCGGCGACGGCCGGTGCCCCGCTCGCGGCCTATGCGATGCTCGCAACGTCGGGCATCGAGCGGACCGCCTCAGGCGATCCGTCCGGCGACTTCGGCGACATCTATACCCGTCCCAGCGGCTTTCGCGCGATGGTGCGCTCCGCTCCCGAGCCGGCGCTGACGCTGTTCCGCGGCGTCGAAGACCAGGTGGTCAAGCTCGGCCACGCGCTGAACCTGCAGATTCCGTCCGATGCCTTCGCGCACACGCACGGCAACGAGACGGTGATGCTCTACGCGATCCAGGCCGACGGCACGCCGCTGCCCCCATGGCTGCGCTTCGACGGCCGCGCCGGTACGCTGGTCGGCGAGCCGCCCGAGGACTGGCACCGCGATATCGCGGTGATGATCGTCGCACGCGATTCGCAGGGCCGCGAGGCGGTGGCGATGTTCCGCATCAAGGTCCGCGAAGGCGTGGAACAGCGCGGCACCGGCCTGAGCGAACAACTGCGCCGCGGCGAAGCCGCGGCAACGCAGGGCCGCAGCGGGCACGCGCAGCAGCGCCCCGCTGCCGCGGCACCGCGCCGGCCCTGACGCCGCGCCATGCCGGGCGACGCCACGCTCGAGCTGCTCGAGGCCGCCGGCCACGCCGGCACCGCCGCCGAGCGGCGCTTCGTACTGCTCAACCGCAGCCGCGAGCACTGGCCCTATCACGTGGCGGTGCTGTGGAACGGCACGCGGTTGCTCGGGCACTCGGGCGCCGGGCAGGTCGACGCACTGGGTCCGTACGCGCAGTGGCTGACGCGACTGCTGCGCGGGCTGGCCGAACGCGCCGCAGGGCCGCTGCAGCGACGTGACGTCGCGGACGAACTCGCCGAGGAATGGCGGCAATGGTGGCCCGATCATGCGCTGTGGCTGCCCGCCGGTCCGCAACACGACGCGCCGGCGCTGCTGCTGGTGCGCGAGCTGCCGTGGCAGCCCGCCGAACAGGCGCAGCTCGCCCGCTGGTTCGGATTGTGGCGGCTGCTCGACGAAGGCGGTACGGCCCGCGCGACACCGCATCGGGTCATCGACTGGCGCGCGCTCGGCACGTCGTGGCGCCGTCGCCCTGCGCGACGGCGAGGCGCGCTGCTGCTGGCGGCTGCGGCGCTGCTCGGCGTGTCGCTGTGGCCGGTACATCTGACGGTACGCGCGCCCGCGGAACTGGTGCCGCGCGACCCGCTGGTACTGCGAGCCGCCGTCGACGGCACGCTGCGCCGGCTCGCCGTGCAGCCCAACGAAGCCGTGCAGGCCGGCCAGGTGCTGGCCGAGCTCGACGACGCCGGCTGGTCGAGCCGCCTGCAGGTGGCGCAGCAGGCGCTGCTGACCGCCGAGGCCGAATGGCGGCAGACCAGCCAGCAGGCGCTGAACGACCCGCGCGCCAAGGCGCAGCTGGCGGCCGCCCAGGGCAAGTACGAGGAGCGCCGTGCCGAAGCGACGTACCTCGAGCAACAGGTGCGACGCACCGCGCTGGTCGCGCCGCACGACGGTATCGTGCTGATCCAGGATCCCGGCAGCTGGCCCGGCCGCACCGTGAGCGCCGGCGAGGCGGTGATGAAGCTTGCCCGCCCGGACGATCAGGAGGTGGAGGCCTGGCTGGCCGCCGGCGACGCGGTCGACCTGCCGACCGGCGCGCCGATGCGCCTGCATCTCGGCAGCCGTCCCGCCAGTCCGCTGGCCGCACGGCTGCGCCTGTATGCCTTCGAGGCCGAGCATCGGCCCGACCTCGGCCTGGGCTACCGGCTGCGCGGCACCCTCGACGGCGCGGCCGCCGAGCGGCTCGGCGCGCGCGGCACGGTGCGCATCGACGGACCTCGCGTTGCGCTGGCGTACTGGGTGCTGCGCCGGCCGCTGGCCGCGCTGCGCGAAGCCAGCGGATGGTGAAGCAGCCGTGACGTCGCTTGCCATGCCCCGGTGGCCCGCGCTGCGCGAGGAGCTGCGCCTGCACCATGGACCGGCCGATGCCGCCGGCCAGCCGACCTGGACGGTGCAGGACCCGGTGCGCCACCGTTTCCTGCGCATCGACTGGACCACGCACGAGATCCTGCGTCACTGGTGGCTCGGCAATCCGGCGCTGATCGCGCAGCAGGTGAACAGCCGCAGCACGCTCGCCGTCGACGCGGACGACGTGCTGGAAGTGCTGCGCCTGGCGCTGCGCGAAGAGCTGGTGCATGCACCGCAGCCGCCTGCCGCGGCCAAGCGGCCGGAGACGCGCGACGCACGCGACGCGCTGCGCTGGCTGCTGCACCACTACCTGTTCTTTCGCGTGCCGCTGTGGCGCCCGGACCGACTGCTCGAACGCCTGCTGCCGTGGACCGCCTGGCTCGGCAGCTCGGGTTTCACGCGGCTCACGCTGGTGGTGCTGGTCGCCGGGCTGCTCGGCCTGACGCAGCAGAGCGAAGCGCTGGGCGCGCAGTGGCTCGATCTGCTGTCGTGGCGCGGCATCGCGCTCTACGCGGGGACGCTGGTGCTGGTCAAGCTGGCCCACGAGCTCGGCCACGCGCTGGTGGCCAGGCATGCCGGCTGCCGCGTGCCGACAATGGGCATCGCGCTGATGGTGCTGTGGCCGATGGCCTATACCGACACCACCGAAGCCTGGCGCCTGTCGGACGCGCGCGCGCGGGCGCGCATCGCCGCCGCCGGCGTGCGCACCGAACTGACGCTGGCGGCATGGGCGACGCTGGCCTGGTGCTGGCTGCCCGATGGCGCGCTGCGAACGGCGATGTTCGTGCTGGCCACCATGACCTGGATCGGCACCGTGCTGATCAACCTCAGTCCCTTCATGCGCTTCGACGGCTACTTCCTGCTGTGCGACGCGCTGGACCAGCCCAACCTGCACGAGCGCTCGTTCGCGCTGGCGCGCTGCTGGCTGCGGCGCACGCTGCTCGGCTGGAACGTCGAGCCGCCGGAGACACTCTCGCCGCGCGCGCACCGCGCGATGCTGCTGTTCGCGTTCGCGACCTGGGCGTACCGGCTGGCGCTCTACCTCGGTATCGCATGGATGGTCTACCAGCTCGGCTTCAAGGCGCTCGGGCTGCTGCTGGCGGCGGTCGAGCTCGGCTGGTTCGTTTTCGGGCCGGTGGCACGCGAGCTGCGCACCTGGCATGCCGGTCGCGCCCATTGGTTCGGCGCCCGCCGCGCGCGCTGGAGCGTCGCGCTGCTGGCGGCGCTGGGAGCCGCCGGTGCGCTGCCGTGGCAGCACACGGTGAGCGCAGCGGCGCTGCTGCAGCCCGCGCAGCACCTTGCATTGCGCCTGCCGGCGGCGGTCACGATCGACGCCGTGCCGGTAGTCGTCGGTCAGCACGTCCGCGCCGGCCAGCCATTGCTGCGCACTTCGGCACCGGTGCTGCAGCAGCAGCGCGACACCGCGCGGGCGCGCGTCGCACAGCTCGAACGCGAGCTCGCCGCCGCGGCGCTGGGCATCGAACAACAGGCGCAATGGGGCTCGCTGCAGGCAGCGCTGGCCACCGCGCGCGAGCAAGCCGAAGCCGCCCGCGAAGAGACCGCGCGCTTCCAGCCGCTGGCACCCTTCGACGGCGTCGTCGTCGGCATCCATCCGGACCTGCGCGCCGATGCCGTCTCGCCGCCGCCGAGCGAAGTGCTGCTGCACCTGGCCGTGGCGGAGCAGTGGCGCGCCGTCGCCTATGGCGACGAAGCGACCGCGCGCGTCCGGCGCACCGCAGATCGCGCCCTGCTCGGCGTCGACGCCGCGCCGCTGCAGCGCTGGCCGGCGCGCGTGGCGAGCGTCGCGCCGCATCCCAGCGCCCGGCTGGCCGAGCCGATCCTGGCGCAGGCCCATGGCGGCCTGGTGGATGCGCGCCAGGCCGACACCGGCTGGCTGCCGGTGCAGGCGATCTACCGTGTCGAGCTGGAGCTGGAGGAATCGCCCGCGCTGTCCGGCCGTACCTGGCGCGGCCACGCCGTCTTCGCCGGCGAAGCGCTGAGCACGTGGCAACGCCTGTGGCGCGCGACGGCGGCCGTGTGGGTGCGCGAGGCGGGGTTCTAGCTACTGTCCACCCTCGCCCAGCCACCACGGGCCCCAGCGCCGGAGCTGCTCGCGCTGCTGATCGGTGAGGATCGCGTCGAGCCTGTCGGCAGCGTCCAGCGATTGCTCGAGACCCTGCTGGCGCAGTTCGCCCAGACGCTTGTAGGCAGCGAGGATGGCGGCACGATCGCGCTTGCCCGACGTCCACCATGCGTCGCGCAGTTTCACCCATTCCTCCTGGGCCTTGCCCGCGACGTCCCAGTGCTTCCTGCGCAATTCTTCCTGCAGCGCCAGCACCTGCTTGCGCTGACCGTCATCGAGATCGAGCGCCCACAGCGCGCGTCCGATGCCACCGCCCATCATGCCGTGGCCCATCATGCCGTGGCCCATCATGCCGGGACCCATCATGCCGGGACCCATCCCGCCCATCCCGTAGGCGGGGCCATGACCACCCATCATTCCCGGCCCCATTCCCCGACCCGGACCGTAACCACCCATCGTTCCCGGTTCCATCCCGTAGCCGGGACCATAGCCGCCCATCATCCCCGGCCCCATGCGGTAACCTGGACCGTAGTCGCCCATCATCCCCGGACCCATGCGGTAACCCGGACCGTAGCCGCCCATCATCCCCGGACCCGTCCGGTACGCCGGCGGCGTCTCCGGACCGGGCGCCGGCTGGGTGGGCTGCTGCGCAGCCGTCACGTCGACGGCCAGCGCGAGCACGAACGCGCACATCGATCTCGACAGCGAAGCGTCCATGAAGCCCTCCTGTATGCGAAACGCGGGAAGCGCAATGGCCGTGGCGCCGACGCGGGGCGCAGCAGCCGGTGCCGCGGAATTTTCCGCCCGAACCCGCGGCGGCGCCACTGTTCCCCCCGACGTCGACCGTTCGTCGGCCGCCGGCACACGACTCGCCGGAAAGCTCCAGCATGGCGGCATGTCGCACAGCCGATTCCCGGGACCCCGGGCGGGCACGTCCGCCGCCCGCCGGCAGCGCATGCTGCGGGCGGGCGCAGCGTTCGCGCTGGGCGTGCTGCTCGCTGCATGCGGAAGCGGCAGCGAAGACTCGCCCGCCACCGCCGCGACGGTGAGCACCGCGAGCGCGCCGCCGAGTGTCCCCGACGCAACCGGCCCTGCCGCAACGCCGTCCGCGCCGTCATCGAGCGTCGACGTCGTGGTCACGCTGCAACTGCTGAACGCGGCGCGCGCCCAGGCGCGATCGTGCGGCACCGACGCGATGCCGGCCGCGCCCCCGCTGGTCTGGAGCGCGACGCTCGAACAGGCGGCGGTCGGCCATTCGCAATGGATGCAGGCTACCGATACCTTCAGCCATACGGGCGCCAACGGATCGACCGTCGGCACGCGCGTGAGCGCAACCGGCTACGCGTGGAGCACGGTCGGCGAGAACATCGCGGCCGGGCAGCGGGATGTCGCGTCGGTGATCCAGGCATGGCTCACCAGCCCCGGGCATTGCAGGAACATCATGAACGCCAGCTTCGCCGACATCGCGCTCGCGATGGTGCCGGGCACTTCGTCGAACACCTATCGGAGCTGGTGGACGATGGTGCTGGGTCGGCCGAAGTAGTTCAGCGCACCAGACCGGCGCGCAGCTCGCGCAACACCTTCTTCAGGCGCGCCGCGTGCGCGGGTCCGACGCGGATCATGATCTTGCGTCCGGCCGACAACGATTCGAGCAGCGGATCGGCGAACTTGTGGTGCACCTGCGGCTGCACCAGCCGGATCGGCCCCGTGACTTCCGGTGCGGCGAGCATGTCGTCGATGGCCTCGATCACGCGGTCGTGGAAGTGCCCTTGCGGAAAACCCATCGCACGGTACTCGCGCTGCAACAGCGGATAGAAACGCAGGTAGACGGCCACCATCTTCCGGGAGTCGAGCGACTCGACGAAGCGCACGAACGCGTCGTAGCGTGTGAAGTTCTCGGGCTGCAGCGTGATCGTGCCGTCTTCGGTGGCGACCGCGAGCGCGCCCGGCACGCGCCGGACCGCGCTGAGCTGCGCGGGAATCAGCTCGCGCGGCAGATGATCGACGGTGACGACGAAGCGGCGCACGAAGTCCTGCATGTTCAGGAACTGCGCCATCGCATCGCGCGTGGCCAAGCCGAGCAGCGCTTCGAGAACCGGAGGGTCGCTGTGCTCGGTTTCGGGCAGTGCCGACGCCTCGGCCTGCGCAGCGGGCAGTGGATACTTCGGCGCGTCGACCTTTGGCGCCGAAGCGTCCGCCTCGGACGCGGCCCCCGCGGGCGCGTTGCCGGCCTGCGGCGCACCATCGGGCGCCGCCGATCCCACCGAGCTGCTGGCCGGCGGGACACCGGGCCCGGGAGGCACCGGCTTGGGACCGTCGCGCAACCACAGGTACAGTCCGGTGACGATCGCCAGGATCGCCACCAGAACCAGCCACCACGGCGGACCCGCCGTGGTGGCGGGAGGAGCGTTCGGAGGAGGCATCGGGCTCCCTTTCGGCGTTCTGGTTCCGAAAAGGGTGAGCGTACCTCAGACCACGCCCTGCGCGATCATCGCGTCGGCAACCTTCACGAAACCCGAGATGTTCGCGCCGTCGACGTAGTTGACGCTGCCGTCGTCGCCGCGGCCGTGGCGCACACAGCTCTCGTGGATCGCCTTCATGATCGCGTGCAGCCGCTCGTCGACCTCGCCGTGCGTCCAGGCCAGCCGCTGCGCGTTCTGCGCCATCTCCAGGCCGGAGGTGGCCACGCCGCCCGCGTTGCTCGCCTTGCCCGGCGCGTACAGCACGCCGGCGCGCACGAACGCCTCGGCCGCCTCGATGGTGCTCGGCATGTTGGCGCCCTCGGCGACACAGACGACGCCGTTGGCGATCAGCGTGCGCGCGTCGTGCTCGTCGAGCTCGTTCTGCGTCGCGCAGGGCAACGCAATGTCGACCGGGATGTGCCACGGACGCCGTCCAGCCTCGAAGCGCAGTCCGAACTGCTCGGCGAACTCCTGCAGGCGCCCACGGCGCTCGTTCTTCAACACCAGCAGCGCGGCGAGCTTGTCTTCATTGAAGCCCTCCGGCAGGTAGACCGTGCCGCCGGAGTCGGATGCGGCCACCACCGTCGCGCCGAGATCCATCGCCTTCTCGATCGCGTACTGCGCAACGTTGCCCGCCCCCGACACCGACACCTTCATGCCCTCGAACGAGCGGCCGGCGCGACGCAGCATTTCCTGGGCGAAGTAGACGGTGCCGTAGCCGGTGGCCTCCGGGCGCATCAGGCTGCCGCCGTAGCTCAGGCCCTTGCCGGTGAACACGCACGACGCATCGTTGCCGAGCTTCTTCATCATGCCGGCCATGAAGCCGACTTCGCGCGCGCCCACGCCAATGTCGCCGGCCGGCACGTCGGTGTCGGCCCCCAGATGGCGATGCAGCTCCAGCATCAGCGCCTGGCAGAAGCGCATCACTTCGCCGTCGCTCTTGCCCTTCGGGTCGAAATCGGAACCCCCCTTGCCGCCGCCCATCGGCAGCGACGTGAGCGCGTTCTTGAACGTCTGCTCGAACGCGAGGAACTTCAGGATCGAGAGGTTCACCGACGGATGGAACCGCATGCCGCCCTTGTACGGGCCGATGGCCATGTTGTGCTGCACGCGGAACGCGCGGTTGACGCGCGTGCTGCCGTCGTCGTCGACCCAGGACACGCGGAACTGCAGCACCCGATCCGGTTCGACCAGCCGCTCGAGCAGCGCCTCTTCGGCGTACTGCGGATACTCCCGCAGGAACGGCCAGATGCTCACCATCACCTCCTTGACCGCCTGCAGGTATTCGGGCTGATGCGGGTCGCGTTGCGCAATCGATGCGAGGAACGCATCCGGGCTGGCGTATTTCACCTGGACTCCTGGTCGAAGAGCGTTGAAACGATGGTGGACCTGCGCCGCCCGCCCCGGTCGCCGGGGGACGTGGGCAGCCATCGGGAGGCGGACCATCGCGCGTCGGCCCTGGCGTTTCCGTCGGGCACGATCGACCCCGGCTATGCGCGGGCAGCGAATGGCCAAGAAGCGAATCGTATCAGGTTCGCCGACGCGTCCAGAAGTGTGCGCACCAGCCCCGCCGCCCGCGGCGCGACCACCGGCGTTCAGCCGGACATCTGGCCACCATCGACCACCAGCGTCTGGCCGGTGATCCAGCTCGCGAGGTCGCTGGCGAGGAACAGCACCGCGTGCGCCACTTCCTCGGGTCGCCCCATCCGGCCCGACGGAATGCCACGCAATACCCGCTCGTAGAGATCGGGATGCGCGCGTTTCGCGTCGTCCCACACGCCGCCGGGGAACTCGACCGAACCGGGCGCCACGCAGTTGACGCGAATCCGGCGTGCGGCGAGCGCGGCCGCCTGGGTCCTGGTGTACTGGATCAGCGCCGCCTTCATGGCGCCGTAGGCGGGCGTACGCGGACTCGCGCCAAGGCCGGAAATCGAGGCGACATGGACGATCGAGCCGCCGCCGTCCTCGAGCCACGGCAGCGCGGCGCGCGAAGCGCGCACGCTGGCCATCAGGTCGACGTCGATGCTGGCACCCCAGCCGGCCTCGTCGTCGCTGCGCGCGAAGGCCGACGCATTGTTGACCAGCACGTCGATGCCGCCGAGCGCGTCGCCGGCGTCGTCGATCCACTGCGCCACCGCTTCGCCGTCGGCCAGGTCGCAGGCGCTCGCGTGCACCGCGCCGCCGAGGTTGCGCAACTCGGCCTCGGTCTGGCGCAACCTTTCCAGGCCGCGCGCGCAGATCGCGACATCGGCGCCTGCGGCCGCAAAACCGAGCGCGATCGAACGCCCGATGCCCCGGCTGCCGCCGGCGACCACGACCCTGCGACGCGTGAACGAGATGTGCATGACGGCCCCCCGGGTATCGGCAGCGCGGATGCGACGCACGCGGTGCATTATGGCGGTTATGAACAGCCCGATCCGCATCGTGATCCTGGGCGCCGCCGGGCGCGACTTCCATAACTTCAATCAGGTCTACCGCGACGATCCGGCGGTCGAAGTGGTCGCGTTCACTGCCACCCAGATCCCCGGCATCGCGAACCGGCGCTATCCGGCGCAGCTTGCCGGTCCGCGCTATCCCGAAGGCATCCCGATCGAGGACGAGTCACGCCTCGAAGCACTGTGCGCGGCGCAGCGCGTGGACCGCGTGGTGTTCGCGTACAGCGACGTCACGCACGCCCACGTGATGCACTGCGCCTCGCGCGCGCTGGCCGCCGGCTGTGACGTGAGCCTGCTCGGCCCGGCCGCGACGATGCTGTCCGCGCGTCGCCCGGTGATCGCGGTGTCGGCGGTGCGCACCGGCTGCGGCAAGTCGCAGATCGCGCGCTGGCTGTCCGCCTGGCTGCGCGAGCGCGGCTGGCGGGTGGCAGTGCTCCGGCATCCGATGCCGTACGGCGACCTGGTCGCCGCGCGGGTGCAGCGCTTCGCCGTGCCGGCCGACCTCGATGCCGCCGGTTGCACCGCCGAGGAACGCGAGGAGTACGAACCGCACCTGGCGGCCGGCAACCTGGTCTTCGCCGGCGTCGACTACGCCGCGGTGCTCCGGCAGGCCGAGGCCGAGGCCGACCTGATCGTCTGGGACGGCGGCAACAACGATTTTCCG
>JAHDYE010000047.1 GCA_023383035.1 Burkholderiaceae bacterium | reverse complement strand
CACCCGCCGAGCTGGTCGCCGTATGGCCGGACCCGGTGGGAGCGCACGCCAAGCGGCTGACCGCCGAGCTGATCGCCAAGGTGAAGGCTCGTTGAAAAGGAAACGCCCCGGCAGGTTTCCCTGTCGGGGCGTCGAGATCAAGTAACCGCCGCGGAGCACTGGCAGGTGCGAAGCGGCTTAGAAAGAGGTGGAACATGGATCTTCGCACACCCGACACCCAGGCGTCAACCGACCTGCTCGCCGGGTACCCGTTCCTGCAGCCCAAGGCGCCGCAGCCGACGCATGACGACGAGGCACGGCACGACACGCTCGACGTGCTCCTCGACGCGCTGGACGAGTGGCGCGAGGCGATCACCGCGGCCAAGTCGGCCGTCCGGCAGGTCCAGCAGAAGCGCGAGATCGTCGAAGACGACCTGCGCGAGGCGCGCACCTGGTCGAGCACCGACGATGCGCCGTCGCTGAACTGGGCACCGCTGCCCGCCATCAAGGCCGACGAGCTGCAGGCGCTCGCGACCGCGTCCGACCGCGACGGCTGGCGCGCCGCGCGCATGCGCGACTTCACGATGGCAGACGACAACGTGGCGATCCAGGCCGTCGAGGCCGCCACCGAGCACCTACGGGCCGTGGTCGCCGAGTGTGAGCGGCTCGCTGCCGACGTGCGGGCCAAGCGCGGCGAGGCGCAGGCCTACGCGACCGCGGTCGGCGCACGGGTGCGCGAGGCGATGGGCGCGGACCACGACCGCATGCGGGCCGTTGAGCGGGCGCAGGAGGCGGTCGACCGTGCCCAGGACCGTCTCACCCATACCCGGCACCTGGCGGGCCGTAGCGGGCTGACAGACGACCCGCGCGAGATCGCCTTGCGGGCGGCTGCCGGCCGGGCGCTGGCGGCTCGGCAGGCGGCGGTCGAAGCGGCGCAGGTGCGGGTCGACGAAGCATGGGACGCGCAGGCACGAGCCGACGGGTATGAATCGATGAAGCACGCGGAGAAGGTAATGGCGGCGACGCTGAAGGTGATCGAGGGGGGCGCCGCGGCGCCAAGCGCGCGACTGCAGATCGTCCCGGCGGCCGAGTTCGCCCGTGGTGATGGGGTCGGCTGGTCGGTCAAGCACGTCCTACCCCGGTCGGGCTTGGCAGTGATCTACGGCGCGCCGGGGTCTGGCAAAAGTTTCTTCGCGCTGGATCTGGTGGCCGCAATTGGGCGTGGCGTGGCGTGGCGTGGCCGCAAGGTGCGCAAGGGGCGCGCCGTCTACGTGGCCGCCGAGGGCGCTGGGGGCTTCCGTGCGCGCATGAAGGCGTACACCACAGAGCACGGGATCGAAGGCCTTGAGCTGGGGGTCGTCGCGGATGCGCCGAACTTTTTCACGGGAGCGGGCGACGCACGACTGCTGGCCGCGCGCGTGCAAGAGTGGGGCGGTGCTGACGTGGTGGTCGTCGACACGCTCGCGGCTTCGAGCGCAGGGGCCGACGAGAACACGGGCAAAGACATGAACGCGATCATTGGGCGGATGGCCGAGCTGCAGGCGGCCACCGGGGCGCTCGTGGTCCTGATCCACCACTCGGGCAAGGATGAATCCAAAGGCGCGCGGGGCTGGTCGGGGCTGAAAGCGGCCGTCGATACCGAGATCGAGGTTTCGCGGCCGAACGAAGATGACCCGATCCGGGTCGCCCGGGTCACGAAACAGAAGGATGGCGAGTCGGGGGCCGTATTCCCGTTCAGTTTGCGGGCCGTGGGGCTGGGCGCGGATGCCGACGGGGAGCCGATTACGTCCTGCGTCGTGGAAACGGCCGACGAGGTTCCGGTGAAGCGCGCGAGGCCGACGGCGGCGGCGGCCGAACGCAGGCCGCGGGGGCAGTACCAGCAGGTTGCGCATACGCTGATCGCGGCCGGCGGCGCTGTAGCGTTCGACGAGGTCCTCGACGCCATCGTTGCGAAGATGCCGCCACCGGAGGGCAAGCGCGACCAGCGCGCGAAAAACGCGCGGGCCGAAATCGAGAAACTGATCCGGGGCGGGTTCATCGAAACGACCGAAGGGGGGCGACTGCTGCGCCCGGCCGGAGCGGGGGAGCTGCTGTGATCGGTTCGGGGGTTTGGTTCTACTGGTTGTGGTTGAGGTTGAGGTTGTCTCTTAGACAACCTCAACCAACCTCAACCTCAACCACCGGGTTGAACTGGTTGAGATTGTGGTTGACAACCAACTTCAACCAACTTCAACCACCCCGTCGAACCGCTCCCGCGTCGGGCTCGTGCCGTCGCGCCGTCCGCCACCGGGGTCTAGTATGAATCCTCCGCTTCCGATAGACGTAGCCTATGAGGCTGGCCGTCTTCGCGCCGCCGGCCAGCTCGCCCTCGCTGACTGGATAGAAAGGTTGAACAGCTCGCCGGCCGAGTTCTGCGCGTGGTTGGCCGAGCGCGGCCTGATCCAGCTCCAGCTCCGGGTCGCGCCCGCCCTGGTCGAACCGCCACCGCCACCGGTGCGCGCCGGCTCGGCCGTCGACTTACTGCTGGACCCGGTCCGGGTCGTGGATGGGAAGCGCGTCGAGCCGGTCGTGCTGCGGCTGCGCGGCCGCTGGTTGGTCGGGCCTGCCGGCAGGGAGCCGATAAGTCGTGCCCTACGGCTGTTGCTGCGGGCCTGTGAGCGGCCCGGGGAGGCGGTCGAGCACGGATACACCGTCGGGAGCGCCGAGCGGCTCCTGCGGGCTGCAAGGGCCGCGCTGCGAGCAGTCGTGGGTGTCGACCCTGTTGAAGGCCTGGACGTCGACGAGGCTACGGTCACCGCCTATTTATGGCTGCCGGTACGGGTCGTGCACGACACCGACGAGCTGTAGAAACGTTCCGATTTATTCCGCTTCCACCGCCGGAGGGGTGGTGCGTGAGACGCTAGAAGGATAGGGAACGCATTTCCACATGCTCCCCAGGATGCCACAGGAGAAAAGACCTTGGAAGCTACTCGGGAAATACCGCTGAACCGCGATCAGCTCATCGAGGCCCGCCGCCGGCTGCGGATCGACGTCGCGACGCTGGAAAGCGAAATCTTCGCGGCTGAGCGCGTCGAGGGCCTGCGCCGGCTCTACGGCGACAAGATCGGCCCGAGCGAGGCCGACGTGCCTGCGTTGCGCGCGGCGCTGGCCGGCGCGGAAGCCCAGATCGTCGACATCGACAAGCAAATCAACGACCTGGACGCGGAACAGGCTGATCGCGAAGCCGCCGCGCTGCGTCGGCGTGCCGAGGAGATCGAGGCCGCGGACACGCGTTTGCTGGCCGCGCGCATGGCGAACGACCGGGCGGTCGCCAGCAGGCTGCAGGCGGCGGTGGTCGGTGACCCGAAGGCCTACGCCAAGGCCTGCGTGGCTTCCGACGCGGCGCGCGACGCTTTCGAGCGCGCCCAGCAGGCGCGCGAATGGCTGGAGGACTGAGCATGGACCACAAGGCAATCGCCGACGCGCTGTACGCCGACACGCCCGAGCCGGCCGCCGCGGCGGTCGTACGTGACGGCGTCGACAGTGGCGCGGTGTTCCCGGGCGTGCCCGCGGCCGCGCTCGCGCGTGCGCTGTCGACCGAGCTGCGCGAGGTAGGGATCACCGGCCCCGATGCCGGGCATCTCGTCGCCGCGTTGGCTGCGCCTGCGCCCGCCGACGCGGCGAACCGGGTCGGGGCCATCAACAAGGCGCTGCACCGTGAATTCGGCGATGGCGCCCCGAAGCTGGCCGCAGACGCGGCTGCCTGGCTGCAGCGTACCGCGCCGAGCATCGCCCAGTCGTTGGCCGGTAGTCGTGCCGCAAGTGACGAGGCGGTCACCCGGCAGGTGATCCGCGCCTACCAGCGCGCCAAGGCACGGGGGAAAGCGTAATGGACACCAACCAGCTCATGGCCCTGTTGGCGACCTACGGTAATCTGAACGACGAGGCCGCGCGCAAGGCCGCGCAGGCGGCCGGTTTCAACGTCACCGCTCGCACTCGACAGCAGGTCGAGGGTGATCAGTTTTTCGACGTCGAGGACCCGTCGCTCGGTTATCAGGCGTTCGCGGATCTGGGCGGCGGCAGGGTCTTCCGTGCCTACGTCGACCCGGCCACCGGTGCACTGGTCGAGCCGACCACGTACAAGACCGGGTTCTCGGGGCTGGGTCGCATCGTGCAGCAGGTCGCGCCGCTGGCGGCGATGGCGGCGCTGGGCGGGATGATGGTCCCGGGCGTGATGGGCGGTGCGGCGGCGGGTGAGGCGGCCGGTGCCGGTGCGTTGTCGTCCGAGGTCGCGCGCGAGATCGCCTACGGGGCGATCGGCGAGCTGCCGGGGTTCGGCATCAGTGGCGCCGCTGCTGGCGCTGCGGGTGCCGGTGCAGCGGCTGTCGCCGGCGGTGACGTCGGCATGGCCAGCTGGTTCCCGGTCGAAGCGGTCGCCGCACCGGCGGCCGCCGCCGCGCCAGCGTCAACCCTGTCGCAAGTCCTGAGCGGCGCACGCAGCGTCGCGCAGGTCGCCGGGCCGCTCGTGTCGCTCGCCGGGGGCCTGCAGCAGGTCGCGAGCCTGCCGCAGGCGCCCAGCGCTCCGCGCGTACCCGGTGTCGAGGCGCCGCCGGAGGCGCGTGGTTACCAAGCCGGTCGTGCACCGATCCTTGACGTCCTGCAGAGGAACCAGAGGGCGAACAAGAACCGGACGCTGCTGACTGGCGCCGGCGGTGTGAACATGGCCAGCGTCCGCGTGGGTCGCAATGAGCTGCTGGGGCTTTGACATGCTGCCCGCAGACGTGAAGCCGCTTACCGCCCCGCAGCTCGAAGACCTGCGCCAGCGCTGCCTGCGCACCGGTGATGCGGCGCTGAGGTTCTGGTTCTACGTGAACGTCGAGCTGCAGCTCGGGCTCGATGCGCTCGCCGACCCGCACGACCGGGCATCGGCTGAGCAACGCATGCCTGGCCGCATCGAGGAGTGGCGCGCTGCGCGTGCCGCGGTTCAGGGGAGCAAGTACATATGACCAAGCTCGACGTCGTTGCCGAGCAGCTCATTCGCGAGCTGCGCCATGCGCAGGCCGAGGCGGTGCAGCTTGGGCATGACGATGCGCTGCACGCGCCCGCGGCGGCCCTGATTCAGTCGATCGCGCAGGCCGTCGGCCTACAGGTCACTATCTCGTCGGTCGATCCCCGGTCGACGTTTACCCGCGCGCTGGCGGATGCCGCTGGCGTCTATGCCTGAGGAACGGGCCATGACCCCTGAACAACGTATCGCCCGGCTCGCCGGGACAATCCCGCAGGTGCTCGAAGACCTGCGCGCACTGCGCGCGGAGGTTATCCGCGCCGAGCACGCCCGCGAGCTGCAGACGTGGGTCAAGTCGCGCTACGCCAACCCGATCCTGTCGACCTGCAATGATCTGGCGCTCGCTGCGATGGCCATCGGCAATATGCCGCTGATCGTCCCGCCGCAACGTTCTGGCCGCGGTATGCAAGGTCCCGACCCCGAGCAGCTCGTTGCCGACTGGCAGCGTTGGCTGCGCGACATCGCGATCCCTGAACCACGCCCGGTCGATGCGCCGATCGTCGGCCAGCAGGTCGGGAGGAGGTACTGACTATGCACGACTTCCGCATCCACGCGACCACAACTGATGACGCGGTCGCGCTCGCAACCGAGGCCAACACGGTCCCTGTTGACGAGCGGGCCGCGGCGATGGCCCGTGCGCTGATCGATGGTCGGCTCACCGAGGCCGAGCTGCAGGAATGGATGCGGCTTACGGCTGTCGTCGCGCAGGCGATCCTCTATGGGCACTCGGTACGACCGCCTGTGCCTGACGTCCTGAGCTGAAGGCTTCAATATGCCCATCCGCGTCCCCACTTACACGACCGGCCGCGAGCTGCCCGCGGCACCGAACCAGCTCCCGAGCGTGCGCCAGACGGCGGCCCCTACGGCGGATCAATTGGGGGCCAATCAGAGAACACCGACCGACTACGTCGGCGCGGGCATGCGCTCGGCGGGCGCTGACCTGATGCAGGTCGGGCTGAAGATGCAAGACGAGGACGACCTGATTGCGATCACGAGCGCGGAGACGGTCCTGAAGGATCGCGCCCGTGAGAAGTCGATCGAGTGGCAGTCGAGGCGCGGTGCGAACGCGATCGGTGCCACCGACGAGGTCGCCGCCTGGTACCGCGACGAGGCGGTGAAGGCTGGCGAAGGCCTGAACGAACGCCAGAGGCGCGTCTTCGACCGGACCACGGCCAAGCTGCGCGAGTCGTCGCTGAACAGCATCTCCATGCACGAGCAGCGCGAACGCGAGTCGGCGACCGTTGACGCGGCCCAGGCGAGCATCGTCGGGTCAATCAATTTCGCGGTCGAGAACGCGAACGATCCGACGGCCGCCGCGCAGGCGCAGGCCGACATCCTGACCCGCGTCGCCGCCGTCGGCGTGACCCTCGGCTGGTCGCCGGAGCGCGCCGACGTCGAGCGCCGCAAGCACGTCTCGCAGCTGCACACGCAGGTGATCGGCCGCATTGCCGTTGACTCGCCCGAGCGCGCCGAGGAGTACCTGGCCAAGCACGAGCAGCTGATGGACCCGGGCACGGTCACGAAGCTGCGCGAGGGCCTGAAGCACACCACCGCGATGCGCTCGGCCCAGTCGTTCGCCGATGAGGTCGTGGCCGCGGGCATGGGCGAGTCGGACGCGCTGGCGGAGGCTCGCGAGCGCTTTCATGGCGAGGACGAGAAGATCGCCGTTGCCGAGGTCAAGATGCGGTTCGCCGAAAAGCGCGCGGCGACCGAGCAGGTGCAGCGCGAAGCACGCGATACCGCGTGGGACGCCTACGCGCAAAGCAATTCGCTGGGCGCGGTGCCGGCTGCCGTCTGGGAAGCGACGGGCGGGAAGGACGTCGTCAACCTGCGCGAATACGCTGCGGCGCGTGCCGAGCGGATTGCAAACAGGAACAGCCGCGATCCGGAGGTACGCGCCGAAACCAAGGAACAGGAACGCATCAGTTACGAACGACTGCGCACCGTCGCCGAAGAGAACCCCGAGGAGTTCGTCAAGGTCGATCTGGTCGCGGAGGGCCGAGGGCTGGCGGATAGCGATTTCAGAAGGTTGCGCGAAGTCCAGCAGGTGATTCGCTCGGGCAAGTTCACGAGCGCGGCCGATCGCGCGTGGAAGGATGCGACGCAAGAGCTGGGCGTTTCCGGTAGTGGCAAGGCTGCCGTCGCGGAGCGTACGAAACTGCGCCGCGCATACGACAGCGAAGTGGCGCGCTTCCTTGTCGACAACGGCCGCGAGCCGAACCAAGTCGAGCGCGCGGCGCTGATCGATGGGCTGATCGTTAACGGCAACGTGCCGGGCACGCTATGGGGGGTGAATGAAGAGCGTAGGTACAAATCGGTCAACGCGGGGCGCGGTGACAAGTGGAAGCCGATCGATGACGTCGGCCCGGAACGTGTTCCGCAAGAGTTCGGGTCCGGGTCAGGTCGTGGTCCGGCCAACCTGCCGCACCCGAGAAACCAAGCCGAGTATGACGCGCTCCCGAAGGGCACACGGTACGTGCACCCGGACGGCACGACGAGGGTGAAGCCATGACGTTCGGCACGAACGACCCTATCGTCGACGACTTCGGCACGGACGATGCGATCGTCGACGACCCGGCGCTGCGCCAGCGCGCGTCGATCCATCAGGCGGTGCCCGTCGACCCCGACCGCGCCGCACGCGCCCGTGCGCTCGCACGGCGCACCGGTATCCCGCAGTCGGTCGTCGAGAGGAACGCCGAGTTCGTCGCTGAACAGGAGCGCAAGCGCGAGCTGCAGCGTCAAGCACGCGAGTCGCGGGCGATCGGCAATCTGCTGTCCGACCCGCAGGCCGCGCGCATCGCGCACGACGACGTCGAGCAGCTCGGGGTAATCGATCGCCTGATCGGTTCCGCGCAGCGTGGCTGGCAGTTGTTCCGGCAAGGCCACGCGGCCACCGCGACGCGGTCGAACGCGAACGCACTCGCGAACCTCGACGACGTCGAGCGACGCATCGCCGCCGGTGAGGCGATCCCCGAGGCCGACGACTGGGTCGGCGCTCAACACATGACCCCTGAGCAGCGCGCCGAGCTGCGCGCTCAACTGCGCGGGTCGCTCGCATCAGGGGCGAGTGCGGTCGTGCAGCTCGAAGTTGCCAAGCGCGCCACCGTACAGGCGTCGCCCGAGGTACGCGCGGCGCAGGCCGCGAAAGGCCTCGGCGAGTTCTGGGAACACTTCACCGCGAACCCGCTCGAATTCATCGCCAATGTCACGCTGGAATCGCTCCCTGCGTCGGCGCCGGGCCTGATCGGCTTCGTCGGCGGTCCTGCCGCGGGCATGGCGACGATGGGCGCGTCGAGTTACGCGGCGGATTACGGCGGGTCGATCCTGTCGGCGCTCGCCGAGGAGGGCGTGAACCTCGCCGATCAGGACGCAGTCCTGCGCGCGGTGAACGATCCCGCGCTCATGGCCCGTGTCGGTCGCAAGGCCGCCGCGCACGCTGCAGCGGTCGCCGCGTTCGACGCTGCATCGGGTGGCGTCGCCGGCAAGGCGCTGTCGACCAGCAAGATTCGCAACGTCGTCTCTCAGGCCTTCGCGCAGGGGTCGATGGGCGCCACCGGCGAGGCCGCCGGGTCGGTCGCTGCCGGCGGCGACCTGCACGCAGGCGAGATCGCCGCCGAGTTCTTCGGTGAATTCGCGTTTGCGCCGGCCGAGGTTGCCGCGGCGAGCGCTGGCGTGGTCGTCGACGCACGTCGGGCGCGCGCTGCGCAGGTGCAGGCCAACGGCGCCGCACTCGGCGAGGCGATGGCCGCCGCGTCGCAGTCCAAGCTGAACGAGCGCGACGCGTCGCTGCTGGCGCGCTTCGCCGACGACGCGGCCGAGGGCGAAACGTTGTTCGTGGACGCGAACACCTTTGCGCAGGCCGCCCAAGCCGCGGGCGTGGACCTGCAGCAGGTCGCCCAGCGCATTCCGACGCTCGCCGAGCAGCTCGCGCAGGCCGAGGCCACCGGCGCCGACATCGAGATCCCGGTCGGCGACGCGCTCGCCCATCTGCAGCCGCTCGCCGCGACGCTGGTCGAGCACGCACGCATCGGCGATCCGGCCGCGCCGACGATCGCTGAGAGCTACGCGCAGGCCGACCGCGGCGCAGAGGTCGCGCAGGAGCTTGCGGGGGTTGCGGTCGAAGACACGCTGTCGGCCGCGCGCACGATTGCCGCTGCCGACCTGCAGTCGCGCATCGAGGCGGACATCGCCGCCGCGGGGCGCTTTCGGCCCGAGGTCGTCACCGAATACGCGTCGCTCACCGCCGCGTTCTACACCGCCACGGCCCAGCGGCTCGGCCTCACGCCCGAGGCGTTCTACGCCGAATTCGGCGCGAAGGTCGTCTCCGACATCGGCGCCAACGTCGCCGCCTATGAAGCGGCGGGCCGGCGCGGTGCATACGACCCGGCGACGCGCACGATCGCCCTGCTGCAGGCCGCTGACCTGTCGACCTACTTGCACGAGTCGGGCCACCACTATCTCGAAACGCTGGTCGCGGTCGCTGACCGCGCGCCGGGCGTGGCCGCGGACGTCGACACGATCCTGCAGTCGTTCGGGCTGACCCGCGAGCAGTGGGCGGGCCTGGATCTTGAAGCGCGCCGCGAGCACCACGAGACATTCGCGCGATCGTTCGAGGCCTACTTGTTCGAGGGCAAGGCACCGTCGCCAGCGCTGCAGGCGACCTTCGCGCGCTTCCGCTCGTGGCTGCTGAACGTCTACAAGTCGCTCACGTCGCTGGGTGTCGAGCTGCGCCCCGAGATTCGCGAAGTCTTCGACCGGATGGTTGCCACCGACGCGGAGATCGCCGCCCGTTCGCTGCAGGCGTTGGACCTGTCGGGGCTGGTCGACCCGGTCGAGCTGGCCCAGTACCACGAAGCGCAGGCGCTTGCTGCGCAGGATGCGGTCACCGACCTGCAGGGGCAGACCCTACGCGACATGGGCCGTACCCGTCGGGCGCACGGCCGGCAGATGGCCCGTATCCGCGCCCAGCTCGCCGATGCCCGCGCACTGGTCGAGGCGCAGGTGTCGCTCGAAGTCGAGCAGGAGCCGGTCTTCGCTGCCCGCGCCGCGCTCGCTGCTGCGCCCGCGAACCAGAAACTGAATGCCGGAGCGTTGGTTGACCTGTACGGGTCGCACGACAGCGTCTACGGTCGGTTCGACTGGTCGAGCGTGCGCCACCTTGCCACCGACACGGGCATGCACCCGGACCTGGTCGCCGAGCAGTTCGGCTTCACGTCCGGCGATCAGCTCGTGCGCGCGCTCATCGAGGCCGGCGACCCTGCCCTGCACGTCGAGGCGTTGACCGACCGTCGCATGCTGGAACAGTTCGGCGAGCTGGTCGACGAGGACGGCATCGCCCGCGCGGCCGATGCGGCCGTGGCCAACGAACACGTCGAGCGGGTCCTGCTGATGCAAGCGAACGCCCTGCGCCGGGCGACCGGCTCGCAGCCGATCCTGCGCGCGCAGGCACGCGAGCACGCGCGTCTGGGGCTGGCCGGTCAACGGCTGCGTAGCGTGAAGCCCGGGCAGTACCGGATGGCGGTCGCCAAGTCGCAGCGGCTCGCGGCCGAGGCGCAGGCGCGCGGCAAGATCGCGGAGGCCGCCGGCCACGCGCGCAATGCGCTGCTGGCGCACGAGTACCACCGCGAGGCGCTGCGCAGCATCAAGGAGCAGACGAAGGCAAAGGCCTACCTGTCGAAGTTCAACTCGCCGGGCGTGCGACAGAATCTGTCGCCCGACTATCTGCAGCAGATCGACGCGGTACTGGCGAAGCTCGACCTGCGCCAGCTCACCGACAAGGACGTCGACCGAGCGGTCGGCCTTCGCGAGTGGATCGCCCAGCAGGAGGAAGCGGGCCTCCCCGCCGGTGCGTTTGATCCGGCCCTCGTCGAGCGGGCGATGGCCCGGCCGCTGCGCGATCTGACCGTCGAGGAGCTGCGCGGCCTGGTCGACACGGTCAGGTCGGTCGAGCACCTTGCGCGGCTGAAGCAGAAGCTACTGACGGCCCGCGATCAACGGACGTTTGACGCTGTCGCCGACGAATTAGCGGCGACGATCCGCGCCAACAGCGGCGAGGCGAAGGCGATCGAGATGGACCCGGGCCGCTGGGATCGCGTCGCGGGTAGTGTCCGGTCGTATTTCGCTGAGCACCGCAAGTTCGCGTCGCTCGTGCGCCAGATGGACGGCGGCAAGGACGCCGGGCCGTTGTGGCGCGCGCTGGTACGGCCGATGAACGATGCCGGCAACGCCGAGGCGCTCGCCCGGATGCGGGCCACCGAGCAGCTCACCGGGATTCTCAAGCCCGTCGAGGCGATGCCGGGCGGGCTCGGTCAGCAGGTGTATATCCCCGAGATTCACCGCTCGCTGAGCAGGCAAGCGCGGCTCGCTGTCGCGTTGAACATGGGCAACGAAACGAACCGTCAGCGGTTGATGGACGGCCGCGGCTGGTCGTCCGCGCAAGTCGGGGCGATCCTCAAGACGTTGACTGCTGCCGAGTGGCGCACCGTGCAACGGTTGTGGACCTACATCGAGTCCTACTGGCCGGAGATCGCCGCCAAGGAAACGCGGGTCGCCGGTATCGCGCCCGAAAAGGTGATCGCTTCCCCGTTCACAATCAAGTCGGCCGACGGGATTGATATGCAGATGGCGGGCGGCTACTACCCGATCGCCTACAGCCCGCTCGAAAGCGACATCGCCCAGTCGCACGATGCGGGCGCGGTCGCGAAGGAAATGCTGCAAGGCGCCTACACGCGGTCGACCACCCGTCGCGGGCATACGAAGGCGCGCGTCGAGAAGGTCGTACGTCCGGTCGAGCTGTCGCTGTCGCCGCTGTTCAAGCACCTAACGCAGGTCACGCACGACCTGTCGCATCATGAATGGTTGATCGACGCGACGCGCCTGTTGCGCGACGAACGGGTCGCAACCGCCATCCGTGAGCACTACAGCCCCGAGGTTCTGAAGGCGTTGCGCGCCACGGTGCACGACGTTGCTGTCGGCGACATCCCGAGTGCTGGATCAACCGAGCGAATCACCGCGCGCCTGCGCCGGAACACGACTGCGGCGGTCATTGGCTGGTCGATGACAACCAGCTTACTGCAGCCGTTCGGGCTTGCGCAGTCGATCGTTCGCATCGGCCCGCGCTACGTGTTGAAAGGTATCGCCCGCTGGGGCGGAGACGCCGCCCGGATGCGCAATTCGATGCGCTGGATCGGCGAGAAATCCAGCTTCATGAAGCTGCGCAACCGGACGCTGCTACGCGAAATGAACGAGGTATCCGCGCGCATCGTCGGCTACAAGTCGAAGCGCGCGCAGGTTCTCGACGCTAGTAAATTCATCTTCATGCAAAAGATGCAATTAATCGCTGACGTGCCGACGTGGATCGGGGCTTATGAAAAGGCGCTCGCCGAGGGCCGCTCCGAAGTCGACGCGGTCGCGCTCGCCGATCAAGCGGTGATCGACTCGCAAGGCTCGGGCATGACCAAGGATCAGGCGGGCGTGCAGCGCGGCGGCGAATTGGCCAAGGCGCTGACCATGTTCTACAGCTACTTCTCGACCACGTTAAACCTGCTGGCCGAATCAACGGCGCAGCTCGATGGGCGCAATGCGCTGTCGATCGCCAAGTACATGGCGAACGTCGCTTTGCTGGTCGTGATCCCTGCGATTGCGCCGGCGATGCTGACCGAGGCGCTGAAGGGCGGCGACGACTGGGACGACCCGGAGAAGATGGCCGGCAAGCTGACCGAGTGGCAAGTGTCCTACCTGCTGGGGTTGCTGGTTTGGTTCCGCGAGATAGGGCCACTCGCGTCGATCTTTGGCGATGGGCCGGTATTCGACTACCACGGCCCGGCCGCGTTCCGGCCGATTTCCGATCTAGGTGGCCTTGCCAAACAAGTCAAGCAAGGCGATATCGACGGGCCGGCGATCCGGGCAGTGATCTCGGTCATGGGTTCCTGGCTGGGCATTCCTTCGACGCAGATCAACCGCAGTATCCGCGGCTGGGAATCGTTCATGGAAGGCGATGCGCCGGCCAGCAGCATCCTCTTCGGCCCTCCGCCGCAGGACTGATGTTCCAGCGCGCACTCGACGCCGTGCGCCGGCACCGTGGCCGATGGCTGCGGCTGCCCGCCGGCGCGCGCCTGCCGGCGGGCTTTCCGGTCGGACGCGTCCAAGGCGCCGAGCGGGTCGTCCCGGTCGACAAGGTCGACGAATGGCTGCGCGATCGGGCGCGGGGAGTGCGTCATGCGAAACCGGCAAAGCCGCGGTGAGCGTGTTCCGCTGCCCGCGGACGCGCCGCCCGGAGCTGTCAGCGCGTGGCGTTACCCGGAATCGCCCCGACTCGCCTATCGCGACCGGCAAGGCCGATGGGTGTGGGGGTCGAGCCGGCCGCTTGGCCCAAGCTTTGCAGCCGCCGTCCGACAGCGCGCCGAGCAGCGCGCCCTGTGGCTGGCCGCGGGGTTCGCCGAGGAGCGCGCGGACGAGGGTACGCGCATCGAGGTCCTATGGGTCCGGGCGTGGCGCAGGAGCGGCAGCGGACTACCTTTCGAGCAGTGGCTAGGCACGGAAATCGACCGGCTGATCCGCGTGTCCGAGCTGGCACACGACCTGCGCCGCGCCAACCGATCGCTCGATCCAGCCGCCGCCGAGCGGCGCGCTGAGAAAATCCTCGATCTGCTATAGACGAGTAGCGGATTCGGGCACTTTCTGATTGGGCCGGGGTCAACGGTGCCCCTATGCCGCGGGTTCGGTGGCATGCTCAAGGCTCCAATAACCGACAGGAGTCGACACCATGACCGAGCAGCAGATCACCGAAGCGATGGCCGCAGCGCAAGCCGGCGACGTCGAGGCCGAAGCGGCGCTGATCGCCCTGAGCACCGAAGTGCTGGCGGAGATTGCCGAGGGCTGAGGCGCCGATGACGCGGCACCGGGGCGCCCGCGTGGCGCCCTTTTTCATACCCCGATCAACCCGCGCACGAGGTACGATCGCCTCGCACTACTGCGAGGTTCCCCATGCGCGCCGCGGTTTACGCTCGTTACAGCACCGACAAGCAATCCGAGTCATCCGTCGACGATCAACGCCGGCTCTGTGAGTCGCGCGCCCCGGCCGGCACGACGATCGTAGGCTTCCACGCGGACGAGGGCGTGAGCGGCTCGGTGCCGCTTGCTCGCCGACCTGGCGGCGCCGCGCTGCTGGCCGACGTGCTCGCGAAGCGGATCGACCTGCTGCTGGTCGAATCGCTGGACCGGCTGTCGCGCGACCAGGTCGACCTTGAATCGAGCGTGCGCCGGATCGAGCACGCGGGCGTGCGCGTCATCGGGGTTTCCGACGGCTATGATTCAGCGGCCGGCGGCCGCAAGGTCCTGCGCACGATGCGAGGCCTGATCGGCGAGCTGTACCTTGACGACCTGCGCGAGAAGACGCACCGGGGGCTGGTCGGCAAGGTGACCGCCGGTAAGGCGGTCGCCGGTCCCGCCTACGGGTACCGGCTCGTGCGCGAGGCGAGCGGCAGCCACTACGTGGTCGATCCCGACCAAGCCAAGGTCGTACAGGAAATCTTCGCCCGCTACGCGGCCGGCGCCGGCCTGCAGTCGATCGTCTTCGATCTGAATGCACGACACGTCCCGTCGCCGCGCGGCTCCACGTGGGCCGTGTCCGCGCTCTACGGTGCCCCGAACAAGGGGTCGGGCATCCTGAACAACACCATGTACGTGGGCCGGACCGTCTGGAACCGGTCCCAGTTCGTGAAAGACCCCGACACCGGCAAGCGCCGCCGCATCGACCGGCCACGTGAGGAATGGATCGAGGCCGAAGCCCCTGAGCTACGGATCGTCGACGGTGCGACCTGGGAGAAGGTGCGCGCCCGCATCGACAACCGCCGCCCGAAGGGCGGAGCGGTCGTGCGGACTCTGTTCGGTGGCCTGCTGCGCTGCCCGCACTGCCACGGGCCGATGATCGCGATCGACCGGCGGGCCTACGGCTGCGCGGCCCGGATGAACCGCGGCCCGGCCGTCTGCCGGGGGCTGACCCTGCGCCGGACGGACGTCGACGGGTCACTGCTGGCGATGCTGCAGCTCATGATGGAACGCGAAGACTTCGCCGCCGACTTTCAGCGCGAGCTGCGCGCCCAGCTCGCCGAAGACGACAGCGAGCGGGCACGGGTCGCCGACCGGCTGCGGGTTCTCGACCGGCAGATCGACCGGCTGGTCGACGCGGTCGCCGACAACGGCATGTCCGCGGCGCTCGCCGACCGTCTGAAAACCGCCGAAGCTGAGCGGGCGGCCCTGCGCCAGCAGCAGGCCGCGGCGCCGGCAGCGGTCGACGTGGCGGCGGTCTGGCGCGGGGTGAAAGAACGCCTGCGCGACATGCTGTCGAATGGCGACCCGCGAGAGCTGCGGGCGGGCATCGCTGAGCTACTGGGGCCTGTCCTGCTGCGGGTCGACCCGGCAACCGGACAGACGTGGGGCGACGTGATCGTACGCGGACTGACAGCCGGAACGGCAAAGCGCCGGCCCGGTGACCCGGTGCCGGCGCTGCCTGTGACCTCGGTTGCGGGGGCAGGATTTGAACCTGCGACCTTCGGGTTATGAGCCCGACGAGCTGCCAGACTGCTCCACCCCGCGTCTGGAATCGATAAGTATATCAGCTTCGCGCGGCCACGCCGGCAGGTCGGCGCCCGGCCAGTCGGTACGGTGCCTGGCGCGCCCCGTGTCGGCGTTCGTGTATCATTTCCGGATGGTCGAGACAGACAGTCGAGGCCGGCTCGGCGGCTGCAACGTGCTGCACGAGGCCTTCGCGTAGACTGCGGTACGGGAGACATCCCGGGCCGGAAACCCAAGCCGAGCGGAATCCGGGCAAACACTGAACGACAGCCCGACCGGTTCGAATCACGCACTGGCGTGTGCGTTTCTCTCGCCCCGACGTTTGCCGAGCGTCGAGCCCCGAAGCGGGGCGCGCTCGACCCGTTTGAATCCTGGAGATCCGTGCCCGTCCTGCGCGGGATCGGTCGTTTGCAGCCCGTCCAGTGTTTCGATGAATACCGAGGAAGCGAAGATCGTCATCGAGGCTGCGCTGCTGTGCGCGCGACAGCCGATGAGCGTTGCAGAGCTGCGCAGGTTGTTCGACGAGGAGATCGCCGCCGATACGATGCGCGCGCTGCTCGAGGAGTTGCGCGGCGACTGGCAGGGCCGCGGTGTCGAGCTGGTGACGCTCGCCACCGGCTGGCGCTTCCAGAGCACCCACCAGATGGCGCCGTATCTCGATCGGCTGCATCCCGAGAAGCCGCCGCGCTATTCGCGCGCGCTGATGGAAACGCTCGCGATCATCGCCTACCGCCAGCCGGTCACCCGCGGTGACATCGAGGAGATCCGCGGAGTGAGCGTGGCCTCGCAGCTGGTCAAGACGCTCGAGGACCGCGGCTGGGTCGAGGTGATCGGTCACAAGGATGTGCTCGGGCGCCCCGAGCTGCTCGGCACCACGCGCCAGTTCCTCGACGACCTGGGGCTGCGTTCGCTCGGCGAGCTGCCGCCGCTGCTCGAGCCCGGACAGACGCCCGGCGCGGCCGAGGCGATCGCGCAGCGCGTGATCGCTTTCGCCGGCGAAGACGCGCAGGACGCGATGTTGCAGGCCGATGGCGACGATGCCGGCCGGATCGCCTCGCACCCGGTGTCGGTCGGCGCGCCGGCCGACGGCGTCGACGAGCCCGATGGCGTCGACGAGGCCGACGCCGAGGCGGCCGCCGCGTGCGGCGCAGTGGAGTCCGGCGCGGCCGAGGCACTGGCCATCGCCGATCAGATCGAAGCCCAGGCGGCCGAGGCCGGACTGGCGGAAGAAACCGTGCCGGATCCGATGCCTCAATCGCCGTATCCGGACGAACACCCCTGAACGAACACGACGAGGATGCTCTTGGACAGCGACACTCCGACGAGCGACGGACGCCACGACGCGGCGGCCTCCGATGCCGAGGTCACGATGCCTCGGTCCCGCGAAGACAGGACGCCGGCCGCGGCGCCAGCCGGTGGCGACGAAGCCGTCCGCGGCGACAGCGCAGCCGCGCAGGACGCAGCGACCGAGGGCGCCGACGAGCGCGGACCCAGACCGCCGCGCAGCATGTTCAACCGGCGCCGCGGCGGTTCGCGGCGCGGCCGCGGCACGCGACGCGATGCACCTGCCGATGCAGCGCCGGCGGGAGCAGCGGCGGACGATGCGGCACGAGACATCGCCGTGGCGCCGGCCACGCCCGACAGCGCCGCCGCGGCGGGCGCCGATGCCGAGCCGTTGCCCGCGTATGCGAGCGGCAGCGCGATCGGGCTCGACGCCGCCGACCCGCGCCGGCGCGGGCCGCGCAGGCTGCCGGCCGACGACCAGCCGAAGCTGCACAAGGTGCTCGCCGATGCCGGCCTGGGTTCGCGGCGCGACATGGAGGAGCTGATCCTCGCCGGCCGGGTGTCGGTCAATGGCCAGCCGGCGCACATCGGGCAGCGCATCGGGCCTACCGACCAGGTGCGCGTGAACGGGCGCACGGTCAGCCGTCGCGCCGCACCGGCGGCGCCGCGCGTGCTGCTCTATCACAAGCCCGCGGGCGAGATCTGCACCCGCGACGACCCCGACCGGCGCGCGACGGTGTTCGAGCGCCTGCCGCGGCTCAAGGGCGCACGCTGGGTGGCGGTGGGTCGGCTCGACTTCAATACCGAAGGCCTGCTGGTGTTCACCACGTCGGGCGATCTGGCCAACAAGCTGATGCACCCGCGTTACGGCTGGGAGCGCGAGTACGCGGTACGCGTGCTCGGGCGCATCGACGACGCGGCGCGCGAGGCGCTGCTGGCGGGGGTGCAGCTCGAGGACGGTCCGGCGAAGTTCTCGCTGCTCGAGGATCTCGGCGGCGATGGCGCCAACGCCTGGTATCGCGCCGTCATCGCGGAAGGACGCAACCGCGAAGTGCGCCGCATGCTCGAAGTGGTCGGCGTGACGGTGAGCCGGCTGGTGCGGCTGCGCTTCGGCCCGCTGGCGCTGCCGCGTGGACTGGCGCGTGCACGCTGGGTCGAGCTCGGCGAGGCCGAGGTCCAGACGCTGATGCAGGCGATCCGCCGTGCCGGTCCGGCCGGGCCGGCGCGTGGCGCCGCGCGCGGCGTCGACGGCGATGCGGCGGACGAGCGCGAAGAGCGGCCGGTTTCCGAGGCCGCTGACGAACCGTTGCCGTCGGCCGCGCTGGAGGGCGAGCGCGACGCGTCGGCGGAAGACTGGGACGAGGATCCGGCCGACTCGATCGGCAATCGCGCGCTGCCGGTCGAGGCGACCGGCAGGCAGTCCGATCCGATGGACGACGACGAGTGGCAGCCGCGCTCGGCCAACGCCCATCTCGAAGGCATCACGCGCGCGGTTCGCAAGGGCGACGGCGCGCGGCCCGCCGGCGGCAAGCGCGGCGGCTTCAACCGGGCGACGCGTGCCGCGCGCGGCACGCCCTTCACCGGGCCGATGGATACCGGAAGGCCGGGCGGCATCGCCGGCGGCTATGGCGCTTATGGCGCCGGCACCGGGCCGGCGGGCGGGCGCGAAGGGCAGGGGCAGCGCGGCGCGAAGGGCCGGCGCGGTCCGGGCCAGGGGCCGCGTGGAGGGCCAGGCGCCGGCAGCCAGCCGCGCAGCGGGCCACAGGGCCGAAGCGGCGGCAAGCGGGGCGGGCGCTCGCGTGGCCGGCAGGGCGGAGGCGGGCAGCGGGGCAACGCCTGAAGGTCGGTCACGCGCGGGGCGTCGTTCGACACCCGCATCGAGGGCGGAGGCGCGCGCCGGCATGAGGACAGACGCTTTTCGGGCTATAATGCGCAATTAACAAATCGCCGCTTCGGCAGATGTGAAGCAGCGCTCCGGACGACGTCTTCCGGAGCGGGTGCGCATCGGGCACGAAAGGCGTGCTCGAAGAAATGGGCTCGTGAAGCCCATTTTTTTTTCCGATCGCGCCGACGGGGTCGGCGCAGCGGCGATGCAACGGCGGGTTGCCGGCAGGGGGTTCGCGAGTGTCCGTTCAGATGACGTCGATGCAGGCGATCATCGAGCTCGCCGTGTCCGGCATGGGCTACGAGCTGGTCGACGTCGAGCACGCCCACGACGGGCTGCTGCGCGTGTACATCGACGCGCCGTCCGGCGTCGGGCTCGACGACTGCGAGAAGGTCAGCCGCCAGCTGTCGCACGTGCTGGCGGTCGAAGACGTCGATTACACGCGGCTCGAGGTGTCCTCGCCGGGCCTGGATCGCCCGCTGAAGAAGCCGGCCGACTTCGAGCGCTTTGCCGGCGCCGAAGTCAGCGTGCGGCTGCGCCGGGCGCTCGAAGGGCGGCGCAACTTCGAAGGTGTACTCACCGTCGAGGAGGGCGGGCGCTACGGGCTCGAGCTGATCGAGCGGCCGCCGCCGGGAGCGGCGGTACGGGGCAGGAAGACGGAATCGAAGGCAGCGGAATCGAAGACAGCGGGATCGAAGACGGCCGGCGCGAAGGGCGCGGCGGCCGGAATGGGAAAGGCGGAACCGGCGCCGCAGGCACTCCGTACGGCGGGGGCTGCGCAAACGGCGGGCCGCAAGCTCGTGTTTGCGCTCGACGAGATCGAGCGGGCTCGGCTGGTGCCGAAGCTGAAGTTCCAGGAGAGGCGGAAATGAGCCGGGAAGTACTGTTGCTGGTCGATGCGCTCGCACGCGAGAAGAACGTCGCGCGCGAGGTGGTGTTCGCCGCGCTCGAGAGCGCGCTGGCCTCGGCGACCAAGAAGCGCTTCAAGGAAGAGGTCGACGTGCGCGTCTCGGTCGACCGCATGAGCGGCGAGTCCGAGTCGTTTCGCCGCTGGCAGGTGGTGCCCGATGGCGAGCTCGAGGACCACGATATCCAGGTCATCCTGTCGGAGGCGCAAAAGCAGATCCCCGACGTGCAGGTGGGCGACTTCATCGAGGAAGAGCTCGAGCCGGTCGACCTCGGCCGCATCGGCGCGCAGGCCGCCAAGCAGGTGATCCTGCAGAAGATCCGCGACGCCGAACGCGAGCAGATCATCAACGACTTCCTGGCGCGCGGCGAGTCGATCCTGTCGGGCACGATCAAGCGCATGGACCGCGAGGGCGCGATCGTCGAATCGGGCAAGGTCGAGGCGCGGCTGCCGCGCGACCAGATGATCCCGAAGGAGAACCTGCGCGTCGGCGACCGGGTGCGCGCCTACGTCGCGAAGATCAACCGCGAGGGGCGCGGCCCGCAGCTTTATCTGTCGCGCACCGCGCCCGACTTCATCCGCCACCTGTTCGCCAACGAGGTGCCCGAGATCGAGCAGGGG
>JAHDYE010000046.1 GCA_023383035.1 Burkholderiaceae bacterium | reverse complement strand
CGCTGCGCGGCCAGAACAACGTGCAGGGCTCGTGCGACATGGGCTCGTTCCCGCACGAGTTCCCCGGCTACCGGCACGTATCGGATGCGGACGTGCGCAAGTCCTTCGAGCAGGCCTGGGGAGTGTCGCTGCAGGGCGAGCCGGGGCTGCGCATCCCGAACATGTTCGATGCGGCACTCGACGGCAGCTTCAAGGGCCTGTACGTGCAGGGCGAGGACATCGTGCAGTCCGACCCGGACACCCAGCACGTGGCGCGCGCGCTGCAGGCGCTGGAATGCCTGGTCGTGCAGGACATCTTCCTCAACGAGACCGCCCGGTACGCGCACGTGATCCTGCCGGGCGCCTCGTTCCTCGAGAAGGACGGCACCTTCACCAACGCCGAGCGCCGCATCTCGCGCGTGCGCCGGGTGATGGCGCCGCTCGCGGGCAAGGCCGACTGGGAAGCGACGATGGCGTTGTCCAACGCGCTCGGCTACCCGATGAGCTACACGCATCCGTCGCAGGTCATGGACGAGATCGCGCGCCTGACGCCGACGTTCGCCGGCGTGAGCTACGACAAGCTCGAGCGCCTGGGCAGCATCCAGTGGCCCTGCAACGAGCAGGCGCCGCACGGCACGCCGACGATGCACATCGAGCGCTTCGTGCGCGGCACGGGCCGCTTCATGCTGACCGAGTACGTTCCCACCGACGAGCGCACGAGCGCGCGCTACCCGCTGATCCTCACCACCGGGCGCGTGCTGTCGCAGTACAACGTCGGCGCGCAGACGCGCCGCACGCCGAATCTCGCCTGGCACGGCGAGGATCGCCTCGAGATCCATCCGCACGACGCCGAGCAGCGCGGCATCCGCGAAGGCGACTGGGCCGGCATCGCCAGCCGCGCCGGCGAAACCGTCCTGCGGGCCACCCTCACCGAGCGCGTGCAGCCGGGCGTGGTCTACACGACGTTCCATTTCCCCGAGTCCGGCGCCAACGTGATCACCACGGACAACTCCGACTGGGCGACCAACTGCCCCGAATACAAGGTGACCGCGGTGCAGGTGACGCGCGTGTCGCAGCCCTCGGAGTGGCAGCGCGGCTACCGCCGGTTCGCCGAGCAGCAGGCGTCGCTGGCACGGCAGCGCCCGCCCGAGAGAATCGGCTAGGCACGGCGGAGAAGACGACGTGTTCGGCCTGCGCAAGACGATCGCACCGATCGAGACGATCACCGGCCTGCGCTGGGAGGACGGGCGCGTCGTCGAGGCGCAGGATTCGATCGCCAGCGAGACCGCGCTCGCGCTGGTCTACAACGGCAGGCCGTACGTGGTGATGATGGTCACGCCGCAGGACATCGAGGACTTCGTGCTCGGGTTCTCGCTGACCGAGGGCATCATCCGCGACCGCGCCGAACTGACGAACGTGCGCGTGCGCAACGTCCGCGACGGCATCGAGGCCGACCTCGCCATCGCCGAGAAGCGTTTTCGCGAGCTCGACCGCAAGCAGCGCAACCTCACCGGACAGCTCGGCTGCGGCCTGTGCGGCGCGCAGACGCTGGCGCAGGCCGTGCGCCACCCGCCCGCGGTGGCGCGAACCGCGAGCGTCTCGCCGGCCGGCCTGCAGCGCGCGATGACGCAGCTGGCGACCCGCCAGCCGCTGAACGCCGACACCGGCGCCGTGCACGCCGCGGCCTGGATGGCGCCGGACGGCGAGATCCGGCTGGTGCGCGAAGACGTGGGCCGCCACAATGCGCTCGACAAGCTGATCGGCGCGATGATCCGCGGCGGGTTCGACTTCCATGCCGGCGCGGCGCTGATCACCAGCCGCGCCAGCTACGAGATGGTGCAGAAGGCCGCGGTGGTCGGCATCGAGATCGTGTGCGCGGTTTCCGCGCCCACCGCGCTGGCGATCCGGCTCGCGCGCGAAACCGGCGTCACGCTGGTGGCGTTCGCGCGCGACAATCGCCATACGGTCTACGCGCATCCGCACCGGTTCGCGCATCCGCAGGAACGCACGGCCTCATGAACATCGACAAGCTGGTCAGGATGGCCAACCAGATCGAGCGCTTCTTTCGCAGCGAACCCGACCGCGACGCCGCCGTCGCGGGCATCGCCGATCACATCCGGCGCTTCTGGGAACCGCGGATGCGCGAGGCGATCGTCGCCCACCTCGACGCGGGCGGCGAAGGACTGGACGAACTGGCCAGACGGGCGATCGAGCGATACCGCGATGCGCGCGGCGCCGAACCGGGCCTCCAATCGCGGGAGACGAGCCATGGCTGATCCGAAGAACGTGAAGTTCGTACCGAGCTTCTGCTACAACTGCGTGTCCGGTCCCGACTTCATGACGGTGAAGGTGGTCGACGGCATCGCCACCTCGATCGGCCCCAACTTCGCGGCCGAAACGGTCCACCCGGGGCGCGGGCGCCCTTGCGTGAAGGCCTACGGCATCGTCCAGAAGACCTACCACCCGAACCGTATCGCCTCGCCGATGAAGCGCACCAACCCGAAGAAGGGGCGCGACGAGGACCCCGGTTTCGTGCCCATCTCGTGGGACGAGGCGCTCGATCTGGTGGCCGAGCGGCTCAGGGCGATTCGCGACAAAGGCGTGCTCGACGAGTCCGGCGTTCCCAGGATCGCGGCCAGCTTCGGCCACGGCGGGACACCCGGCAACTACATGGGAACGTTCCCGGCGTTCCTGTCCGCGTGGGGCGCAGTCGACTACAGCTTCGGGTCCGGGCAAGGCGTCAAGTGCGTGCACTCCGAGCACCTGTACGGCGAATTCTGGCACCGGGCGTTCACGGTCGCGGCCGACACGCCGCTGGTCGACTATGTCATCTCGTTCGGCGCGAACGTGGATGTGACCGGCGGCCCCGCCGCGGTGATTCGTCACGCCGAGGCGCGCACGCGCGGCTACAAGCGGATCCAGGTGGAGCCGCACCTGTCGGTGACCGGCGCGTGCTCGGCGGAATGGGTGCCGATCCGCCCGAAGACCGACGCCGCCTTCATGTTCGCGCTGATCCACGTGCTGGTGAACGAGGCCGGGCTGGCGCGGCTGGACGCCGGATTCCTGCGCGACCGCACCTCCTCGCCCTACCTGGTGGCACCCAACGGCCTGTACCTGCGCGACCCGGACAGCGGCAAGCCGCTGGTGTGGGACGAGATCGCCGGCGCCGCGCGCCCCTTCGATGCGGCCGGCATCCGGCCCGCGCTCGAAGGAAGCTTTCACGTGGGCACGGCGGTGACGGTCGATGCCGACGACGAGCGCATCGAGCACCGCGACGTGCAGGCCGTCACCGCCTACGAAAAGCTGGCCGGGCACGTGCGGCAGTATTCGCCGGAATGGGCGGCTGCGGTCTGCGACGTGTCGCCGGACATCATCCGGCGCATCGCCGCCGAGTACCTCTCGGCCGCCCGGATCGGCGCCACCATCGACATCGACGGCGAGACGCTGCCGTTGCGACCGGTGGCGGTGATTCTCGGCAAGTCGGTGAACAACGGCGGGGGCGCCTACGAATGCTGCTGGGCGCGCACGGTCCTGGCCGCGCTGGTCGGAGCGCTCGATGTGCCCGGCGGCACGCTGGGCACCACGGTGCGCCTGAACCGGCCGATGGACCAGCGCCAGGCGTCGGTGCATCCGGGCGAGGACGGATTCATGGCGCAGACCCTGAACCCGACCGACAAGGCGCACTGGGTGGCCAGGCCGAACAGCCGCAATGCCCACCGCACGCTGGTGCCGATCGTCGGCGATTCGGCATGGGCCCAGGCGCTGGGGCCGACGCAGCTGGCCTGGATGTTCGTGCGCGACCGGCCTGCGGACTGGAACCTGCCGGTGCCTCCGCTACCCGAGCTGTGGTTCGTGTTTCGCGCCAACCCGGCCATTTCGTTCTGGGATACCCGGCAGCTGACCGAGAGCATCGCGCGCTTCCCGTTCACCGTCTGCTTCGCCTATACGCAGGACGAGACGAACTACATGGCGGACGTCCTGCTGCCCGAGGCCACCGACCTCGAGTCCTCGCAGCTGATCCGGGTGGGCGGTACGAAGTACATGGAGCAGTTCTGGGCGCACCGGGGCGTGGTGCTGCGCACGCAGGCGGTCGAGCCGCATCCGGGCACGCGCGACTTCACCTGGATCACCACCGAGCTCGCCCGCCGGGTCGGCCTGCTCGACCGCTACGTGGCGGCGCTGAACCGGGGCACCGGCGGCGCCTTCCCGCTGCGCGGAGACGGCTACGACTTCGCGCTCGATCCGCAGCAGCCGCTCGACCCCGACCACATCTGGGACGCCATCTGCCGCGCGGCCACGGCCAGCCTTTCGGGCGGCCGGGACGTCCACGGGCTCGACTGGTTCAAGGAGCACGGCCTGTACACCGTGCCGATCTCGCGCCGGGAGTGGTATCTCACGCCGACGCTGGCGCGCCAGGGCATTCGCTATGAGCTGCCCTACCAGGAGCGGCTGCTGAAGATCGGACGCGAGCTGGGCCGGCGCATGCACGAACGGAAGATGGCCTGGTGGGACGAGCAGCTGTCCGAATACGTGGCGCTGCCGGAATGGCACGACTTCCCCGGACGCTGGGAGCGCGCGGTCGTGAAATCGGGCGCGCGCGCCGAGGACTTTCCGTTCTGGCTGCTTTCCACGAAGAGCATGCAGTTCCATGCGGGCGGCAACACCGCCATCAGCATGATGTACGAGATGGCCGGCAACGTGCGCGGCCACACCGGCGTGATCATCAACGCGACGACGGCCGCGCATCTCGGCATCCGCGAGGGAGACCGGCTGGAGATCCGCTCGCACATCGGGGTCACCTACGGCGACGCGTCGCTGGCGCAGGGCGTGCGTCCCGACACCCTGGTCATCATCGGTCAGTTCGATCACTGGGCCACCCCCTATGCCAGGGAGCGCAGCCTGCCGAGCCTGAACACGGTGGCGCCGATGGCGCTGGAACTGACCGATGCCACCGGCTCGGGCGCGGACATCGTGCGCGTTGCGGTCAGGCGCCTCGAGCGTGCGCCGGCCGCCGCTTCGCGCGATAGCTCGCCCCTATTTGATTTATTGTAACAATCGAATATACAAGAAAGATCGATATCGTTAATCTTTGTGCGTCGCATCAATCCAACCCCTCGACACGCAAGGAGAAACGCATGTCCCTGATCAACACCCGGATCAAGCCCTTCACCGCCACCGCCTATCACAACGGCAAGTTCGTCCAGGTTTCCGACGAGACGCTGAAAGGCAAGTGGTCGGTGATCTTCTTCTACCCGGCCGACTTCACGTTCGTGTGCCCGACCGAGCTGGGCGATCTGGCCGAGAACTACGACACCTTCAAGGCGCTGGGCGTGGAGATCTACAGCGTCTCGACCGACACGCACTTCACCCACAAGGCGTGGCACGACACCTCGGACACGATCAAGGCGATCCGCTATCCGATGATCGGCGACCCGACCGGCGCGATCACCCGCAACTTCGGCGTGATGATCGAGGAAGAGGGTCTGGCGCTGCGCGGCACCTTCCTGGTCAACCCCGAAGGCGTGATCAAGGTGTGCGAGATCCACGACAACGGAATCGGCCGCGACGCGCGCGAACTGCTGCGCAAGGTGCAGGCCGCCCAGTACGTGGCCGCGAACCCGGGTCAGGTCTGCCCGGCCAAGTGGACGCCGGGTGCCGAGACGCTGGCTCCTTCGCTCGACCTGGTCGGCAAGATCTGAGCCGCAGCCGATCCCGATCCGGGACGCGATCGCGCCCGCGCCCTTCCGGGCGCGGGCCGGTCCTTCATGACATACATCCGTTTGCAGACCAGGGGGAACCAACCATGCTCGAGGCCGGCATCAAGGCCCAGTTGAAGGGCTACCTGGAGAGACTCCAGCAGCCGATCGAACTCGTCGCATCGCTCGACGACGGCCCGAAATCGACGGAACTGCGCGCGCTGCTGCGCGACATCGTCGAACTCTCGCCGCTGGTGAGCAGCCGCGACGACGGCGCCGACGCGCGGCGTCCGTCGTTCACCATCGGACGTCCCGGCGAACCCGCGCGCGTGCGCTTCGCCGGCCTGCCGATGGGCCACGAGTTCACGTCGCTGGTGCTGGCCCTGCTGCAGGCGGGCGGCCATCCGCCGAAGGTCGACGCGTCGCTGATCGAACAGGTCCGCGCGCTGCCGGGCGGCCTGCACTTCGAGACCTTCATGTCACTGTCGTGCCACAACTGCCCGGACGTCGTGCAGGCGCTGAACCTGATGGCAGCGCTCAACCCCGGCGTGACCAGCACGACGATCGACGGCGCGCTGTTCCAGCAGGAAGTGCAGGCGCGCTCGATCATGGCGGTGCCTGCGATCTTCCTGAACGGCGAGCCGTTCGGGCAGGGCCGCATGTCGCTCGAGGAGATCCTCGCCAAGGTCGACACCGGCGCGGCCGCGCGCGAAGCGGCCAGGCTGCAGGCCGGCGAACCCTACGACATGCTCGTCGTCGGTGGCGGCCCCGCCGGTGCTGCAGCGGCGGTCTACGCGGCCCGCAAGGGCATCCGCACCGGCATCGTCGCCGAACGCTTCGGCGGCCAGGTGCTGGATACGCTCGCCATCGAGAACCTGGTCTCGGTCCCGCACACCGAGGGCCCGAAGCTGGCGCGCGCGCTCGAGGCGCACGTCAGGGAATACGAGGTCGACCTCGTCAACCTGCAGCGCGCCGAGGCGCTCGAGCCGGCCGACGCCGACGGGTACGCCCGCGTGCGGCTGGCGAGCGGCGCCACGCTGAAGGCGAGATCGGTGGTGCTCGCCACCGGCGCGCGCTGGCGCGAGATGAACGTGCCGGGCGAGCGCGAATACCGCGGCCGCGGCGTGGCCTACTGCCCGCACTGCGACGGCCCGCTGTTCAAGGGCAAGCGGGTGGCGGTGATCGGCGGCGGCAACTCGGGCGTGGAAGCAGCGATCGACCTGGCCGGCATCGTCGCGCACGTCACGCTGATCGAGTTCGACGCCCGGCTGCGCGCCGACGCGGTGCTGCAGGCCAAGCTGCGCAGCCTGCCCAACGTCGACGTGATCACGAGCGCGAAGACCACCGAAGTCAACGGCGACGGCCAGAAGGTGAACGGCCTGGTCTACGAGGACCGCGTCAGCGGCGCGGCCACGCGCATCGAGCTGGAAGGCGTGTTCGTGCAGATCGGCCTGCTGCCGAACACCGACTGGCTGGCGGGTACGCTCGCGCTGTCGCCGCGCGGCGAGATCGAGGTCGACGCGCGCGGCCAGACGTCGCTGCCAGGCGTCTTCGCGGCGGGCGACGCCACCACGTCGCCGTACAAGCAGATCGTCATCGCGATGGGCGACGGCGCGAAGGCGAGCCTCGCGGCGTTCGACTACCTGATCCGCAGCTCGGCACCGGCGGTGTCGCCCGAAACGATCGCGGCATAGCGTTGCGACGACAGCGCGCGTCGGCCCGACTCGCGGGCGCGCGCTGTCCCTCTTCTCCCTGCCCTGCCCTGCCGCGGCTACGCTTCGCGGCGCTGCACAACATTCCAGTCTGAAACAGCGCGTTTCAACTTGAAACCCGCGCACCGCGGCGTTCGACGTACGCCGCTCCGGCAGCCGTCGCCCCGGCTCCACGCAAGCGATTGAATTGACTCGAACGCGCGCGCGGCCGCCGCGGACGTCGATGGCTTCGACGTGACTGGCCCGCTCCTTGCTCGATAGTCGATCGACGCGGCGAGCGACGCGGTGCCGGTTGCGGCACGGCACGGCGATGCCCGGGCGGGTCGACAAACCAACGCAAGGAGCGCGGGAATGAGCGAGGAGAGCAGGGAAGTCGGAGCGGGCGAGGCAGCGCAAGCGGGGACGTCCGAACCGTCGAACGAACAGCGGCGCGGTTTCCTGACCAGTATCGGCATCGGCGCGGGCGCGGCGGTGGCCGGCGCCACCGGCACCGCGCTCACGGCCGGCGGCGTGCTCGGCGCGCTGGGGCCCACGGAGGCTCACGCGGCGCGCAGCAAGCTGGTCAAGCTGGACGACGTGTTCAAGCAGTTCGGAAAGTACATCCTGGTGGTGCCGGGCAAGTTCACCGGGACGGTGGCCGCGATCGACATGTACTCGGGCAAGACGCTGGCGTGGACCGCGTTCTGGAACTACGGCGACGACAACCCGATCATCCACCACATGGCCGCGTTCCCCTCGCCCGATCCGTACAAGGAGTTCGAGTTCATCGTCAACTCGCAGGGCGGCAAGAACCTGTACATCTACGGCATCCCGACCACCGTCAAGAATCCGGGCCAGGGCTTCAAGATCTACCGGATGAAGTACGACGGCAACAAGCTGAACCTGGTTTCCGAGATCGCCAGCAAGACCGGGCTGGGCCTGGGCGTGCACGTCACGGTGTCGCCCGACGCCAAGCGCTTCTCGGTGGGCGACGGCCAGAAGGACATCTTCGCGGAGTTCGACCGGGCCAGCGAGAAGGTCAACACGGCCTGGCTGATCGACTGGACGCCGAACAACAAGGAACTGGCCAGGGCGTGGGTGGACGGCGGCAAGATCACGATCAAGCGGCTGAAGCCCACGCTGCCCGGCGACAAGTACGACTACGAGGGCACCAAGGGCTGCAAGATCGACTGGGAGATGGTGCCCGGCGGCGAGCTGTTCGTCGAGCAGGGCAAGGTCACCGGCGAGCGCCCCACCAGCGTGGTCGGCATCGACGCCTTCGTCTACGATCCGCGCGGCAAGTGGGGCGTGGTGTCGCTGCGCACGCCCGGCGTGTCGGTGGTGTTCGACGTCGAGAAGTGGGTGCCGGTCGCGGCGCTGCCCGGGCCGAAGGGCGAGCCGTCGCAGGTCCCCATGAAGAAGATCGACGACGACACCTGGGAGATCACGATGGACAAGGTGGTGTCGCCGGCTCACCAGGCGGGCTTCTCGCCCGACGGCAAGCACTTCCTGTTCATGAACGGCGTACGCCAGAACAACATCATGGTATGGGATTCCTCCAACCACGCCGACCCGTCCAAGTGGACCAAGAAGGCGGTGGTGGAGTCGCCCGACTGGCGCGGCGCCTATCCGAACACCTTCCACATGGTGTTCACGCCCGACGCGAAGAAGGTGTACGTCACGCTGTGGTGGCCCTCGCCCACGCCCAACGGCATCGCCGTGGTGGACGCGGTGAACTGGAAGCTGCTCAAGTCGGTCGACCTCGGCCCCGACATGCACACCATGGGCATCACCTACGACGGCAAGTACGTGGTCGGCGTGATGAGCGGCTTCCAGAAGACGGTGTCGAGCATCGTCGTGATGGAGACCGCCACCGACGAGGTGGTCGGCTTCTTCCCGAGCACCGGCGGGCATCACGACAACGTGATCGTTCCGCGCACGCTGGAAGACCTGCGGGTCAGCCGCAGCACCACCACCTGATGCCGGCATCGCCGCGCGGCGCGCCGCGATGCGCCGCGCCGTCCGATGACGGCCGGCCGCGGCACCGGGCACGCGCCCGGCGCCGCGGCCGGGCGCGTGCAACGTCGCGGGAGATGACGTGAGCCTGCTCCCCCTCGCCTTCAAGAATCTCGCCCGCAAGCCGTTCCGGACCTGGGCGCTGGTGCTGGCCGTGGCGATCGCCGGCGGCGCCGTGTTCTCCACCGCCACCGTGATGTGGGGCGTGGAGCGCAGCATGAAGCAGGGCCTGTCGAAGTTCGGCGCCGACCTGCTGGTGATCCCGCGCGGCGCGCTGGTCAACATGAAGACGGCGCTGCTTACCGGCGAACCGTCGGCCTTCTACATGAACTCGGGCTTCGCCAGCGAGGTGAAGACGATCGCCGGCGTGGCCAAGGTGTCGCCGCAGATCTTCCTCACCACCGCCGACGGCGAGCATTGCACCATCGGCAACGCGTTCCTGGTCGGTTTCGACCCCGACACCGATTTCACCGTGATGCCCTGGCTGCTCGCGCGGCCGAAGGAGCCGTTCGGCAAGGCGCACGCGATCGTGGGCGGCAACAACGGCTACCAGGCCGGCGACACGGTGCTGTTCTACGGCCAGACCTTCACCGTCTACGGCAAGCTCGACCGCACCGGGATCGGCCTGTACGACAACGCGGTGTTCATCCACATCGACAAGGCATACGAGCTGGCCGATGCCTCGAAGCAGCTGTCCGACGTCGCGGCGCTCGGCTTCGCGCGCGGCGACATCTCGGCGCTGCTGGTGCAGATCGGCAACAGCTCCAAGGCGGGGCTGGTGCGCTTCGCGGTCAGCCGCAACCCGGCGGTGAAGGTGGTCACCGCCGGCAACATCGTCACTTCGGTGCGGCAGAACCTGGTTGCCCTCTTCACCGGCACGGTGGTGCTGTCGATCGTGCTGGTGCTCGGCAACATCCTGATGATCAGCGCGATCTTCTCCACCATCGTGAACGAGCGCAAGAAGGAGCTCGGCCTGCTGCGCGCCATCGGCGCCAAGAAGCAGGCGGTATTCAGGCTGATCCTGTCCGAGTCCACGCTGCTCACCGCGATGGGCGGAGCGCTCGGCATCCTGATCGGCGCGGTGCTGATGCGGGTCTACGCGCGTACCATCGGCTTTCACCTGGAGTCGCTCAACATTCCCTTCATGTGGCCGCCGTTCGGACAGATCGCGATGCTGGGCGCGCTCAGCGTGCTGCTCGCGCTGCTGGTGGGCGCGCTCGGCGCGGTCTGGCCGGCCCTGGCCGGCAGCCGCATGGATCCCTACGACGCGATACGCGCGGGCGAGTGATGATCGAAGTCGATGATCTGTGGCGGGTCTACCAGGTCGGCGACCAGACCATCGAGGCGGTGCGCGGCATCGGCCTGACGGTCGCCGAAGGCGAGTTCGTGAGCATCGTCGGCCATTCGGGGTCCGGCAAGTCGACGCTGCTCAGCATGGTGGGAGGGCTGGCGCGCCCGAGCCGGGGAACGGTCAGGATCGGCGGCGTGGACCTGTGGAGCCGCGGCGACGCGTTCCGCTCCGAGGTACGCAACGGCATGATCGGCTTCATCTTCCAGTTCGCCAGCCTGATCCCCACGCTGAGCACCGTGGAGAACATCGCCTTGCCGCACCTGTTCCGCGCCGACGGCTCGCACAAGGCGGTGCACGAGGAAGCGCGCGAGCTGCTCGTGCGCGTCGGGCTGGGCGCCAAGCTCGACTCGTTTCCGAACGAGCTCTCGGGCGGGCAGCAGCGCCGGGTCGCGATCGCGCGAGCGCTGATCAACCGCCCGCGCGTCATCCTGGCCGACGAGCCCACCGGCGACCTGGACGAGCGTACCGAGGCCGAGGTCATGGCGCTGCTGCTGGCAGCCACGCGCGAACACAAGGCGGCGTTCCTGATGGTGACCCACAACATGAGCATCGCACGCGCCGCCGACCGCATGCTGCAGATGAAGGACGGCATCCTGGCATGAGAATCCACCAGGTGGCGCTGCGCGAGATCGCGCGCCGGCGCATCCGCACCCTCTACACCGCGAGCAGCATCACGCTGTCGGTGGCGCTGCTGATGGCCACGCTGCTGGTGGGCAGCGCCGGCCAGAAGGACCTCACGCTGATCATCGCGCGCTACGGGCACAGCCTGACGATCTTCCCGGCCACCACCTACGACATCAGCCTGCAGTCGTTCGGCATCGGTTCGGGCCACTACATCCCGCAGGATGCGATTCCGGGCATCCAGGAAGTCTACGAAGCGGCGATCCGCGCCGGCTGGGAGAAGCGCGGCGGCTACGTGCTCGACGGCGGGCTGCCCGGCGGCGTGGACAACCTGCAGCCGGCCGTGTTCACGCCGCGCCTGTACGAGGAAACCACGGTGAACGGGCGCCAGGTGGTGGTCACCGGCGTGATCGCGCAGGAGGAATACAAGGCGCGCTTCTGGTGGGAAGTCGACGACGGCCGGCTGCTCGATACGCGCGACGAGGTCATGGTCGGGAAGGTGTTCGCGCAGGCCACCTCGACGCGCGTGGGCGACGTGCTGGAAATCAACGGCCGCGCACTGAAGGTGTGCGGCATCCTGCGCGAGACCGACTCGCCCGACGACTACATGATCTTCGGCGACCTCGGCACCGTGCAGGCCGCCTTCGGCAAGCCGAACCGCGTCTCGCTGATCAACGTGCGCGCGATGTGCAACTATTGTCCGGTGGGCGACGCCGAGCTCGCCATCAACCAGAAGGTGGTCGGCGTGCGCGCCACCTCGCAGCGCGAGATCGCCGAGGCCCAGCACCGGATCTTCCGCAACGTCACCGGCGTGATCCTCGGACTGGTGGTGCTGTCGCTGCTGATCGCCTGCATGGCGGTGTTCAACATGGTGATGGGCACGATCCACAACCGCATCCGCGAAGTCGGGCTGCTGAAGGTGCTCGGCGCCTCGCGCTGGCAGCTGGTGCGGCTGTTCATGTACGAGGCGCTGCTGGTGGGCGTGATCGGCGGCGTGGCCGGCTACGCCATCGGCTACGCGATCGCGCGCTTCGTCGGCCCATGGCTGGTGTCGGGAGCGGTCATCGAGACGCTGTGGTGGTACCTGCCGTTCGCGGTCGTGGCGGCCACGCTGGCCAGCGCGCTCGCCACCCTGTATCCGGCCATCCATGTCTCGCGCATGCGCGCCGCCGACGCGTTCCGCGCGTTGTGAGCCTCGGGAGAACGTGTCGATGAGCAGCAGCTGTATCGCGGCACTGCGCGGCGTCGGCAAGCGCTACGTCACGCCGGACGGACCGGTCAAGGTCCTCGAAGGCATCGATCTGGAGGTGGGTTACCGCGACTACGTGTCGCTGATGGGGCCCAGCGGATCGGGCAAATCCACGCTGCTCAACATCCTGGGCGGCATCGATGCGCCCAGCGAGGGCGAAGCATGGATCGACGGCGAGCGCATCGACCGCCTGGGCGAGCACAAGCTGCTCGCGATCCGCCGGCGCAAGGTCGCCTACGTGTTCCAGGAAGCGCGGCTGCTGCCCTCGCTCACCGCGCTGGAAAACGTGCTGCTGCCCTCGGCCTTCGTCGGCGACGCGCGCGGCGGATCGGCCGAACGCGCGAAGCTGCTGCTCGAGCGGGTCGGCCTCGGGCGGCGCGCCCGCCACATGGCGCACCAGCTCTCCGGCGGCGAAGCGCAGCGCGTGTGCATCGCGCGCGCGCTGCTCAACCAGCCGATGCTGATCCTGGCCGACGAGCCGACCGGCAATCTCGATCGCCGTACCCGGCTGGAGATCGTGGAGCTGTTCGAGTCGCTGAACCGCGAAGGCAACACCATCGTGATGGTGACCCACGATCCGGAGCTGGCCGAGCGCAGCGGACGCCGCCTGGTGATCCAGGAGGGACGGATCCGGGAAGCGGCGCTTCACTGAGCGAACGGCGTCGCAGCGGCCGGACGGACCATGAGCGGCAGGCGCGGCAGCGCGAAACGCAGACGACGCTGGGCGCTGGGCGCCGGCGCCTGCCTGGCGCTGCTGGCGGGGCTCGACTGGTGGGTCGGCAACGCGCAGCAGCGGGCGCTGGAAGCGCGCCGGGCGCTCAGGGCCAGGCTCGACCACCTGGCGTTCCACGGCCTTCGCACCGGCATCGACGAGATCGCGGCGCAACCCGACGGACGCTACGAAGTGCGGTTCAGGCTGCAGAACGCCAGCGGGCAGCCGCTCTACGTGATGCTGCCGGCCGTGGAGGCCGCGGTGCAGGTCGGTGCCCGGTGGAAACCGTTGCCGGTGGCCGAGCCCGCCGGCATCAGCGAGGATGGAACGGTGGTGAAGCTGACCGGAGAACGTACCGCGGCGCGAATCGTGACGGCACAGGAGCGCGACTACATGGAGCTGATTCCCGGCCACATGCACCTCAGGCTGACGCTCGAAGCCCTGGTGTCGCCGCAGGAGAACCCGCTGGAAGAGATCGGTGAAAGACGCGAGGACATGTTCGTCTACCTGAGGGACCGGCAGCGCGGCGAACCGCCCCCCGGCGCACCCAGCTTCATCCCGCTGCGCGCCTGGACGCTGATCCCGGAGCCGGTCAGATGAGCCGGCCGGCGGTACGGATGCGCGGCCGTCGGCGCTGGCCGTGGCTGCTGGCCGCGGCGCTGCTGCTCGGCGCCGGCCTGCCGCTGGCCGACCACTTCGCCGGCCGCTACCAGGCGCAGCTGATCGAAGCGCGCAAGGAGGCCCGCGCACGGCTGGAGAAGATGGGCTGGTACTACCTGCGCGCCGACATCGCCGACGTGCGCTACACCGAGGACGGCCGCTACCGGCTGTCGGTGTGGATGGAGAACGTCTTTCCCGAGCACGACTTCTTCGTGATGATGCCGGCGATGCGCGTGTTCGTGCAGGTGGGCCCGCAATGGCGCGAAGTGCCGGTGAGCGAACCGCCGCAGCGATACGCCGAGGGCAGCGTGGTCAACCTGAAGGAGAAGATCGTCATCGAGCGGGTGTTCGAGGTTTCGCTGAAGGACTACTTCGAGCTGCTGCCCGGCTACATGCACGTGCTGATCAACAACGTGATGTTCCTGAGCGACGACGCCGAGCCGAAGCACGACATCGTCGAGCGCAGCGACAACTACTACCTCCACCTGCGCCCGGCGAACGCGAACGACGACGATCTGCGCCGCAGGAACAACTTCCCCGGCGAGGTGCCGCTGTTCGTCACCATGCCGCCGCACTGACCGGCCATGGCGCGTGCGATCCCGCGCAGCCGCGTCGCGCCGCTGCTCGTCCTCGCGCTGTGGGTCGCGGCCTGCACGAAGCCGGTGGCGCCGTTGACGATGCAGGTGATCGACAGCGCCGCGCTGGCTGCCGGCGAGTGGGGTGCCACACCGGTGCTCATCGTCACGGTGACGTTCACCAACCGGGGCGACGCGCCGTTGCACGTGCTGCACGATACGGTCGCGGTGACGGCAGCCGACGGCGCGCGAGGGGAGCTGCGCGCCTTTCGCGACGCGTTCCGGCGACTGGCGGTGACGGCGGCTTCGCCGCAGGCGCTGCAGCACGCGTTGCAGCCGCTGGCGCGTGCGGGCCTGGACCGCGGCGCCCTCGAGGCGTTGCGCGCCGACGTGACCGAGGTCCTGCCGGGCGCGACGCTGCGACGCACCCTCCCCGTCGTACTGGCCGCGCAGACAGGTTCCATGACGCTTCAGCTACGCTATCATGACGACGCCACCGATCAGATGCTGACAGCGAGCGCGCGGTTTGCCGCACATCCGGCCGCCGCCGGCCAGCCGGAACGCTGAGCGGGCGCATTCACGGTACGGCACCACGACGATGCGCTGTCCGGCTGGCGCCGCGAGTCCCCTCCCCGCGAGGCAAGGTGTGCCGAGACACGGCTTGTCGTTCCTGCCGCAGGTGTTCGACGATCCCGCACCGGGCGAAAGCGCGCGGCCGCTGTCCGGCGCGCAGTGGCTGCTGGTCACGACGGTGCTGGCCGGGCCGGTCGCCATCCTGCTGTGCCTGGAGCGCACTGCGCAGACGCAGATCGTCTGGTACGAGGATCTCGGGCACGCGCTGATCGAAGGCTTCTGTGCCTTCATGTCGCTGGTGCTGTTCTACGTGCTGCACCAGGAGTACGTGCTGTCGGGCAGCCGCCGGCTCAAGCTGATGGCCAGGGGTTTCCTGGCGCTGGGCATTCTCGACGTGTTCCATGCGGTGGCCGACCCGGGCACCAACCTGTTCGTGTGGTACCACTCGCTGGCGGCGCTGCTCGGCGCGTGGTTCCTCGCGGCCGGCGCCGTGATGCGCAATCCGCGCCTGCCCGACGCCGCGCCGCGCAACTGGTCCGAGCCGCTCTGCGTGGCGATGGCGCTCGCCGGCCTGGGTCTCGCCTCGTACTATTTCGCGCCATGGCTTCCGGCCATGACGCCCGGGCACTTCCGGTTCTCGGCCGCGGCCCACGCGATCAACGTGGCGGCGGGAATCGGTTTTCTGGTGGCCGGCGTGTGGCTGCTCGACGCCTACCGGCGCAAGGGCGAGCGCATCCTGCTGGTGTTCGCGCTGTTCCTGCTGCTGCTGGCGGAAAGCCAGGCGCTGTTTCCGGCCTCGCGCCTGTGGGACACCACGTGGTGGGCATGGCACTGGATCAAGACGGCGCTGTTCATCGCCATGCTGCTTCAGCTCGCCTACGAGTTCGCGCAAGGCGTGGGCGAGCTCGAAGCGTCGCAGGCGCAGCTGGTCGAATCCGAGAAGCTCGCCTCGCTGGGCGAGATGGCCGCATCGCTGGCGCACGAAATCCGCAATCCGCTGGCAACGATCAACAACTCGGTGGCGCTGCTCAAGGGCCCCTCGCTGTCGGCGGACGAGAAAGGCGAGATCCTCGACATCCTGGAACGCGAGCTCAATCACCTGAACCACGTGGTGTCGGACACGCTCAGCTTCGCGCGCACCCGCGTCGTCAGGCGCCGTCCGGTGGCGCTCGCGCAGGTCATCGGCGAAGCGCTGAACGGCCTGCGCGTGGAGCCGACGCGTCTGGCCGTGGCGACCGACATCGAGCCCGCGCTGCCCGACGTGGTGGGCGATCCGCACCAGCTGCAGCAGATGATCGTCAACCTGCTGGACAACGCGGTCGCGGCGATGAAGGGCACGGGCCGTCTGGAGATCCGCGCCTCGCGCGACGGCGACACGGTGGTGCTCGCGATCCGCGACTCCGGCCCGGGCGTTCCGGAGAGCATCCGCGCGCGGCTGTTCGAGCCGTTCTCCACCACCAAATCCGACGGAACCGGCATCGGCCTGGCGATCGTGCGGCGCATCGTGAACGGCCATGGCGGCGTGGTCCATCTCGCCAGTCCGCGCGGACGCGGTACCATGGTCACGGTTCGCCTGCCGGCGCTCGCCGGGCACGACGCCGTCATGCCCGCCGGAAAACTGGAAGCGACATGACGGCGGTGCTCATCGTCGACGACCAGGCCGGCATGCGGCGCACGCTGCAGCTCATGCTCGAGAAGGAAGGCTACGTCGTCGATACGGCAGCGAGCGCGGGCGAAGCGGCCGAGCGGCTCGCGCTCAGGCGCCCCGAGATCGTCATCACCGACCTGAAGCTCGATCCGGGTTCGGGCATCGACGTGCTGCGGCGGGTCAAGCGGGACAGCCCGTCCATACCGGTCATCATCATGACCGCGTACGGCACCATCGAATCGGCGGTCGACGCGATGAAGCTCGGCGCGTCCGACTTCATCACCAAGCCGTTCCGCAGCGCCGAGATCGTCCTGAAGATCGGCAAGGCGCTCGAGGGTCGCGACACGGCGGGCCAGGCGCGCCGCGCCCCCGAGCGCGGACAGGGCAAGCACTGGTTCTCCGGAACCAGCCGCGCCATGAGCGAGATCGCCGCGCAGGTCGAGCAGGTGGGCGGCACCCTGCTCACCGTGCTGATCACCGGCGAAACCGGCGTGGGCAAATCGCATCTCGCGCGCCTGCTGCATGCCAGGAGCCCGCACGCATCGGGGCGCTTCGTGTCGGTGAACGTGGCCGCGGTGGCCGAACCGCTGCTCGAAAGCGAGCTGTTCGGCCACGAGCGGGGCGCCTTCACCGGCGCGGTGCAGGCGCGGCGCGGCCTGATCGAGGAAGCGCATCGCGGCACCTTCTTCCTCGACGAGATCGGCGCGCTGCCCGCCACGCTGCAATCCAAGCTGCTCGGCGTGCTGCAGGACCGCGAAGTGCGCCGCGTGGGCGCCAACCGCACCCAGCCGGTGGAAATGCGCGTGATCGCCGCCACCAACGCGCAGCTCGAGCAGGCGGTCGCGCGCGGCGAATTCCGGCAGGATCTGTACCATCGCCTCAACGTCGCGCGCATCCACATTCCGCCGCTGCGCGAACGCCTCGCCGACGTTCCCGTGCTGGCGCAGGGGCTGCTGTGCGAGCTGTCCCGGCGTCAGGGCCGCCAGCACACGCTCTCGGCCGCAGCGCTGCAGTTGCTGTGCGACTACGACTATCCGGGCAACATCCGCGAGCTGGAGAACGCGCTCGAATGGGCCGCGGCAATGGCGCACGAAGGCGAAATCCTGCCGCGGCACCTGCCCGCGGGTCTGCAGGCAGGCAGGGCGCAACGCGCCTGCGGCATCACGGCCGGCACCCTCAGCGACCTGGAACGCCAGTCGATCGTCGACAGCCTCGCGCGCCACCAGGGCAACCTCGCCGAAACGGCCCGCGCGCTGGGCATCGGGCGCACGACGCTGTGGCGCAAGATGCGCGAGTACGGCATCCGGCGCTGAGCGGCCGGCGCGACGGGAACGCGCCTTGCCCCGCCTGCGCGACAACGGCGCGACGGGTGTCGCGCGCAGGGTGCGCGTGCCGCCGCATCGTCTTCGCGCCCCGACCCCGACGAGGCGGCTGCCCGCATGCCCTGGCTGAAACTGCTGCACATCGGCGCCGTCATCGTCTGGTGCGGCGCGTTGCTGTACCTGCCGCCGGCAGTCGCGGCGCTCGGTGCGGACAGCGCGGCGCCGGCGCACGCGGCGTCCCGTTCCGCATCGTCCGCACCGCCGCTCGCCGTCGCCGATGCGCTGCCACGGTGGCCGGTGCCGCGACGCCTGTTCATCGGCGTGGCGACGCCGGCGGCGCTGGTGGCGATCGTCTCGGGTACCGCGATCCTGCTGCTGCACGGACCGCTCGCGGCCTGGCTGCTGGTCAAGCTGGCCGCCGTCGGGCTGCTCGTGCTCGGGCATGCCGCGTGCGGCATGCTGATCCTGCGCGTGGAGCGTTCCGGAGGCAGTGCCTCGCTGCGTGGACATTGCCTGACGCTGCAGGCCGCGCTGCTGCTGTGGCTGGCCGGCATCGCGTGGCTGGTGCTGCGCAAGCCGATGCTCTGATGCGGCGCCGGCGATGCACGCGCCGCGCTCGCGCTCAGTCGCCGGTATTCACGCCGACGGTGTGCTCGTAGACCAGCTGTCCACCCAGCCAGGCGGCCAGCGCGATGAAACCGGCGGTCAACAGCGACAGGCCCATTCCCCAGGGCCACACCAACTCTCCCGGCTGCGCCCCCAGGCGCAGCGCCCAGTTCAGCGTGGCCAGCGACAGCATCATCACCGCGATCAGCGCGTGGGTCCACGCGCTGATCATCCGCCGCACCCGCGCGACGCTGAGCAGATCGACCACGCCGACCAGGCTGGCCACCCAGCCGCCGAGCGCCCCCACGCCGGCCAGCCACAGGCCGGCGCGCGCCCAGAACGGATCGCCGCCGTGGACGTAGGCGGCATCGGTGCCGATCAGCCCGATCAGCGCTGCGACCGGGAAGTGCACCATCATCGGATGCAGCGGATGCCCGGCCACCGCGGCACGGCTGAGGATCGGTTCGGTCGCGCTGCCCATTCGCGCATTCTGCCGCGGATCCGCATCGGCGCGCTCGCGCCGGCGTCGCTTGCCGCGCTGTGCGCCTGCGGCGGGCCGCAATCGACGCTCGATCCGGCCGGTCCGTCGGCCGCCGCCATCGCGCTCGTGTGGTGGTGGATGGCAGGCGCTGCCGCGCTGGTGACGACAGCCGTGATCGCGATCTGGCTGGCAGCGATGCGGCGGCACGGACTGCCGGTCGACGCGGCGCAGCGCAGCGGCCGGCGCTGGATCGTCGGCGGCGGCATCGTGCTGCCCCTGCTCGCCATCGTCGCGCTGCTGGTGTTCGGCGCACCGGCCGGCCGCCACCACCTGCCTTGGCCCGAGGCTGCCGGTTCGCCACCGCCGCTGCGCGTCGACGCGATCGGTCGGCAGTGGTCGTGGGAGCTGCACTATCCCGACAGCGGCGTGCGGCTGCGCAACGAACTGCGCCTGCCGGTCGGCCGGCCGGTGCACGTGCATACGCAAAGCCGCGACGTGATCCATTCGTTCTGGGTACCGAGCCTGGGCGGCAAGCTCGATGCCCTGCCCGGCCGCACGCTGGTCATGCGCCTGCAGGCCGACCGGCCGGGAAGCTGGCGCGGCCAGTGCGCCGAGTTCTGCGGCCTCGGCCACGCGCACATGTCGATGACGGTGCTGGCCATGGAGCCGGCTGCCTTCGATGCCTGGCTCGCCACGCAGCGGCCGGCGCGGGGAGAGTCGCGATGAGCACCTCCGCCGGCGCGAGCAGCGACGTCCAGCACGAACCGACCGCCGCCGCCGTGTCCAGGGACCCGGCCGCATTGCACGAGGAGTTCGAGCGCGTGTGGGGCAACCCTACGGGCTGGCGCGCGCTGACGGTGGTCAACCACAGCGTCATCGCGATCCGCTTCATGGTGACCGGCGCCGTCTTCTTCGTCGTCGCCGGCCTGCTCGCGATGCTGATGCGCGCCCAGCTGGCGCAGCCACGCCACGATTTCATGGGCGCCGAAGCCTACAACCAGGCCTTCACCGTGCACGGCACGATGATGATGTTCCTGTTCGCGGTGCCGGTCATGGAAGGCCTGGCGGTCTACCTGCTGCCGAAGATGCTGGGTGCGCGCGACCTTGCGTTCCCGCGGCTGTCGGCCTTCGGCTACTGGTGCTACCTGTTCGGCGGGCTGATCTTCACCAGCAGCCTGCTGCTCGGCCTGGCGCCCGACACCGGCTGGTTCATGTACACGCCGCTGTCCAGCGACGTCCACTCGCCGGGCCGGAATCCCGACTTCTGGCTGCTGGGCATCACCTTCGTGGAGATCGCCACGGTGGCCGCCGGCGTCGAGATCGCTGTGTCCATCCTGCGCACGCGCGCCACCGGCATGGCGCTGCACCAGATGCCGGTGTTCGCGTGGGCGATGCTGGTCACGTCGATGATGATCATCGTCGGTTTTCCGCCGCTGATCCTCGGCTCGATCCTGCTCGAGCTCGAGCGCGCCGCCGGCTGGGCGTTCTTCGATCCGGCGCGGGGCGGCGACCCGCTGCTGTGGCAGCACCTGTTCTGGCTGTTCGGCCATCCGGAGGTCTACATCATCTTCCTGC
>JAHDYE010000045.1 GCA_023383035.1 Burkholderiaceae bacterium | reverse complement strand
CGACGGCCTCAACGTCGCGCGGCCGTAAACGTTGTTGGCATCGATCAGCTTGAGCATCAGCTCGACGAAGGTGCGTCGCTCCTGCACCGACAACGGCTCCAGCAACCGCTCCTGCGCCCGCTGCATGCGCGCCCTGTACTTCTGCACGAAGGCCGTGCCGGTCCGTGTCGGCAGGCAGATCTTTCTCCGCTTGTTGTGCGGGTCCACCACGCGCAGCACCAGCTTGCGCGACTCGAGCCTCTTTAGGACATCGGCAACGTTGGCGCGGTCGATGCCGAGTTCCTCGGCGACCGAGAACTGATCCAGGCCCGGCATGTCGACCAGGATGCTGAGCAGGCCATACTGTATCGGCGTGACCTGTTCGTCACCGAGATCCTCCATGAACATCGACACGTGGATCTGGTGCAACCGGCGAACGAGAAAACCGGGGCGATCCCACAGCGTCGTATGCTCGCCCGCCGGCAGTGCGGCAGCAATCGCCCCGGCGGCCGGAATCGCCACGGCAGCCGGACGTTTCGCCTGCGCCGCCGGGCGCCTGTCTGCCGTGGAACGGGAGTTCGTCGATCCGCTCCTCGTCCTCGAAGTGTTCTTCATGGTCGATGCATTCCGTTAGGTTTGTCGGAACTGCAGTCTAGCCCCGACCGCTGCCCTCGAATGCCGCCATGCGGCTTTTTCAGCCAGTACCAGAACAGGCCTGCGGGACCCGGGCGGGCACGAGGCTGCCCGGCAACCCTGCACGGAAGGCCCATGCCGATCGTCAGACGCACTGCGTCCGGAACCCATTCACACACCTGAACGTACGTATACTTTCGATTAGATCAGATCAAACTGGAGCTCATCAATTCATGCTTTCCTGATTTCTTGATCCTCCTCAATATTAGTATACTGACGGTAACCGAGACACAGGCGCTCCTGCCATGCCGAACCAGGGAGAAGACGAATGGCTCACGTTGTAATGGACTCCTGCATCCGCTGCCGATACACCGACTGCGTCGAAGTCTGTCCAGTCGACTGCTTCCACGCCGGACCGAACTTCCTGGTGATCGATCCCGAGGAGTGCATAGATTGCGCGGTGTGCATCCCCGAATGCCCTGTCGAGGCGATCTGTGCCGAATCCGACGTTCCCGAGGATCAGACAGCCTTCATCGAACTCAACGCCGAGCTCGCGCGCGTGTTTCCGACCATCACGGCACGCGTCGAGCCATTGCCCGAGGCAGAGCGGTGGGCACAGGTGAAAGGGAAGCTCGAGCACCTGGAGCGCTGAAGATCAAAGCGGCGTCTCGCGCTAAGCTTCTTGTCGACGTTCGTCGATCATTTGCCACACTTTGCACGGCGTCAAGGGCAACGCGTTGGTCTGTACGCCCAGGGAAGACAGCGCAGCCGCCACGGCGTTGGCGACCACGCCGCCGACCGGCACGATGCCGCCTTCGCCGCAACCCTTGGCTCCCAACGGATTGTGGGGGGTCGGCGCGTGCTCGGTCTCGGTGGCCCGGACCACCGGGAAGTCCGTCGCCGTCGGCATCAGGTAGTCGGCCAAGGTGCCGGCCAGGAACTGGCCGTGCTCGTCATAGGCCATGTTCTCCAGGAACACGCCGCCCAGGCCCTGCACCACGCCGCCGATTGCCTGCCCCTTGGAAGTCAGGCGGTTGATGATCTTGCCGACATCCTCGACGCCGTAATAGTCGATCAGTTCCACCTTGCCGGTGGCAGGGTCCACCGTCACATGGGCCGCCGCCGCGCCATAGGCGTAGGTGTGGTTGTGGCTGGCGAACTGGCCCTCGGCCCGGATCTTCATCCTGCCCAGGTCGGCGGCGGTGAGTATTGAATCGCCGCAGGATGCCACCAGTCCGGGACTGATCTCGATCTCGCCCGGCGAACAGTGGAAATGCTCGGCCGCGGCTTCCCGCACCTTCTCGAGCAGGGACTGGGCCGTGGTCAAGACAGCCGAACCACCCAGCGCCGTGGAACGCGAATGGAAGGAGCCGAAGCCTTCCTTTAGGTAGATGGTGGAACCGTGCCTGACGCGGATGCGCTCCATGGGGATTTCCAGCGTGTCGGCAGCGATCTGGGTCAGGATGGTGACCACCCCCTGGCCGAGCGACGTGGAGCCGACGTACACCGTCACCATGCCGTCTTCCTCGATCTCCAGGCGCGCGGCTTCCCGTATGCCGCCGCCGCCCCCCTCTATGAAAGTGCCGATCGCGATGCCGTGATACAGGCCGTCGATCAGCTTGCCCTGCAACGGCAGTTTTTCTTCCCAGCCGAAGCCTTCCAGGCATTCGTTCAACGACAGCTCGTAATCGCCACTGTCCAGCTCTTCCGGCTTGTGCGGCTTGTCCAGGGTCGCCAGCGGATAGGGCATCTGCTCCGAGCGCACCAGGTTCATGCGCCGGAACGTCACCTGGTCGATACCCAGCTCGTCGGCGGCGATCTGCAGGATGCGCTCGCGGAAGTAGTCGGCCTCGAAGCGGCCCGGGCCGCGGTAGGTGCCGATCGGAGCCTTGTTGGTCAGATGCACGGACGATTCGAAATACAGGTGTTCGATATCCATGCCGCCGGACATGAACTGCACGACATTGCGCGGGGGGATGGCCCCGCTCGAACGCATGTAGGCACCGGAGTCGGTGTGGACCACGCCCCGCAAGGCCAGGATGCGACCGTCGAGTTCGCAGACGATCTCCAGTTCGCACTCCATCTGGCGCGAGTGGTTCGAACCGAGCAGGTTCTCCAGACGGTCTTCCACCCATTTCACCGGACGGCCCAGCTGGAGCGAAGCGAACGGCACCAGGAAGTCCTCGGGATAGAATTCGCCGCGTACGCCGAAGCCGCCGCCGACGTCCATCTCGATCATGTCCACCGCCTCGATCGGCAGATCCAGGCTCCTGGCCAGCGTGCGCCGGGTCGTGAATGGCACCTTGGCGGCGCCGTACACCGTCATGTGTCCGCCGTCCCAATGCGCGACCAGGCTGCGCGTTTCCATGGTGACCGCGCTATGGCGCTGGGTCACGAAACGCTCGCGCCTGACGTAGGGTCCGGTGATGCTGCGCGCATCGCCCTTTTGCGCGATATAGGTGATCGGACAGTTGGTGCCGTTTTCCTCGAACAGCAGGATCTCGTTCCTGGCCGAAGTTTCCCAGTCCGTCACCGCCGGCAGCGATTCGATGTCGGGATAGACGCAGGCGGCGGCATCCTCGGCCATCGCCGTGGTCTGCGCCACCACGATGGCGAGCGGTTCGCCGACGTAGCGCACCTTGTCGACCGCCACCACGGTCTGCTCGAAAGGCTCATGCTCGGGCACCGGTGACAGGCGCAGCGGCATCTTGAACACCTTGCCCATGATGCGGGCGACATCCTCGCCGGTATAGACCGCATGCACGCCGGGCATCCCGCGGGCCTCCTCGACATCGATGCCGAGCAACTTGCCGTGCGCGACCGGGCTACGCACGATCACCGCGTGCAGCATGTTCTCCAGGTGGATGTCGTCGGTGAAACAGGCCTTGCCGGTCAGCAGCCGGTAGTCCTCGACCCGCCTGGCATAGGTGCCGACGTAACGCTGCTTGTCGGTGACGAATGCATCCCGCCCTGTCATGACCTGCCCTCCTTCCGGCGGACGTCGGCATAGGCGGAACGCGCGTCATGGACGGCGTCGATGATCTGGACGTAGCCGGTGCAACGACAAAGGTTGCCGGACAGGACTTCACGTATCCTTTCCCGGCTGGCGTCGGGCTCCTCGCTCAGCAGGGCGTGTGCCGTGGTCAGGAAGCCGGGGGTACAGAAGCCGCATTGCAGCGCGTGGTGCTTGTGGAACGACGCCTGCAGGGCCGACAGTTCGTCGCCCTTGGCCAGACCTTCGATGGTGATGATCTCGGCATCCTCGGCCTGGACCGCCAGCATCAGGCAGGCACGAACCGCGTCGCCGTTGACGATCACCGTGCAGGCGCCGCACACGCCGTGCTCGCAGGCGACGTGAGTGCCGGTCTTGTGCAGGTGATGACGCAGACAGTCGGCCAGGGTGACGCGCGCCGGTACGTCCACCTCGACCTTGCTGCCATTGAGCGTAAAGCTGATGTCCACGATCGATCGATCTCCTTCGGGATGCCTGCCATCACCGCTCGACGATGCTCCTGGCGGGCGTTGACCGGCAGCAGGAACACTTCATCGCATCAGGTTGCCACCCGCTCGAGTACGCGTTCGACCAGTGTTGCGACCAGGCTGCGCCGATACGCAGCGCTCGCGTGCAGATCGTCGGACGGATGAACCGCGCCGGCGGCCGCAGCGGCGGCCGCCTTGATGGTCGAAGCATCAACGATGCGCGCCTCGATCACTTGCTCCGCCTCGGGGAGTCGATGCGCGAACTGGCTGGCACCGAAGACCGCGACGTGCACGTTTCTGGCTCGCCCGTCCGGATCGGGGTCGTAGTGAAGAGCGATTCCCGCGATGGCGAAGTCTCCGCGCCGTCGCGAGAACTCCTCGAAGCCCCAACGACGAGTCGCCGGCCAGGGAGGCAGGCTGATCTCCACGAGAATCTCGTCTGCGGCCAGCGCCGTCGAAAGCGGCCCGAGAAAGAACTCGTCCGCGCGAATCGCTCGCGAACCGGAAGGGCCGACGAGCGTCAGTTGCGCGTCACAGGCAACGGCGATGGCCGGCATTTCCGCCGCGGGATCGGCATGAGCCAGACCGCCGCCGACGGTACCGCGGTTCCTGATCTGATGATGTCCCACGTGAGCGATCGCTTCGACCAGCAACGGATGCGCTTTCGCCAACCTTGCGTCGTCGACGATATCGCGCCAGCGCACGGTTGCGCCCAGGCGCACGCCGCGTTCATCGACTTCGATCCGATCGAGGCCGGGGACTTTGCGCAGATCCACCAGCAGCGACGGCGTGGCCAGTCGATAAGCCATGGTCGGAAGCAGGCTCTGACCGCCAGCGATCAGTCTTGCAGTGGAGTCGCCCGCGGCCAGCAGTGCGATCGCTTCTGCCAGCGTGCCGGGCGACGCATAGTGGAAATCCGGTAATTTCATGACCCTCGGGTAATCCGTTTCTTCTCGATCGACGAACGAAAGGGCGAGAAACGGCGCGACGTCATTCGATCTGGATCCCGGCAGTCTTCACCACTTTGGTCCAGCGATCGAGCTCGGAGCGTACATGGGCCGCCAGTTCTCGCGGCGAGCTTCCGACCGGTTTGGCGCCAAGCTTCTCCAGTCGCTCGCGCAACTCCGGCGACTCCAGGCCCCGGGCGATTTCGCCGCTGAGTCGGGACACGACGTCCTCGGGCATGCCATGCGGGCCGAACACCGCATACCAGGCGGTCACTTCGAATCCCGGATATCCGGATTCCGCGAACGTCGGCAAATCGACGCCTGGAACGCGATTCGGAGTGGCAATCGCAAGCGCCTTGAGCTTGCCGGCCTTGATATGCGGCTCGGCCGCAGTCAATTCGACCGACATGAACTGCAACTGGCCGCCGATGAGATCCGTCATCGCCGGCCCCGAGCCCTTGTACGGAACATGCACCACATCGACGCCCGCCATCAGCTGGAGCATCACTCCCGCCAGATGGTGCGGAGATCCGGTACCTGCCGATCCGTATGCCATGCCTGGCTTCGACTTCGCCAGTTGCACGAATTCCTTCAGCGAATTCGCCGGAATCGACGGATTGACCACCAGGATGTGCGGAATCGTGGCAACCAGGGAAATCGGCGTGAAATCCTTCACCGGGTCGTATCCCAGCTTGGAGTTCAGTGCCGGATTGATACCGTGCGTGGTCGTCGCGCCGAGCAGCAGCGTATAGCCGTCCGGCGCAGATCTCGCCACCATGGCGGACCCGATCGCACCGGAGGCGCCCGAACGGTTATCGACGACCACCGACTGACCCATGCTCTCCGAGAGTCGTTGCCCGACACCACGCGCGATGAGATCGAGCGCGCCACCCACCGAAAAGGGCGCGACCAGCGTGATCGACCTGTTCGGAAACGACTGCGCGAGCGCGCCCTGCGCGAAAGCGCATAGCACGATGGCCATTGATGTGACGAAGGACTTGCGCATGCGACCCTCCAACGAGACTCGGGTTTGAAAGAAAGCCTTGATATTCAACATTCGCGACAGCCGCATACCGGATCGATCCGGCTGCTTCTATATCGCTGCAGGTGGTCTGACCCGATCGAACCGCATCCTTGCTTCCCGGTCGCAAGTCGGCGGTTTCGTCGCATCGATGATCATTCTGGAGCCCAGCCGATGCGGAGTCTCGATCCCTTCCCTCGTCAACTCCGGCAGGGAGTTGTCGAGAATGTGTCCGCGTACGCCGGGAATGACCGTGACATCGGTGTCCGGATTCACCCGCGTGGCGATTGCCCAGGCGACATCCTGCGGGTCGTAGATATCGACGTCCTCGTCCACCGCGATCGCGATCTTCTGGTGGGAGTAGAGACTGGACACTGCGGCGAGCAAGACCTGCCGCGCTTCGCCATAGAAGCGGGGGGTCATCTGCACCACGACGTTGAAAGTGCTGCCCCAATTGCACGTTACGTCTTTCAGGTCGACATACCCTGCGACATTGCGCAGGTCTCTGAACAGGGCAACGGCCATCGGAAGTCCGTTGTAGAAGATCGATTCGGTCAGGGCGGCGCTCTGCACGGCCTTGTAGATCGCGTCTCTCCTCATCGTGATGGCCTTGGGAACCACCACGGGTTTGTCGTGGTGCCCGCCGTAATAGCCGGTAAATTCGGAGAACGGCCCTTCCCGTTCGCGGACGTTCGGAATGACTTCGCACTCGAGAATGATCTCGGCGTGCGCAGGGACCTCGACGTCGATGGTCTCGCAGGCGTTGAGCTCGACGGGTTCACCGAGCAACGCCCCGGCGACCTCGAGCTCGTCGAGACCCAGCGCACCGGTGTAGGCCGCAGCGAAGTAGTACATCGGGTGATGTCCGATCATGACCGCCATCGGCATCGGCTTGTTCATGATTTCGTACTTCCGATAGATGTGCCACGTGTGCCGGCCCTCCACCATCAGGATGCCCATCCTCCCGTCTTCCCGGACCTGCAGACGATGGAAGGCCATGTTGCGAAGCCCGGTCTCCGGATCCTTGACGATGCACAGGCCTCCCGCGATATAGCGACCGGGATCCTTCTCCGCTATGACGTGGGACGGCAATGCCTGCAACCTGGCGTCGTCTCCCAGCAGAATGCGGTCCTTGACCGGACCGCGCGGAACGATCCTGCATGGGACAAGCCCCTTGTCGATACGGCTGGCGAATTCCTTCACCACCTTGTTCGGCTCGGTACCGAACGCGATCGCGATGTGACGCATGTTCGCCGGCGCCTGTCCGAGGACGTTCCATCCCGGATAGCCTTTGACGTTCTGGAAGAGCAGCGCGCTTTCCCTGGACGCGAACAGGCGCCTGCCGATATCCGCCTCGACGTTGACCTCGTCGTTCACCCGAGCGAGCTCGCCGGCCTTTTCGAGCTGCTCGATGTATGACCGCATGTCCCTTGTCACTACTTCCCCTCTCATGTGCCCGGTGTATCTTGTTTTCGTGGCCCTCATCGGAAGATGGCAAGCCGCGAGCGATATCGAAGAAACCTGAGCGCGCCGTACCGGCAGGCGTGCCCTTTCGAGAAACGGTATCGGGAGGATTCGCCCGCGCGCATGCGGCACGCATCGACTCGCGGCCATCGCGGGTCGATGGTCGCGAGAGCGATCCGTCGAATGGAACAGTCGGGCGTCTCCTCCCTGCTACCTGTTGTTCTTTCTGTAGCCGCGTCCGGGCCGACTTCGCTCCGGCCAGCGCAGGCTTCAATAATCAGTATACTTTCATCCAGACGCTACTCCGTTCCCCGATTTCTTGTCAAGCCATCTTCATCAACGATTCGACGAGTACTGATCCGCCTGGCTCCGGAGGAGCGGATCCCGGCAGCCGACGCCATCGAACAACGGTCGCGACCGTCTTCTCCACCGAAACGTTAGTGCACAAATAATCATTCTCGCTTTCCATCGGGGCCCGACGAGACAGACCGGGCCGGACGCTGACCGGTGCGAGGCAGCGGAAAAGGAAGGAAACCCGCCTGATCGCCGAGCCGGCAAAGCCGTAGAATCATCCTGCGTGATCACACGGGAGAGGCGGCCGGTGAATTTCTACGGATCGATGGAGGCCGCCTGGCAGCGGGCCGGTTCACTGCTGTGCGTGGGCCTCGACCCCGACCCGTCGCGCCTGCCCGCGCACCTGGCCGCCCGCCCCGATGCCGTCTTCGCCTTCTGCCGTGCCATCGTCGACGCGACGGCGCCCTTCGCCTGCGCCTTCAAGCCGCAGATCGCCTACTTCGCGGCGGCGCGCGCCGAGGAGCAGCTCGAGACGCTGATCGCGCACATCCACCGTGAGCATCCCGGCAAGCCGGTGATCCTCGACGCCAAGCGCGGCGACATCGGCGCCACCGCGGAGCAGTACGCGCGCGAGGCCTTCGAGCGCTATCGTGCCGACGCGGTCACCGTGAACCCGTACATGGGCTTCGATTCGATCGAGCCATGGCTCGCATGGCGCGACCGGGGGGTGTTCCTGCTGTGTCGTACCTCGAATCCGGGCGGCAGCGACCTGCAGTCGCTCGATGTCGGGGGCGAGCGCCTGTTCGAGCGCGTCGCCCGGCTCGCAGCCGGTCCGTGGAACGGCAGCGGCCAGCTGGGGCTGGTGGTCGGCGCCACCTTCCCGGAGGAACTGGCGCGCGTGCGTGCGATCGTCGGCCCAATGCCGTTGCTGGTGCCGGGCATCGGCGCCCAGGGCGGCGACATCGAGGCCACGGTGCGGGCCGGCGGACCGCGGATGATCGTCAACTCGTCGCGCGCGATTCTCTACGCCGGTGCCGGTGAAGACTTCGCCGAGGCGGCCGCGGCTGCGGCGCAGGCTACGCGCGAGGCGTTGCGCGAGGCGCTGGCCCGACCCTGAAACGCCGGCCGGCACGCCGGCCAGGCGGCGTTCGAACCGGCCCGACGACGTTTGCCGGCCGGCAGTGCGCAGCCGCGCAGGCGCTACACTTGTGCGCACTGCCGCCCCCGGCGGTAACGACGGGCTGTCGATGCGCATCCTCCTTGCAGAAGACGACCAGGTGATGGCCGATGGCCTGTCGCGCTCGCTGCGCGGTACCGGCTACGCGGTCGATCATGTCGGTTCGGGCAGCGAAGCGGATACCGCTCTAACCACGCAGCCCTACGACCTGCTGATCCTCGACCTCGGCCTGCCGGGCATGCCCGGCATCGACGTGCTCAAGCGGCTGCGCGCCCGCAACGATTCGGTGCCGGTGCTGATCCTCACCGCGGCCGACTCGGTGGAGCAGCGCGTGCGCGGCCTGGACCTCGGCGCCGACGACTTCATGGCCAAGCCGTTCGCGCTGTCCGAGCTCGAGGCACGCGTGCGCGCACTGGTCCGCCGCAGAATGGGCAGCGGCAGCACGCAGCTGCGCTGCGGAGCGCTGACGTTCGACCAGATAAGCCGCAGCGCCTACCTGGACGAGCATCCGCTCGAGCTGTCGGCGCGTGAAGTCGGCCTGCTCGAAGTACTGTTGCAGCGCATCGGGCGTCTGGTCAGCAAGGAGCAGATCGTCGACCATCTGTGCGAGTGGGGCGACGAGATCAGCCTGAACGCGATCGAAGTCTACGTGCATCGACTTCGCCGCAAGCTCGAGGGAGGCCGGATCCGCATCGTGACGGTGCGCGGCCTCGGTTACTGCCTGGAGCGCCCGCCCGAAACGGATGTGCCGGCATGAAGCCGTCGGACCACCCGCCGTCGGTGCTCGACGACCTGTTCGCCACGCGCGAAACGCCGCCGTGGGCGCCCGCGCCTTCGCGCAAGGAACGAGCGCGCACCGGCCGGCGCGAGCCGGCCGAGCAGCGTTCGCTGCTCGGCGAGATTCTCGACCTGATGTTCGCGCCGCTGCTGCTGCTGTGGCCGTTGTCGGTGGCGGTCACCTTCCTCGTGGCGCGTTCGCTGGCCGACGTGCCGTTCGATCGCTCGCTGGTCGACCGGGCCACGATGCTGGCCGAACACCTCAGGATCGTCGCGAGCGCGCCGCGTGCCGAGCCGCTGGCGAACACCGCCAGTCATCTGCTGCACTCGGACGACGGCGGCCGGGTCTTTTTCCAGGTGCTGGACGTGGACGGCCAGCGGCTCGCCGGCGAAGCCGATTTTCCGCGGCCCGGCCTGTACGACTTTCCGGAAGCCGGTCGCGTGAAGCTGCGCAACGCCGCGCTGCGCCGCGACGATCTCAGGGTCGCGTATACGTACGTGCCCAAGTCCGGCGCAACGACCGAAGGCAGCGGCCAGTGGATGCTGATCCAGGTCGGCGAGACGCTCGAACGCCGCACCACGCTGGCCAACGAGATCATCAAGGGCGTGATCTTCCCGCAGTTCCTGATCCTGCCGCTGGTGCTCGTACTGCTCTGGTTCGGGCTCTCGCGCGGCCTGGCGCCCCTGAAGCTGATGCAGCAGCGCATCCGCGAACGGCGACCCGACGACCTCTCGCCGGTCGATCCGCGCGAAGTGCCGGAGGAGGTCGCGCCGCTGGTCCAGGCGTTCAACGAGCTGCTGTTGCGCCAGGCGCGCAGCCTGGATGCGCAGAAGCGCTTCATCGCCGACGCGGCGCACCAGATGAAGACGCCGCTGGCGGGGCTGCGCACCCAGGCCGAGCTGGCGATGCGCGACACCGATCCGAAGCAGCTGCAGCGCAGCCTGGCGCAGCTGGTGCACAGCGCTTCGCGTACCGCGCACCTGATCAGCCAGCTGCTGGCGCTGGCGCGCACCGAGAACCTGCGTGATGCCGTCGTGCTGCAGCCGATCGATCTCTGTCCGCTGGCGTGCGCCGTCGCTTCCGACTGGGCCGATCAGGCGCTGACCCGTCGCATCGACTTCGGCGTGGAGTACGGTGACGATTCCACGCGGATCGCCGGCCATCCGATCCTGCTGCGCGAGCTGATCAACAACCTGATCGACAACGCGCTGCGATACACGCCGGAGCAGGGTATGGTGACGGTACGCACCCGCACCACGCCGGATGAGATCGTGCTGGAAGTCGAAGACGATGGCAGCGGCATTCCGGCGCCGGAGCGCGCGCTGGTGTTCGAGCGCTTCTACCGCGTGCCGGGCGCGCAAGGCGACGGCAGTGGCCTGGGACTGCCGATCGTGCGCGAGATCGCCGTCCAGCATGGCGCGCAGGTGGAGATCCACGACGGCATCCGCTGGCCGGCCGAGCGCGGCCAGGGCGCCGGTACCCGGGTCTCGGTGCATTTTGCGCGGCTGTCCGAGCCGGATGGATGAAGCCCGCGGCGTGCCGGCCGGCAACCTTCCGCAACGCAGTCCGGAGCGCCGCCAGCGCTTTGACAGTGTCGGAGCGGATTCGTAGAATCGCGGGTTCGCTGGCGCATTAGCTCAGTTGGTTAGAGCGACGGAATCATAATCCGCAGGTCCGGGGTTCGAGTCCCTGATGCGCCACCAAAGTTCACCTTGTCCGGGCCGCTCACCGCGCGCCGGGCCGCTCATTGAGTCGACTGGCGTTCTGGCTGGACGGGCGAGCCGCCGGCCCGCGGCTCGCGCTCTCCCGGATCAGCTTCGCGATGCCGGGTTGGTCCTGCCGTGCAGCCGCGCCAGCAGGTCGATCAGGCACCGCCGCTCCTCGGCGGTGAGCACCCGCGTGAACTCGTCTTCGTGCTGCAGCATCAGCGCCTGCATCCGCCGCAGCGCCGCGCGACCTTCATCGGTGAGCCGCAGGCAATGGCTGCGCTTGTCATGGGGCGAGGGCTGCCGCACGATCAGGCCGCGCCCTTCGAGCTGGTCGACCACCTTGACGATGGTCGAACGGTCGACCTCCATCGCCTCGGCCAGGCGGCTCTGACCCAGCCCCGGGTTGGCCGCGATGACCTGGAGCATGCCCAGCAGACCTGGGGTGATGTCTTCCGCCGCGGCCACGGTGCGGGAGAAATGCCGGAAGATCGCCACCTGGGTGCGCCGCAGGTGATAGCCGAGCACCTGCGGCAGCAGCCCGTACGAGAGCTCCTGTCCACCCTGCGCGGCGGCTGCCGGCGCATCGGCCGCCGGCGCTGCCGCATCGGCCGTTTTCAGGACCCTGGCCACCCTGCGATCACCTCCCGTTCCACAGCGTATCCATCAGCCGGCGGGTCATGCCCTGCATGGCCCGCCGGCGGTACTTCGGCCCCGTGATCGTGGTGCGCAGCAGGTTGGCCGTCTTGCGCAGCGACAGTGCGAGAACGGCGGCGGCCTCGTCATTCCAGGCCCGTCCGATCAGCGCGTCGGTGTCGATCATCAGTGGCGCCGAATTGGTGCCGGTGATCGCCACCCCGAGCTCGCCGATCACGTCGCCGTCGCGCCTGAGCGCCACCGCTACGCCGGCCAGCGGGAAGTCGACGGCATCGCGCACGCGCGCCTTGGCATAGGCGGCGCGCCGGCCGGCCGGCGGCGGCAGCGCCACCGCAGCCAGCACCTCGTCGGGACCCAGAGTCAGATGCTCGGCGCCGCTCTCTCGATACAACTCGGCCAGCGCGATGCGGCGCACTCCGCGCGGGCTCGCCAGTACCGCCTCGGCACCCAGCACCATCAGCACCGGCGCCACGTCGCCGTGATAGGTGGCGTAGCAGCGGTCGCTCTTGACGACGACATGGCACTTGTCGCCGAGGTACTTCAGGCACCAGCCGTTGCCTTCGCGCCACCACTCGCTCTGGTTGTAGAAGATGCAGCGCGTGTCCTGGCACAGGTTGCCGCCCAGCGTGGCCGCTGCGCGATGAGTGGGACCGGCCACCGCCAGCGCCGCGTCGGCCACGGCCGGATAGCTGGCGAGAATCTCGGGATGGCGGGCCAGGTCGGCCAGCGTGACTCCTGCGCCCACCCACAGCGCACCGTCTTGGTAGCGAATCGCGGCCAGGTCGGCGACGGCGGTCAGGTCGATCAGGTCGGTCGGCTCGCCGAGGCCGCGCCGCAGGTTGACCAGCAGGTCGGTGCCGCCGCCCACGAAGCGCGCGCTCGCCGCAGCCGCCTTCAATCGGACCGCCTCTTCCAGCGTGGTCGGGCGATGGCAGCGGAATTCGGGCATCAGGTTCATGACTGCACCCCATCTCTGGCATCGAGCAGGTCGCCGATGCGTTCGGGACTCAACGGCAGCGTGTACGGACGCACGCCCGTCGCCTCGTGCACCGCGTCCATCACCGCCGGCAGGAAGCCCGCCAGCATGCCTTCGCTGGCTTCCTTGGCGCCGAACGGCCCGTTGGGATCGATGCTCTCGACGATGAACACCTCGATGTCGGGGCTTTCCACCATCGTCGGCACGCGGTAGTCGAGCATGTTTCCGTGCAGCATGCGGCCTTCGTCGAAACGGGTCTCCTCCGACATCGCCTGCCCCATGCCCATCCACACGCCGCCCTGCACCTGGCCCTCGACCGCCAGCGGATTGAGCGCGCGCCCTACGTCCACCGCCACCCATGCCTTGTGAGCCGTGACCTTGCCGGTGACCTCGTCGACCGAGCATTCGACCACCTGCGCGGCATAGCAGAAGCCCATCGTGGCGCCGATGGCGCTGCCCTTGACCTTCTTGTCGCCCATGAATTCGGTCGGGCTGGTGAAGGTGCCCTTGACGGTGATGGGGCCGGTATCGACCAGCGCCGCCTTGACCGCGTCGTGGAACGGCAGCTCCTTGTCGGTGCCGACGACGCGGAACATCTCGTGCTCGCATTCGATGTCGTCGGCGCTGGCCTCCAGCTTCTTCGCCGCTGCCTCGGTGAGGATGCGTTTGAGCTGGCTGGCGGCATGCACCGCGGCGTTGCCGACCATGAAGGTGACGCGCGACGAATAGCTGCCGTTGTCCTTCGGAGTGAGCGCGCTGTCGGCGGAGATCACGCGCAGGCGGTTCCAGTCCACGCTCAGCGTCTCGGCCACCATCTGCGCGGCCATCGTGCTGGAGCCCTGGCCGATGTCGGCGGCCCCGGTCAGCACGGTGATGCCGCCGTCGAAGTCGAGCCTGAGGTTGACCGCGGCGTGCGGCTCGCCGGTCCAGTGCTTGGGCGTCGTGGTGCCGGACACGAAATGCGAGCAGCCCAGGCCCAGCCCCCGCCCCTTGGGCAGGTTGCCGCGCCGCTCGGCCCAGCCCGAGGCCTTCATCACCTTTTCCAGGCATTCGGGCAGGCCGTAGCTCATCACTCGCTGCGTATAGGCGGTGACGTAGGGAATCGAGGGCAGCAGGTTGACCTGGCGTACCGCGAACGCGTCCAGGCCCAGTTCGGCGGCCATCTCGTTCATCAGCGCCTCGAACGCGGCGCGCGCATCGACGGTGCCGTGGCCGCGCTGGGCGCCGCACGGCGGCGTGTTGGTGTAGACGCGCCAGCCGTCGTGCTTGATGGCCGGGATCTCGTAGATCCCGTGCAGCAGCGCGCCGGTGTAGAGGATCGTGATGATGCCGTAGCTGGCGTAGGCGCCGCCGTTCTGCACCGCCTGCAGGTGGCAGGCGGTGAGCTTGCCGTCGCGCTTCATGCCCAGCTTGACGGTGATCTTCGTGTCGGGGCGGCCGCGATGGGCGAGGAAAGTCTCCTCGCGCGTCTGCAGCAGGCGCACGGTGGCGCCCGCCTTGCGCGCCAGCAGGCCGGCGATGATCTCGAAATGCAGGCATTCGGTGCGCGCGCCGAAGCCGCCGCCCACGAAGGGCTTGACCACCCGGATGCTCGCCTCGTCCATCTCCATGCACTGCGCCACCTTCAGCAGCACGTAGTACGGCACCTGGGTGGTCGTGTGCAGCGTCAGGTGGCCGCGCTCGGGGTCGTACTCGGCCAGCGTCGCGTTGGGCTCGATGTGGACGTGGTTGACCTCGGCGAAACGGTAGGTCTTCTCGCGCACCAGGTCGGCCGCGGCGAAGCCGGCCTCGGAATCGCCGAACTCGGCGTGCACCTCGCGCAGCACGTTGTTGGGCTTCTCCGCGTGGATCGGCACGGCGCCCGGCTTCATCGCCTTGCCGGAATCGAAATAGGCGGGCAGCTTCTCGTACTCGACGCGGATCAGCTTCAGCGCCCTGGCCGCGGTCGCTTCGTCGACCGCCGCCACCGCCGCCACCGGATCGCCGCGATAGCGCACCTTCTCGCGCGCCAGCGGAAACTCGTTCTCGGCGATCGGCAGCACGCCGAACGGCACCCTGCAGTCCTCGCCGGTGCACACCGCCACCACGCCTTCGAGCGCCTCGGCCGCCGACGTGTCGACCGACACGATGCGGGCGTGCGGCAGCGGCGAGCGCAGGATGCGGCCGCACAGCGCACCGGCAGCCGGCAGATCGGCGGTGTAGCGGGCCCTGCCGGTGACCTTCTCCACGCCGTCGATCAGCGGCGTGCGCGCGCCCACCAGGCCGACGCGATGTTTCTCGAGCTGGCGCACGCTCATCGTGCCGCTCCCCGGGCCGCGGCCTCGACCGACTCGACGATCTTCACGTAGCCGGTGCAGCGGCACAGGTTGCCGGCCAGCGCTGCCTTGATCTCGTCGCGGCTCGGAGACGGGTTGCCGCGCAGCAGCGCTTCGGCGGCGGTGATCATGCCCGGCGTGCAGAAGCCGCACTGGGCGCCGAGCTTCTCGTGGAATGCCTGCTGCAGCACGCTCATGCGACCGCCGCGGGTCAGGCCTTCCACCGTCTCCACGCGCCGGCCCTGCATCTGGACCGCCAGCGTGGAGCAGGCCAGGCGCGGCCGGTCGTCCACCAGCACGGTACAGGCGCCGCATTCGCCGCCATCGCAGCCCTGCTTGGTGCCGGTCAGGCCCACCACTTCGCGCAGGTAATCCAGCAGCAGCATGCCGTCGGGGACCAGGTCCTCGCGCCGACGACCGTTGACGGTAAGGGCCAGGATCGATTTCATCGGCCGTCTCCTCCTTCCGGAGAAATTGTTGCGTAGGTAAACATTCTCGCGGCGCCACCCCGCTCCCTTCATTGACCTGAATCAAGCCGGTTTCCGCGCCGGGGCGCACGGCGGGCCGCCGAAAGCGGCCTTCGGACGGTTGCCGCTCACGGGAACGACCGGTTTTGGGTACACTCCGTTGCCGTCCGCCCTGCCTCGCACGGTGCCCGCAAGCCGGTGCGGCAACGGCCGCCGGAGTTCCGGTCGCCGGCGGTCGTCGAGGGCATCCTGCCCGTTGCGCCGCCGTTCCTTCCCGATGCGCTATCCAGTTCGCCGACCCAGTCCGCCCCCGCCCGCCGATGCCGCGCGATGCGCCTGCGTTGCGCAATCGGAGCCGGCGTGCGGTGCGCATCGCGGCCGGTCCGGCCGCGGGCTGCGCCGCCGTCTGCTGCTGCTCGGCCTGGCGGCCGGGCCGCTCGCGCTCTCGACGGCACGCGCGCAGCTCGTCCGGTCGTTCCCCGAATCCGCGCGCCTGGGCCGCCTGGAGATGCGCATCTTTCCCGAAGCGGTGCTGAACGACGAACCGGTGCGCCTGGCCGCCGGCGCGCGCATTCACGACGCCGACAACCGCATCGTCATGCCGTCGACGCTGGCCGGCACGTTCGACGTGCTGGTCGAGCGCCCCCTCCCCGCCGAGATCGCCCGCGCCCGCGCCCCCCCCGCGCCCGCGCCGGCGGCCGCGCAGGCGCGCGAACGCGCGCGCGCGAGCGGCGCCTCCGGCGGCGCGAGCCGCTGAAGCGGTCACGCGCGAGCGGCGGGAGCAGGGATCGATGGGCAGCAGGCTCTACATCCGTACCTTCGGGTGCCAGATGAACGAGTACGACTCGGCCCGCATGGCCGACGTGCTCGCGCGCTCGGAAGGCGCGCGCACCACCGACCACGCCGAGGACGCCGACATCATCCTGTTCAACACCTGCTCGGTGCGCGAGAAGGCGCAGGAAAAGGTGTTCTCCGATCTCGGCCGCATTCGCGCACTCAAGCAGGAACGGCCCGATCTCATCGTCGGCGTCGGCGGCTGCGTGGCCAGCCAGGAAGGCGCGGCCATCGTGGCGCGCGCACCGTACGTCGACCTCGTGTTCGGACCGCAGACGCTGCACCGGCTGCCCGAGCTCATCGCGCGTCGCCGCGCGAGCGGACGCCCGCAGGTCGACGTGAGCTTCCCCGAGATCGAGAAGTTCGACCGCCTGCCGCCGCCGCGCACCGAGGGCGCCACCGCGTTCGTCTCCATCATGGAGGGCTGCAGCAAGTACTGCAGCTTCTGCGTGGTCCCGTACACGCGCGGCGACGAAGTGTCGCGCCCGTTCGACGACGTGCTGGTCGAAGTGGCCGGGCTGGCCGACCAGGGCGTGCGCGAGGTCACGCTGCTCGGCCAGAACGTCAACGCCTATCGCGGCACGATGTCCGACGGCGAGAGCGCCGATCTCGCGCTGCTGCTCGAATACGTGTGCGAGATCCCGGGCATCGAACGGGTGCGCTACACCACGTCGCATCCGAAGGAATTCACGCAGCGGCTGATCGATGCCTACGCGCGCCTGCCGAAGCTGGTGGACCATGTGCACCTGCCGGTGCAGTCCGGCTCCGATCGCGTGCTCGCGGCGATGAAGCGCGGCTACACGGTGCTCGAGTACAAGTCGATCGTGCGCAGGCTGCGCGCCGTGCGCCCCGGCATCGGCGTGTCGTCCGACTTCATCGTCGGCTTCCCCGGCGAAACCGCCGACGAGTTCGCGCGCACGCTGCAGCTGGTGGAGGACATCGGCTTCGACAGCTCGTTCTCGTTCGTCTACAGCGCGCGGCCGGGCACGCCCGCGGCCGAGCTGCCCGACGACACGCCCCAATCGCTCAAGCTGGAGCGGCTGCAGCAACTGCAGGCCGCCATCGACGCCAACGCCCGGCGCATCAGCGAAGCCATGGTGGGCAGCGTGCAGCGGCTGCTGGTCGAGGGGCGATCGCGCAGGAACGACGACGAGCTCTACGGACGCACCGGCAACAACCGCGTCGTCAACTTCGCCGGACCGCAACGGCTCGTCGGGCAGTTCGCCGACGTGAGAATCACCGCCGCGCTGTCGCACTCGCTGCGCGGCGAGGCGGTCGTGCGCGGCGCATGAGCCGCCGCACGCCGGCGCCGGAAGCAGCGGCCCTCCCGTTCACCCTTCCGGTACGGGCGCTGCTGCTGTCGCTGCTGCTCGGCGGCGCCGCGGCCACGGCCGTCGCGCAGGTCCAGACCCCGTCGGACGGCGCGCCCCCCGGCACCGGTCGGGCTGCCGAATCGGCTCCGGCGAGCGCACCCGCCTCGCCGCTCGCGCGGCTGCTGGAACAGGCGCGCGGGCTGATCGACGGGGGGCAGCCCGACGGTGCGTTCCGGCTGCTCGACGCGAGCGTGGCCGACTACGGTGGCGAGCCGGCGTTCGACTACCTGCTCGGTGTGGCGGCGCTCGATTCGGGACGACCCGGCCAGGCGGTGATGGCGCTCGAGCGGGTGCTGATCAATCGTCCCGATCTCCTCCAGGCGCGGGCGGAGCTCGCGCGCGCCTATTTCGCGATCCACGAGCGCGAGAACGCGCGGCGTGAATTCGAGACCGTGGCGGCCCAGCGTATCCCCGACGAAGCCCGGCGCGTGATAGGCCGATACCTGGATGCGATCCGTCGCATCGACGATGCCGGCCGCGGCAAGCTGACGGCCGCGCTCGAACTGGAAATCGGCCACGATTCCAATCCGAACTTCGGCAGCGCCTACGATCAGTGGGTGCTCGCCGACGGCACCGCGGTGACGCCGCTCGGCATCAGTCTTCCGAGAAATAGTTCCGTTTTCGCCGGGGCTCTGGCCCTAAACTGGGCCGCGCCGATGGGCGGCGGCTGGCAATGGACCGCTGGCGGGCGCGCATCGCTTCGGCGCCATCCGAGCGCGCATACACTGGACCAGGACCAGATCGACCTGTCGTCGGGATTCGCCTTCCGCACCGGCTGCCATCAACTGAACATGCTTGCCCAGTTCCAGCACCTGCAACTGGATGGCGCGGCGTTCCGCAACGCGCTGGGCGCGCTCGTCCAGTGGCAATGCGATCTCGACGCGCGCACCCAGCTGGGCGTGTTCGCGCAGGGCTTCGGACTCGACTTCCCGGACGAGCGGGCACGCGACGCGCGGCGCACCGTGCTGGGCCTGACTTTCGCGCGCGTACTCGACGGCGCGCGCCGTCCGATCCTCCTCGCCGGACTGCACGCCGGCACCGAATCGTCGCGCCGCGGCTTCGACAACCTGTCGCACGACCTGCGCGGCGCGCGCGCGGCACTGAGCATGGGAGTCGGCGACGCGTGGCGCGCGTTCGCCGCGCTGTCGTTCGAGCGGCGCGATTTCGACGGGATCGAGCCCTTCTTCGGCGAGGCGCGCAGCGACCGGCAGACCGAGCTGCGCGTGGGCGCCGAGCGGCCGCTGCAGGCAGGGTGGTCCGTCGCGCCCGCCCTCACCTTCACGCGGAATCGTTCGACGCTCGAGCCGAACGACTTCCGGCGCGCCCAGGCGGGCGTGACGCTGCGCCACCGGTTCCGCTGAATGGCTTCCGTCCTGTCGATCGGCATCGTGTCGCGCGCAGGCGCGGGCCGCCGCGCCTGCGCATGGCTCGTCCGGCTGCTCGCCGTGCTCGCGTGGGGCCTCGCAGCCCAGAGCGCGCTCGCCGTCGACGGTCGCGCGCTGGTCGCTTCCGGCAGCGTCACGCTCGAGCGGCCGCAGGCAGCGCCGGTCGCGGTCGGCGCAGGCACCGAGTTCCTGAGCGGAGACCTGGTCCGCACCGGCGCCGACGGCCGCGTGCAGATCCGCTTCACCGACGGATCGATCGTTTCGCTGCAGCCGGGCACGACCTTCCGCATCGACGAGTACCGGTTCGACGCAAATACCCAGCGCGGCTTCTTCTTCCTGGTGCGCGGCGCACTGCGCACCATCACCGGCGCGATCGGCAAGCGCGATCACGACGACTACAGGATGCAGACGCCCACCGCCACGGTCGGCGTGCGCGGCACCGAGTACGTCGCCGAACAGACGGTGTGCGATCCGCGCTGCGCGCCCGGACCGCGCGAAGGGCTGCGCGTGTCGGTCACGCAAGGCCGCATCGTCGTCGCCACCCGCGGCGGCGCGCTCGAAGTCGGACAGGGGCAATCGGCTGCGGCCGACGATCCGGATGCCGCGCCGCGGACCACCGAACAAGGCCCGGTGCTGCCGCCGATCAGTCACGGACCCAGGCCGGGCGGCGCGCCTTCCGCCACGCGCGTCGCCTCGATCGGCGACAAGGCGCAGGGCGACGACGCGGCCGGATCCAGTGCCGTGGCGGTGCGCAACACGGCGCCGGATTCGGGTCGCTCCACGGCACAGGACGGATCCGCGGCGCAGGACGGATCCGCGGCAGGCCCCGGCGCGACGGCTGCCGCTCCGGGTGCATCGGCAATGGGCACCGGTACGTCGCCGGAGTCCGCCGTGGATCCCGCGTCGGCGATCGCGTCGTCGGTGGCGGCGCGTTCGAGCAGCGCGTCCCGCTCCGGCCGCCGTCCCGCCGATCCGGATGCCGAGCCCGGAAACGACGGCGTCGTGGCCGGCATCGTCCTGACGGCACCGCCGGACGGTCCGTCGTCGTCCGGCGCGGCGGGCGCGGCGGGCGGCACGAGCGGTGCTTCCGGAGCGACGCCCGACTCGACGAACGCTCCGCAGGACAACGCCTGGATTCCCGGTCCGGACGACGACGTTTCGCCGAACGCGCAGCGCACGCCCGACGGCTCGCTGGTCTCGATCCCGGACGTGGCGCTGGGGCCGGGAGGCTCCGGCAACGGTGGCTCGGGCGATCCCGGCGGTTCGGGCAATCCCGGCGGTTCGGGCAATCCCGGCGGTTCGGGCAACCCCGGCGGTTCGGGCAACCCCAGCGGTTCGGGCAACCCCGGCGGTTCGGGTAATCCCGGCGGTTCCGGCGATCCCGGCGGTTCGGGCAATC
>JAHDYE010000044.1 GCA_023383035.1 Burkholderiaceae bacterium | reverse complement strand
GCGAGGCGTTGACGATGCCGCAGTGATGCAGCCGCGCGCCCTTCGGCTTGCCGGACGTGCCCAACGTGAACTGGATCTGGACCACGTCGTCGGGCGATACCCGTGGCAGCGCGAGCGCCGGATCCTCGCTGGCGACGAAATCCTCCCACTCGGCCAGGCTGAAGCTCTGCCGCAGGCCGGGCAGAGCGGCGCGCAGCTGGCGCACGATGGCGGACATGTCGGTGCCGCGATAGTGCGGCGCATGAAAGATGCCGGCGGCGCCCGAGGCCTCGAGCACGTGCCGCACTTCCCGCGCCAGATACGCAGGGTTCACCGTGACCAGCACGAGTCCGGCCAGGGCGGCGCCATGCTGCAGCAGCACCCATTCGGCGCAGTTCGGGGCCCAGACCGCCACTTTCTCGCCGGGCCTGAAATGCCGCAGCAACGCGCGTGCGCTCTTCTCGGCCGATTCGAGCAGTGCGCGATACGTCCACCGCCGCGTGCGCTGCGGCGGCGGCAGCGATTCGACGAAACCGGTTCGGTCGGGAACCTCGCGCGCCAGCTGGCGCAGCAGATCCCCCAGGGTGATGTCCAGCAGCGGCGTGGAGAAATCACCGCTCCAGTAGGAAGCGGCGAGCCGGGTTTCATTCGGCATGGAATACCTCTGGTTCATGCCGTCACGGCGCCTTCTGGCCCTCGCCGAGCAGCTTGCGCGCCTCGCCGGCATCGCGTTCCAGCAGGGCCGCGAACGCCGCCGAATCGCTCAGCTGCGGCACCACGCTCAGCTTCCTGAGGGCCTCGTCGGTGGCCGACTGCTCCATCACCGTCTTGATGGCAGCGCCGAGTCTGGCGACGACGCGCGCGTCGAGGCCGGCCGGCCCGAGGACCCCGTACCAGACCCTGGCTTCGAAGCCGCTCTTGCCGGTGACCTGCGCCAGCGTCGGAACGTCGGGGTGTTGCGGCAGGCGCGACGCCGAGCCCACCGCGAGCATGCGAAGCTTGCCGGCCTGCACCAGTGATTCGGCCGCCGGAGCCGAAGCCAGCGCCGCCAGCACGTGTCCGGCGGCCACGTCGGTCAGGGAGTTCGGTGTCGACCTGTACAGCACGTGCTCCATGACGAAGCCTTCGGAGCGCATGAGCTGCTCCATCGCCAGGTGGCCGGCGGATCCCAGGCCGGGGGAAGCGAAGCTCGCCTTGGCAGGGTCGCGCCTGGCATGCTTGACGAGGTCTTCGAAGCTGCGGATGTCGGATTCGTTCGACACCACCAGCACCATCGGCGTGCCCCCTACGAGGGCGATCGGCGTGAAGTCCTTGACGGCGTCGTAGCTGGGCGCTTTCTGCGTGAAGGGGAACGTGACGAACGGCGGGCTGGCGTTGAGCATCAGCGTATGGCCGTCGGGCCGTGCGCGCGCCACCTGGGCCGAACCGATCGCGCCGTTGGCGCCCTCGCGGTTCTGCACCACGACCGAGGTGCCCAGCGAGGCCGCGAGCGGCGTGGCCAGGGCCCTGGCCACGGCGTCGACGCCGGTTCCGGCGCTGTGAGGAACGACGAAATGGATGGGCTGGTTCGTGAAATCCTGGGCCAGACCGATCGATGGCTGGGCCAGCGTCACGATGGCCGCCGCGGTGCAGAGCTTGAGTCGGAACATGGTGTCTCCTTCGGATGGATGTGAGTTCGTCAGCGTTGCGGTGGTGCTCCCAGCACTTCCGGCAAGGGACGAACCTCGTGGGGGTCGGGGTCCAGCCCCTGCGGCAGATACCAGGAGCGCTCGAAGGCGATGCGTGCCTGGCTGGCGCGCAGCACGCGGCGTTCGATGCGCTGACGCACGGCTTCGTCGAACGCCGGCGCTTCGCGCACCACCGACGAAACGGCACCCGCCAGATCGGCGGTCGCGGCTTTCAACGTCTGCAGCGGGCTGGCGTGCTGCGGCGCGCGCTGCACGCGTTCGATCGCCGCGGCCAGCTCGGTACCGCAGGCCAGGTCGAGGCCTTCGATCGCGGCATGCACGTCCTGCGCCATGGCCAGGTGCTGCCGCAGTTCGAACGCGGTGCGCTCGTGCAGCAGGTCCAGCCGTTGCAGCACGAATTCCAGATACTCGATGCTCAGCCGCAGCTGATCCCTGGCCTGCGCGTGGCCCGGATCCAGCGCTGGCGCGACCACGTCCGACAATGCGCGGATGGCCGCACGCAGGCCGACGGCGGTGTGGTCCATCACAGCCTTCCTTCCAGCAGATCGCAGAGTTCGTGCGCCGCCACCGGCGCGATCGCCTTCAACCGCGCCAGCAGGATGTCCTGGTGCGACTTGCCCAGCTTGGCCACGCGATACATGGTGGCCATCGTCGTGGTGATGACCTGATAGCAGTTCAGAACGCGATACCAATGCAGCCGCTGCGGATCGACCGGCAGGCCGCTGGCTCGTTCATAACGCGCGTAGAACTCCTGCAGTGGGATCAGGCCGCAGACCAGGTAGGTCTTGCCGTCTTCGGCCAGGTGCCCCTTTTCGCGCTGCGTCATCCACGCCAGGTCGCGATGGCGGTCGCCCAGGTGGCCGCGCTCCCAATCGAGCCAGGCGGTGATGTTGCCGCTGGCTTCGTCGAACAGGAAGTTGCCGCTGCGAAAGTCGCCGTGCACCACGCTGACGCGATCGAGCGCCGGCAGGTTCCGCTGCAGCCAGTTGGCGGCCAGATCCATCAGCGGAAAGTCTTCGCCGCGATCTTCCTCCCATACGCGGCGGGCGCGGTTCAGTTGCCATGACGCGCACTCGGTGGTGTGCGGCGCGGGAACCTGCATGCTGACGAACTGCCTGCCGCTGATGTCCGCCGTGTGGATGATCGCCAGATCGCGCAGGAACTGCGGCGCGAGCAGTTCGCGCAACCGCGGGCCGAAATTGGTGCCCAGGCCCACGACATGGCCGGCGCCGGCATTCTTCGGCCTGGCGACGCCGGGCACGAACGCGTAGATGATGGCCGGCTCGGGAAACCAGCGCGCGTCGCGGTCGACCCAATAGACCCTGGGCACCGGCAACACGCCGTCGAACAGCTCCAGCAGTTCGGCCTCGCGCACGCGGCTGGTCGTGTTGGAAGCCTCGGAAGGGTCCATGCGCAATACCAGCCGATCGCTGGCGCGGCCACGCCCGGGCGCGTTCCAGTCCAGCTCGAAAGCGACCTGCACCTTCGATGCGCCGCCGGTCAGCCACTGCGGAGCACGCAGCTCGAATTCGCCGTCGATGACGTCGGTGAGCATGACTTGCAGGCGCTCGACCATCTGCTGCAGCGTGACCTGCCGATACGGCGGGCCGCTGCGGCGTCGCATCTTGCGGGTGAGCAGCTCGTCGGTCTCGCGTTCCGTAGGAAAGCGCCGGCGCAGCGTCTCGATGAATTCGTCGGAAGGATTGTCCCGGATGTCGAAGGGCGGCGTACCGGCCGGCGCCGTGTGCAGGTCGAGGCTCATGCGCGTTCACCCGTCAGGCGCTCGGCCAGGTACGCCAGGCCGAACAGCTTGCCGTGACCGCCGTGGCCAGTCTGCGTGCCGTATCGATAGCGCATCAGGGATACGAAAGCCGCGATCGACGGATTGATCGACCCCATCGGCCGCATGCCGATGACCGAGCCGAAGAACTCGTGTTGCCGGCCGCGCGCGTCGGTGGCGACGATGTGATCGCTGATCGCCAGCATGTCGACGGTCGTCGCCTGCACGGTGGCGTCGACGATGGCCGTTACCGTGCCGTGCTCGACGATGAAACCGGAGTTGACCTTGTCGTAGCGAACGCTGCCATCGGGCGCGACGTCGAGCGTCATCGTCAGCCACATCGACATCGCCGGCCCGCAGTTGACCGAGATGTAGGAAGTGGCCCGGTTGGGGGTCTCGTTGCGCGGCCCCCAGCTGCGGTCCATGCCTTCGTGGCAATCCACCTCGTAGGTGCGGCCGCGCAGCGTCAACGTGCCGGTGATGCGGCCTTTCAGGTCGAAGTGCCCGTGGGACCAGGCATCGCCCACGCGCGGGTCGGCCGAATGTGCCGTATTGCCCTGCACCAGCGGGTTTTCGCGCGGGTCGGTGGGGTCGTAGGGGTGGTGCAGACCCTGCAGCGCGAGATCGAAGCTGCATGCGCCGAGCTTGTGCCGGTAGCTGAATCGCCAGTCAGTGAGCGAACGCGCCTGCACCGACAAGCCGTTGGCGAGCGTGAAATGCGCATTGGACGGCGGGCACGGCAGGTGAATCTGCGGATCGCAGAAATCCACCTCGTGCGGGCGGCGGCACACCCCGCGCGCGACGACCACCGAGGACATCGCCACACCCATGTTCGGGCGCGCGAGCACATAGCAGGTGCCGTGCAGCGCCGCCTCGGGCACGTTGAAGGCGAGGTAGGTGGTTTCGGTCCAGATCCGGTCGGCGGGGTCGCGCGGGTGGAACTCGGTATCTGAGGTCTGGATCATCGGTGTGCGCGAGATTCGATTTTTGGGTGACCCATTGAATTATACGCGTTGTTCCGCCAGCCGGATACGCCGGCGGTCCAGGAGATCTAGTTCTGCAGAAGTTCGCGCGCGATGACCGCGCGCTGGATCTGGTTGGTGCCTTCGAAGATCTGCGTCAGCTTGGCGTCGCGCATCCAGCGCTCGACCGGGTAGTCGCGGGTGTAGCCGTAACCGCCGAAGATCTGCACCGCGTCGGTGGTGACTTTCATCGCCATGTCGCTGGCGAAGCACTTGGCGATGCTGGCGCAGTAATTCAGCCGCTTCCAGTCGCCGGTATCGGCGGCCTGGGCGCATTCATAGACCAGGCAGCGGGCGGCCTCGATCTGGATCGCCATGTCGGCGAGCATGAACTGGATGCCCTGGAAATCGGCGATGCTGCGCTTGAACTGCTTGCGTTCACGTGAGTAGGCCAGCGCGGCATCGAGCGCTCCCTGGGCCAGGCCGACGCATTGCGCGCCGATCGTCGGCCGGTTCATGTCCAGGGCACGCATCGATGCGCGAAAACCCTTGCCTTCCTCGCCGACCAGGTTCTCCAGCGGCACCTGCACGTCGTCCAGAAAGATCGGCGTGTTCGGCGCCCCGCGAAAGCCCATCTTGCGTTCGTGGCGGCCGAACGTGACGCCGGGCATCCTCCTGGGTTCGATCACGAAGGCGCTGATGCCCGCTGCGCCGGGCTCGTCGCTGGTGCGGGCGTAGAGCATGATGAACTCGGCTTCGCAGCCATAGCTGCACCATTGCTTGCGCCCGTTGAGCACGTAGCTGTCGCCGCGGCGGACGGCGCGCGTGGCGATCGCGCTCACGTCCGATCCCGCCTGCGGCTCCGAGATCGCGGTGGCGGTGACCACGCCTTCGCGCGCCAGCGGGGACAGGAAGCGTTGGTGCTGTGCCGCGCTGCCGAAATGCAGCAGCGGCATCGCGAACATCGTGTTCAGGCCCGCCAGCGTTGCGCAGGCCGGCGATACGCGCGAGATCTCTTCGCGGGCGATGCACATCATCGTCAGGTCGCCACCCGGGCCGCCGTACTGCTCGGGAACGAGCAACTGCATCAACCCCATCTCGCCGAAGACCTTGACCAGCTCGGCGGGGAAGCGGTCGGTCTCGTCGATCTCGGCCGCGATCGGCGCCACGTGCCGTTGCACCAGCCGGCGCACGCTGTCGCGGAAGGCTTCCTGCTCTTCGTTGAATTTCATTGCTGCCGGTTTCCGATACGCGGGCTCAGTCGCCCTGAATGCCCTGCGCCTTGATGAGGTCTGCCCAGCGCGCCGTGTCGCGCGCAAGGAGCTGGCGCAATTCGTCGGGGGACGAGGTCTCGACCTCGAAGCCCTTGGCATCGAGAGACGCTTGTTCCTTGTGCAACAGCTCGCGCACGATCGCGTTGAGCCGGGCCACGAGGTCGGAGGGAGTGCCGCGCGGCGCGAACATGCCGTACCAGATGTTGCCGTCGACGCCGTCGAACCCACGCTCGGACAGTGCCGGCACGCCGGGCAACAGCGGCGTGCGCTTGCTGCCGGTCACTGCCAGCGCAACGAGCTTGCCCGAACGCACGTGCGCGGCCGATGCGATGGCCGTCAATGGGGCCATGTCGATCTGGCCGCCCAGTACGTCGGTCAACTGCTGGGCCGAACCGCGATAGGGAATGTGCAGGATGAAGGTCTTGGTCCGGGCCTTGAACAGCTCGGCGGCGAGGTGGTTGGGCGTGCCGTTGCCCGGGCTGCCGTAGCTGAGTTTGCCCGGTGCCTTGCGAGCAGCGGCGAGCAGGTCCTCGACCGTCTTGAAACCCGTGCCCGGGTGCGTGACGAACACCAGGCGACTCCAGCCCATCAGCGTCACCGGGGCCAGATCGGTGCCGGCGTGGAAAGGCACCGCCTTTTGCAGGCTCGCGCCGGTGGCCAGCGTGCTGGCGGCGATCAATACCGTGGCCCCGTTCGGTGCCGCACGAACGACGGTCTCGGTGCCGATATTGCCGGAGGCTCCGGTGCGGTTTTCCACCACCACTGCTCGCCCGATGCGTTCGGCCAGCTTGGGCGCCAGGGTGCGGGCGAGCAGATCGGGCGTGGAGCCCGGGGTGGTGGGAACGATGATGCGGAAGGTGCCGTCGGGAAAGTCCTGTGCTCGCGCGATGCCGGCCGACAGGCCGAGTGCCAGGCCGGCGCCGAGAACATTGCGACGGGTTGTCATGGGTGATGTCTCCTTCAAGGGTGGGCGGAGTGGCTGATCGCGGCCCCCTGGGCCATCAGCGCTTCGATCTCGCCGCGGCCAAGCCGCAGGTCTTGCTGCAGCACTGCCGCGGTATCGGCGCCGAAGCCGGCCGCCACGGCGCCGGCGATCGGCCGCGCGCTATCGAACGCGAACGGCAGGCGTGGGGCCAGGAACTTGCCCGCTGCATCCTCGACCTGCGCAAAGCTGTTTCGTTGGGCAAACTGCGGATCGGCGATGACTTCGCGCAGCCCGCGATAGCGGGCACAGGGAACGCCGTGTGCGGTCAGGATGCGCTCGCAGTCGGCAGCGTCATGGTGCCGCGTCCACTCCTCGATCCGCTGCATGAAGGCATCCCAGTTGCGGAACCGCGCCATCTCGCTGGCCAGCAGCGGGTCCTCCCGCCATTCCGGATGACTCAGTGCCTCACACAGATTCAGGAAGTTGCGTTGATTGATCGGCGTGACCAGCACCCAGCCGTCGGCCGCGCGCATCGGCCGATAGACCGGCCGCGGCTGCTGCTCGGGCTGCTGCGCGCTCTGGAACTCATAGGGCATGATGCTCAAGACGCTGTCCATCAGGTTGACGTCGATCGTCGTGCCTTGGCCGCTTGCGTGCCGGTGCAGCAGCGCGGTCTGGATCGACAGTGCGGCGAACATCGCGGTCAGCATGTCGGCCAGCGGGATCGCGGTGCTCACCGGGCGGCCATCAGGCCCGCAGCCCAGCGCCAGATCGAAGCCGCTGGCCGCATGCACCACCGGCGCATAGGCAGGCCGGCCGGACCAATCGGTGTCCTGACCGAAACCGGAGATCGAGCAGTAGACCAGTGCCGGCTGGCTCTCGCGCAATTGCTGCGGCCCAAGCCCGAGGCGCGGCATCACACCGGGCCGGAAGGCCTCGACCACGACGTCGGCGGTCGCGGCCAGGCGCTGGGCGATGGCAACCGCCGCCGGCTGCTTCAGATCCAGGGCAATGCAGCGCTTGCCCGCATTGAGGTGGCCGAAGAAGGCGCTGTGGCCGTCGCGCAGCGGCGGCCGGTGCCGCATGTGGTCGCCCTCGGGCGGTTCGACCTTGATCACGTCGGCGCCGAGATCCGCGAGCCAGCGCGTGCAGTAGGGGCCAGCGATCATGGTGGAAAAATCCAGTACGCGCAGGCCGCGCAGCGCTTGCTGCGCGCCGTGGTGCGCACTCATGCGTCGCGACCCTCGGAGGGCTCGCCCCCGTCGCGACCGAAGCGCGCCTCACGGCCGTGCGAAGCGGCATGCACGCCCCTTTCGCGGCGCTGCTTCATGAAGTTGTATTCGTCGTCTTCGTAGCGGATGTTGGTCGACAACGCATGCAAGACGTAGCCGTGGGTGAACTGGCTGGTCATGCCCAGTGAATCCAGCGCCACGTGCGCGGCGGCCTTGCCGATGGCGATGGCGTCGCGCGGCAGCCGGGCGATGCGGTTGGCCCATTCTTCGCCGGCGCTCTCGAGCTGATCGTCGGGCACCACCTTGTTGACCAGCCCCATCTGGATGGCATCTTGCGGCGCCAGCACGTCGGCGATCAGCAGCAGCTCGCGCGCCTTCTTGGGACCCGCGGCAAGGATGTTCCAGGCCGTCATGTAGGCAGCCCCAGCAAGCCCGGCCTTCTGCTCGGGATGGCCGATGCGGGCGGCGTCGCTGGCAATGGCCAGGTCGCAAGCTTCCACGATGTGCAGCCCGGCACCCACGCAGTAGCCGCGCACGAGGGCGATGGTGGGCTTGCTGCAGTAAAGCAGATCGCGAAACTGCTGCAGGTGCCGGCGATCGAAATCCAGCCGTGCCCGCTGGCTGGGCCGCCGGCCCTTGCCGCTGGGGTCGAAGCCGTACTCGCTGCCGATCTCGGCCAGATCGTGGCCGGCGCAGAAGTGCCCGCCGGCGCCCTGCAAGACCACCACGCGGACGTCGTCGTCGCGTTGCGCGTCGTCGAGGCACGCCATGATGCGATCGAATGCGGCGTAGGTCAGCGCGTTGCGTTTGTCGGGCCGGTTGAAGGTGATGTAGGCCTTGCCTTCTCTTTTTTCGTAGAGAACGGTTTGCTCGGCCGCGCTGGCGGCATGGTCGCTCATTCGGGTTGCCTCAAAGGGTCGATGAATCGGCAGCAAGCTCGGCGCGGATCGTGGCGGCATCCGCATCGATGATCGGTGGCGCCCCGGCGGGCGTCAGCATCGCGCCGTCGAAGCGCGCCGGATAGCGGGCTGCACGCAAGGGCGGGCCGGCGGGCGAGGACAGCTCGTGGTAGATGCGGTTGTTCGCGACCTGCGGATCCGCCAGGTGCTCTTCGAGGGTACGCACCGGCGCTACCGGTACGTCGTAGGGCTCGAACACTGCGAGCCAGTGGGCGCTGGGCCGGGTGGACAGGATCTCGTTGAGGTTCCGGTAGAAGAAGTCGATCATCTCGCCGTGGTCTTTGATGGCGAGCATGCGCTCCTTCAGGTCGGGCCGGCCGACCGCCTTCAAGGTGCGCGACAGTTGGCCGCCATTGACGGGCGCAAGGATCAGATGACCGTCGGCCGTGCGCACCACCGGGTCGAAGGGTTTGCGCCAGGGCGTGCTGTCGCCGACGAACGTGCGGTGCTGCGCCATGTCGGCGAAGTTGAAGTAGGCCGCGACGTCCAGCATCGGCAGCGAGACATGGCCGCCGCGGCCGTTGCGCCCGCGGCGCACCAGTGCGGCAAGCACCGCCTGCGCGCCATACGCGGCCACCACCTTGTCGACCACCCAATAGGCCGCCACGGCAGGCGGGCCACCGCCGCCCTGCAGATGCGCCATGCCGGTATGGGCCTGGATCAGCGAGTCGTAGGCCGGGGTGCGCGACAGCGGGCCGGTGTCGCCGAAGCCGGTGATCGACAGGTGCACCAGCCGCGGGTTCAGTTGCTGCAGAAGCTGCGGGCCGAGGCCGAGCGAGGCGGCGACCCTCGGGCGCCAGTTTTCCACCAGCACGTCTGCATCGGCAAGCAGTTGCTTGAGCGTGGCCAGGTCGCCGGCCTGCTTGAGGTCGAGCACGATGCTGCGCTTGCCGCGGTTGCAGCTGGACCATAGAGCGCTCCAGCCGTTGACCTTGTGCCCGAAGCCGCGAAATCCGTCGCCGCCGGGCGGCTCGACCTTGATGACCGCAGCGCCCAGATCCGCCAGCGTCGTGGCGGTCAGGGGGCCGGTCATGTAGCTGCTCAGGTCGACCACCTTGATGCCGGCCAGCGGGGCATCGCGGTGGTCGTGTCCGGATGCGGCAGGTTCTTTGATTGGGTCATCCATAGTGTTATTATGGGTCACCCAAATATTCGAAGTCAACCAGATGCCGAGCGCGCCGCAGTTTTCGCCGGTGACGGGCAAGCAGCCGGCCACCGAAATCATCGAACAGGTGCGCGCATTGCTGCGCCAGCGCAAGCTGCGCGCGGGGGATCGGCTGCCGCCGGAGCGCGAGCTGTCCACGCTGTTCGCCGTCAGTCGTAATTCGGTGCGCCAGGCGCTGAGATCGTTGCAGGAGCAAGGGCTGCTGGAGATCCGCAAAGGATCGGCCGGGGGTGCGTTCGTCAGCAGCAACGGCGGCGGCACCGTCGAAACCGTGCTGGCCGACCTGTTTTCGCTCGGCACCATCCGGCCGCAGGATCTGACGGAAGTGCGCGTGCTGATCGGCACCGAGGTGGTGCGGCTCGCGTGTCAGCGCGCCGGTGACGGCGACCTCGACGAACTCGAGGCCAATGTCGCAGCGGCCGAGCAGGCCGTGGCGCAAGGTGACCTGGCTCGGCGCACCGAGCTCAATCTCGAATTCCACAAGCTGCTGGGGCGCATGTCATGCAACGCCTTGCTGATTGCGGTGACCGACGCGGTCGTCGCGATCACGCGGCAGTTCGTCAGCCGGATCGAACGCACGCCCAACAGCTACGTCATGCCGTTCCGCCGGCGATTGCTCAGGCGCTTGCGGGCCCGCGACATCGAAGGGGCGACCGGCGAGATGCGCCGGCACCTGCTGCGGCAGGAAAAACTCTACCTTCGCGCTGCGGCCCGTCTCGATGCGATCGATCAGCGGCCCCATAACCGGACGGCACCAGGATGAACCCTTGCGACGACCCCCCCACTACTGCAGAGCTGCTGGCCGTGCTGCTGGCGCGTGACCTGGCTGATGGTGAAAAGGCCATCATCGGAACCAATTCCGACATCCAGGTGGCGGCCTGCAACCTGGCCAAGGCCTTGCATGCGCCGGGGCTGTGGTGGGTGTCCGGGCCCGGCGGCATGGTCAACCCGATACGCGATCGCTTGTTGCCGACGGCCGGCTACGCCAACATCGCTGCTGCCGAGGCCTGGATGGATCTGCCGGACATGATCGATTTCATCGACTGGCAGCAGCACTTCTTCGATTTCGCCATCTTGAGCGTGCTGCAGGTCGACCGATTCGGCAACATCAATACGGCAGTGGTCGGGCCGCAACAGCGCCCGCGCCTGCGCGGGCCCGGCACGGTCGGCATCAGTGCGCTGTGCGGCTTGTCGCGGCGCTTCTACGTGGTTGCGCAGCGCCATGATCGCCATACCTTCGTGCCGCGCGTGGACTTCATCTGCGGCGCCGGGTACCTGGAAGGTGGCGATGCGCGTGAGCGGCGCGGGCTTCCCGATGGAGGACCGCGGCTCGTCGTCTCGCCCTTGGGGGTGTTCGATTTCGATCCGGCGAGCAAGGCCATGCGCGTGCGCTCGCTGCATCCGGGTGTGCGCCTGGAGCAGGTCCACGAGAACACCGGCTTCGAGGTCCTGTGGGGCGACACGCCGGCCTTGACCGAGATGCCCTCCCCGCGCGAACTGGCGGTACTGCGTACGCAGGTCGATCGCGACGGCGTCCTGCGCCGTGCGCCGCGTTGAGACGGAGGCAGAGCATGGCGAGCAAGCTCGTTTCGTTGGACCAGGCGGTGGCGATGGTGGCCGACGGCAGTTCCTTGGGCCTGGGAGGCTGGATCTTCAATAGCCAGCCGATGGCGCTGGTGCGCGCGCTGGCGCGCCGGGGCGTGCGCGATCTGTCGCTGGTGCCGTCACCCGGTTCGATTGCGCCTGACCTGCTGATCGGCGCCGGCTGCGTCCGGCACACCCTGTGCGTATTCATCAGCTTCGAGCAGTTCGGCCTCGCGCCGCATTTTCGCAGGGCGGCCGAAGCCGGCACCTTGGAGGTCACCGACATCGATGGCCTGGCCTTTGCCGGCGGGCTGCGTGCTGCAATGGGCGACTTGCCGTGGGTGCCCATTCCCGACCTCGGTACCGACCTGCCGCGTCACGCGCCTGCCCAGTACCGTGCCTTGCCCGGCGCGCCGGGCGAACGGCGGCTGCTCGCCGCCATGGCCATCTCGCCGGATATCTGCTTCCTGCACGCGCAGCAGGCAGACGAAGCTGGCAACGTGCAGTTCCTGGGCGCGCCCTTCTTCGACGTCATGCTGGCCCAGGCCTCACGCCGGGTGGTGGTCTCGGTGGACCGGATCGTCTGCACCGAGACGATCCGGCGGGCGAACCACCTCACCAAGCTGCCGTCGGCCCTGGTCGACGCGGTCGTGCACCTGCCGTTCGGCGCGCACCCGACGGCTTCGCAGGGTCTGTACGAGGCCGATGAAACGCACCTGCGCCAGTACGTGCGGGCCAGCGGCAAGCCGGAGAGTTTCGCCGACTATCTGCGGGGGCATGTGCACGACCCGGCGTTGCAGGCGCAGTACCTCGACCTGATCGGCGGCGCGCAACTGGCGGAGCTGGCATTCGGCCGCCAACCAACGTCTGATCAGCGCATCGACGCCGCCGGCGGCAAACCGAAGGCCTAGCATGACCGTACCGACCGCGCTGAAGGGCGTCCGCGTCCTGGATTTTTCGCAGATGATGGCAGGGCCGCTCTGCGCCACCTTGCTGGCGGATTTCGGTGCCGACGTGATCAAGATCGAACCGCCCGAAGGCGATGCGATGCGCAACACCGGCGAAACGCGCATCGGTGGCGAGACCGAATTCTTCCTCAGCGTCAACCGGAACAAGCGCAGCATCGTGCTCGACCTGAAGACGCCGCAGGGCCTCGAAGCCGCGTTGCGCCTGATCGACACGGCAGACGTACTGATCGAGAACTTCCGCCCGGGCACGGCCGACCGATTGGGCATCGGCTACGAGGCCGTCCGGGCCCGTAATCCGCGCCTGGTGTATTGCTCGCTTTCGGGCTTTGGCAAGCACAGCATCCACCGTGACCGGCCGGCGCTCGATCCGGTGATCCAGGCCATGTCGGGCATCATGCAGCTCACGGGCACGCGCGAAACGGGCCCGCTGCGCTCGGGATTCGCGATCTCCGATTTTTCGACGCCGCTGTTCGCTGCCTACGGCGTGGCGATAGCCTTGCTGGCCCGCGGCCAGACTGGGCAGGGCCAGCGCCTCGATCTCTCGATGCTCCATGCCACGATCTGCGCCATGGTGCCGCGCGAAGGCTATTACTTCGCCACCGGGCGCACGCCGCAGCGCCAAGGCAACGAGCACTATCAGATCGTTCCGTACAACGCATACGAGACCGCCGACCGGCGCGGGATTTTTCTGATCGCGCACAACGACAAGTATTGGAGGGCGCTGGTGCGGGCACTCGCGGAGCCGGCGCTGGCCGATCCGCGGTTCGCTGCCAGCAAGAGCCGCATCGCGCATCGAGAAGAACTCAACGAACGCATTGCACTCGCCATGCGCCGGCATTCGGCAGACGAATGGGTGCGCAGGCTGGCCGCCGAGGGGGCGCTGTTTTCACTGGTGCGCAGCTTCGAGGAAGTGTTCACCGATCCTGAAGTGGCGCGCGAGATGGTGGTCAGCCTGCCGCATCCCACTGCCGGCGAGGTGCGCGTGCTGGCCAACCCGCTGCAGTTGTCGGCCACGCCGGCTACCATGCAGCGAGCGCCGCCGTTGCTGGGGCAACACACGGCAGAGCTGCTGGCCGAAATCGACTTGGCGCCGGAGCCGAAGCGCGCCTGAGACAGATCGAGAACGTTCGGGTGCCGCCGGCGTCTTGCGGTTCGCATCGCCGAGATCGGCGAGCGATCAGGCGGTCTTGAAGCGGGAACGCCCGGCTCGGGCCGCGACTTCCGCCAGGTAGATCTTCTGCAGCTTGAGCAGGTGCCCGCGCATGCGCTCGGCGGCGGCATCGGCGTTGCGCGCGCGCAGGTCTTCGAGAAGCTTGCGCCGGAACGGCATCACGGTGGTGTTCGAGGTGCGCATGAACTCCTCGACGAAACGCAGCGTGATGACCATGACCGCGTCGGTGACGATTTCCAGCAGCGGGTTGTGGGTCATCCGCGCCAGGATGCGATAGAACTCCAGGTTGATCATGGTGCGGCGCGCCGCATCGCCGGCACGCGCCGCCTTTTCCGCTTCCCGGACGTTTTCCTCCAGCTCGGCCAGCTCGTCGTCGGTGCCGCGCTCGCAAGCCAGCCTGGCCGCCTCGACGCCGATCAGCAGCCGGGTTTCGATCAGATGCGCGGGTTGTATCGCGCCGAGCGAATACAGATCGACCAGTCCGGCGCGCACCGCCGCCGCGCCGCCGTTGCGGATGAAAGCCCCGCCGCTGGCACCCTTCTTCACTTCGAGCAGGCCGCCGTCGGCCAGCGAACGGATGGCCTGGCGAACCGAGTTGCGGCTGACGCTGAACTGCTCGGCCAGTTCACGCTCGGTGGGCAGCCGATCGCCCGCCTTCAGCTTGCGCGAGGCGATCATGGTGCGGATCTGCGCCTGGATGGCATCGGCCGGCCGGGTGCCGTCGACGGGAGGCTTGAACGAAAACCGCGGCTTGCGCGCCGCGGCCGGCCGTTCGGCGCTGCTGGAGTTGCTCATGAATGCAATACTATGCGAGCTCGCCGTCTGTGCGCCGCACGCGAGCGACTCGTGGCGGATGCTGCAACTGCAGGCCTGCCCTGGCACTGACCGAGGCCGGCAAAGTATATACCGCACGAACACAGCCACAGCTTCATCGATGACCAGTACCTGCTGCCGACATCCCGCAGCCGCTCGCTCGAGATGAGCACGACGAACGGATCGACGGCGACGTCCAGCGCGCGCTCCTTCCTGCTGACCCTGCTTGGCGAGTTCGTCTATCCATCGAGCGAGCACGTATGGACTGCCACGCTGATCCGTGCGTTCGCGGCCGTCGGCATTGCCGAAAAGGCGGCGCGCCAGGCGCTGGCGCGCGCCGCGGCGGCGGGATGGATCGAAGGCGGCAAGGAAGGCCGTGAAGCCTGGTGGCGTCTCACCGCAGCGGGCACGCGCCTGATCTCGGAAGGTTCGCAGCGGGTCAGGGCGTTGCGGCATGCGGCTCGCGAATGGCCCGGCTCATGGCTCGTGCTGCACATCACGCTGCCCGAGTCGCGTCGCGCCGACCGGTTACGCTTGTACCGTTCACTGCAATGGCTGGGTTTCGGCTCGCCGACGCCGGGGCTGTGGCTCTGCCCGCACGAGCAGCGTGCTGAAGCGGTGCAGGCCGAGGTGGGCCGGCTGGGGCTGGACGACGGCACGCTGGCATTCGCGGCGCGCAGCCTTGCCTTCGGCGTCGACCAGCGACACCTCGTCGAGCGCGCCTGGGATCTGGAGGCGCTGGCGGCGCATTACCGCGAACTCGAGGAACGCTTCGGCACGCTGCGGCCGCGCAGCGACGAGGCGGTGTTCGTCGCGCACGTGCTGCTGGTCAATGCGATTCAGCGACTGCCGCGCGTCGATCCCGGCTTGCCCGAAACCCTGCTGCCGCGCAGCTGGGAAGGCGCTCGCGTCACGCGCCGGCTCGACGAGCTGCGAAGCCGCTGGCGCGACGCGGCGCACGCCCACTGGAAACGGCTGCGCGAGGGCGGCTGACGCCGACGCAGATTCAATCGCCGGCCCAGCCGCTGCGCAGCTCGGATTTCGCGATCTTGCCCGCAGCGTTCGTCGGCAAAGGCTGGCGACGCAGCCACCAGCGCGTGGGTACCTGGAACTTGCCCAGGTGCGCCAGGGCGTACCGGGCAAGCTCGTCGCTGGTCGCGTCGCAGCCGTCGCGCAGCACGACGACGGCGGCGACCTCTTCGCCCAGGTCGGCATGCGCCAGCGGCAGCACGGCTATCTCGCGTACCGCCGGATGCCGCGCCAGGCACTGTTCGACGTGCGCGCAGGCGATGTTCTCGCCGGCGCGGATCACGATGTCTTTCGCGCGGCCGCTCAAGTACAGGAAACCGTCTTGCAGCCACCCGAGGTCGCCGGTGCGAATCCAGCCCTGTTCGTCGGCGATGGGCGACGCCTCGCCCCAGTAGCCCAGCGTGGCGGTGGGCGTGCGCGCCATGATCTCGCCGGCGCCACGCTCGTCGGCGTTGGCGATGCGCAGTTCCACCACCGGCAACGGGCGCCCGACGCAACCGGCGCGCCCTTGCAGGTCGGTCGCCGAACCTGCCGCCAGCACACCCCCTGCTTCGGTGCAGCCGTACAGGGTGCCGACGCTTTTCTTCACGCCCGGAAAGGCGCGCTGCACGTTCTCGCGCAGTGACGCGGGAATGGCGGCGCCGCCCATCGGAATCGAGCGCAGGCTCGACGTATCGAAGTCGTGCAGCGCCGGATGTTCCAGTACGCGCGAGACCATCGTCGGGATGCTGCCCCAGACCCTGACGCGCTCGCTTTCGATCAGGCGCAGCACCGCTTCGGGGTCGAAGCGGCCTTCCAGCAGCGCCAGCCGCCCGCCCGAGAGCAGCGTGGAAATGCTGACCTGGATGCCGGCCAGGTGAAACAGCGGAACGGTGAGCAGGCTGACGGTGCCTTCGGCATCGGGTGCCAGTTCGTCGGGCATGCGCCCGGTCAGCGCCAGCAGGTTCTGGATGTTGGCCACCAGCCCGCGATGAGACATCAGCACGCCCTTGGCGCGGCCGGTGGTGCCCGAGCTGAACATGATGACGGCCAACGAGTCTTCGTCGAGCTGTAGCAACGGCAATGTCGGCGCAGGCTGCGTCGAATCGACTGCATGGCGCAGCGCCTGCATGTCGAGCACGCCGTGCCGGCTCGCCAGGCCGCGCTTGTCGAGCTGGTCGGCCAGCACCAGCGTGGGCTGAACGTCGGTGAGCGCGGCTTGCGTTTCTTCCGGGCTCCACCACGCATTGGCCAGCACCGCCACCGCACCCAGTGACTGGATGGCCCAGAAGGCGGCCAGCCATTCGACGCTGTTGAAGGCCAGCAGCAGCACGCGGCTGCCGCGCATGACGCCGTGTTGCTGCAGCGTCTGCCCGACGCGATCGACGGCCGAGCCGAAAGCGGCGAAGTTCAGGCGGCGGCTGCCTTCGACCACGTAGGTGCGTTCGCCCCAGCGCTGCGCATCGCGCAGCAGCGCGGCCATCGAGCGCGCACGATGGCGGTAGGCGCGGCAGGGATGACCATGAACCTCGACGGTTTCGATCTCGCGTCCCCACATGCGCTGCCCGCCGGTGATGCCGGCGTGGCCGTGCATCGCGGTTGCGGCTTGACCATGCATCGTCATTCTCCCGCCCCGTGAGGGGCTGCTTGCCCTGGGCGTGTCTCGCCCGGCAGGCCGAGTTCGGCGAACACTTCGGCCGTGTGCTCGCCCGCGCCCGGCGCGCGCCGCGCCGTACCCCGGTGCGCGAGGTCGAAGCGCAGCGGGGCATCGACCGATCGGTGGCCGTCGACCTCGATCCACGCTCCGATCGCCTGCGCCTGCGCATCGTCGAGCACCTCCGCCGGCGTCTGCACGGGAGCCCACCACACGTCATGCTGATCCAGCCGTTGCGCCCAATAGGCCAGCGGCTGGCTGCCGAACGCTTCGTCGAACAACCGGATCAGTTCGGCGCTGTGCGTGCCGATCGAACGGGCGTCGCGAAAGCGCTCGTCGCCGATCAGGTCTTCGCGGCCGATCGCCCGGAGTACCGACGGCAGGTGGCGGTGCGCTTCGACGCCGACCAGGAAGAACCAGCGCCCGTCGGAAGTGCGGTACGAGTTGTACATCGGCGTGCGCGACTGTTCGCGCGGGCGCGGCGGCCTGGGGTTGCCTCCCAGCGCCTGCTGACCCAGTTCGCTGCCCAGCGCCCACATTCCGGTGCGCAACAGCGACGCGTCGACGAAGCGGCCCTGGCCGGTCTGATGCCGTTCCATCAGTGCGGCCAGGATACCGGTGGCCGCGGCGAGCGCGGTGAAGGCATCGCCGATGCCCTGCAGCAGCGCGGGCGGCGCGGTGCCCGCCGTGGTGATTTCGTGGGCGATGCCGGTGCGGCCGAAAAAGGCGGCGATGTCGTAGCCGGGCCGGTCTTGATCGGGGCCACCCCAGCCGTAGGCGCTGACGGTGCAATAGACCAGCCCGGGATGACGCTGGCGCACCGCGTCGGCGCCGAGGTCGAGCCGTTGCAGTGCGTCGGGGCGAAGGTTGGTCAGCAACACGTCGGCACTGGCCAGCAGGCGTTCGAAGGCCTGGCGGCCGTGGTCGGTCTTGATGTCGACCGTCACCGAACGCTTGCCGCGGTTAGCCAGCGTGAACGCGGCATTGGGCGTGCCTGCGCTGGCGCCCATGCGCGCGAAGATGGTGCGCATCGGCTCGCCCCCAGGGGGCTCGACCTTGATGACGTCGGCGCCCCAATCGGCGAGCAGGCCGCCGGCGAGCGGCCCTGCCATCCAGTGGGCGAACTCGACGACTCGCACCCCGCGCAGCGGTTGCACTTGCCGGACTTGCGGATCTTGATCGATGTTCATGATAATATGCTACAAACAATTGACGTGACGGTCAATATAAGTATCAAGTAGAATGTGTCATTCCCCTCGAATCCGATAGCGAGCGAAACTGGCATGAACGATGACAACGCCCTCATCGTCGAGAAAGACGGACCGGTTGCCCGGCTGATCATGAATCGGCCCGACAAGCACAACGCGCTGCGCTTCGACGACCTCGACAGGCTGGTGACTGCACTGCACGACGCCGAAGACGACGACGACATCAAGGTCATCGTCCTCAGGGGAAACGGCCCGTCGTTCTGCGCCGGCCACGACTACGACGACGCCATGCGTTCGTACGGGCTCGAGCCTGGCCCCGGCGGCGGCAAGCCGCGCCGGCCCAGCGTGCGCTCGCGGCTGCTGCGCGATCGCAAGCTCGGGGCCAACTACATGGCTTTCCAGAACTCGGCGAAGCCGGTGATCGCGCAAGTGCATGGCCACTGCACCGGCGTGGGCATGTACCTGGTGGAACTGGTGGATCTGGCCATCGCCGCGGACGGCGCACGCTTCAGCCACGCCGAGCAGCGCCTGGGGCTGGCCGGCAACACCTGGCACATGAGCAGCCAGATCCTGCTGTACGGCGCCAAGAAGGCGCGCGAGCTGATGCTGCTGGGGAATACCTTCGACGGACCGGAGGCGCAGCGCCTGGGGTTGATCAATCTGTCGGTGCCCGCCGAAGCGCTCGAGCAGACCGTGGAGGATTGGGCGCGCCGGATCTCCAGGCACGCCCGCGATGCATTGGTCACGGGCAAGGCGATGCACCAGATGGCCCTGGAGAGCCTGGGCGCCGCGGAGCAGTTCGCACGCGGCTACGTGGGGCACACGCTCGGCACCAGTCTGCGATTCGAGCCCGACGAGTTCAACTTCGTGCGCGAACGCGCACACGAAGGCACCGCTACCGCTTTCAAGCAGCGCGACGAGCGTTTCGACGATTGAAGGACCGGGCACATGGAACTGCACGTCACTCAGGCCGAGATCGCGCACGGCGTAGGGTTGATACGCCTGAATCGGCCGGGCCGCGGCAATTCCTGGACCCACCGCATGAACGCCGAGTACCGCTGGCTGATGGACGGCTTCGAACGAAATTCCGACGTGCGCGTGATCGTCATCACGGGCGCGGGCCGTCAGTTCTGCGTCGGAGCAGACTTCCGTGCGCTCGAACACCACCAGCAGTCCGAGCGGGACTACGTCGAGACATCCGGCGATCAGGACATGGCGCAGCCGGGTCATGGCGTGCACCCGGAATTCGATCATGAGTTCGTATGGCAGTGGGGCTTGTCCAAACCGGTGATCGCCGCCGTCAACGGCGCCTGCGCCGGCGTCGCCGTCGCGCTGGCCGCTTTCTGCGATCTGCGCTATGCGGCAGCAGGCGCGAAATTCACGACTTCGACGTCCCGCCTCGGCCTGCCGGCCGAGTACGGACTCTCGTGGGTCTTGCCTCGCCTGGTCGGTCTTGCGCCCGCCGTGGATATCCTCTTCACCGGCCGCGTTCTGCTCGCGGAAGAGATGCAGACCATCGGCTTCCTGCATGACGTTCTGCCGGCGGACGGCTTCGAGGAACAGGTGCTGGCCCGGGCACGCGAGATGGCGGTCAGTGTGTCACCGGTGGCGTTGCGAGCCGCCAAGCGGCAGATCTATGCGGAGCAATTGCACCTGAATCCCGGCGCATCCATCGCACATGCGAAGGTGCTTACCGGCGAGCTGCTGAAGCATCCCGACTGCCGCGAGGGTGTCGCTGCCATGCGCGAGAGGCGTGCACCGGCATTCGCGCCGTTGCCCCCTGCTGGCGCCGAGGCGCGCACGGGAACCGTTCCGGATCGATCGACTTAGCCCCTCGGTCATTCGAAATGGCGGCGCTCCCCTTGAAATCCCCACTCCAAGCCCCTACAATCAGCACTCGCCAGCGGTGAGTGCTAACAATTTGCGTGACCGGATTGCGCCGGCACGCCGGCACCGCCTGCGGGGACATTCGGGCCGGCACGCCGGTCCGTTGAACTATTTCAAATATTTTCAATAACTTGGGAGCTACTCCGCATGAAACTCCGTCCGCTCCATGATCGCGTGATCGTGAAACGCCTGGACAACGAGCGCAAGACCGCGTCCGGCATCGTGATCCCCGATGCGGCCGCCGAGAAGCCCGACCAGGGCGAAATCCTCGCCGTGGGCACCGGCAAGGTCGGCGACGACGGCAAGGTCCGTCCGCTCGGCGTGAAAGTCGGCGACAAGGTGCTCTTCGGCAAGTACAGCGGCCAGACCGTCAAGGTCGAAGGCGACGAGCTGCTGGTGATGCGCGAAGAAGACATCATGGCCGTGATCGAGTAAGTCACACGAAGCAACAGGATTCCGGGAGAACAAGCAGATGGCAGCCAAGCAGGTTTTCTTTTCCGACGACGCCCGTCATCGCATCGTGAACGGGGTCAACCTGCTCGCGAACGCCGTGCGCGTCACGCTGGGCCCGAAAGGCCGCAATGTGGTGCTGGAGCGCTCGTTCGGCGCACCGACCGTCACCAAGGACGGCGTCTCGGTGGCCAAGGAAATCGAGCTGAAGGACAAGTTCGAGAACATGGGCGCGCAGATGGTCAAGGAAGTCGCTTCCAAGACCTC
>JAHDYE010000043.1:6703-21093 GCA_023383035.1 Burkholderiaceae bacterium | reverse complement strand
AAGAATGGCGGCTGTGTAGCTAGCCGGAGTGTCCGGAGAGATGGGGGCAGCCCACTCTTCAATCGAACGGACTGACTGCACGGATTGTAGTGTGCGCGGTAGGACAAGACTACGCTCAGTCTGCGGATGGGCCGCTTTCGAGCCTCTGCGCCAGCAAGGGCAGGATTTCGCGCCAGTCGCCAACCACGCCGACCTCGGCCACGTCGAAAATGGCGGCTTCCGGGTCCTTGTTAAGCGCCACAATCCGCGTTGCGGGCGACACACCGGCCAAGTGTTGGGGCGTGCCTGAAATTCCCACAGCGAAATACAGCCGCGACGCCACGAACTTTCCTGACTGCCCGATCTGCCGCGCCACCGGCACCCAGCCCGCGTCGACGGTGGGAAGGCTGCCACCCAAGGCGGCACCAAGGCTGCTGGCGATTCTGGCAAGCAGCTCGAAGCCTTCCGTGCCGTCCATGCCGCGGCCGCCGCTCACTACGACGGCGGCACCTTCCAGTCTTGGCAGGGAATCCGCGCTCTCGACGAGTTCGAAATCACGACGTGGCGCGGCCTCGCTGCTCAAACTGACGCGGCAGATCGCCTCGTCGGGTAACAACTGGATCATCGCAATGCTCGGTAGATAGGGCCGCAAAGTGGCGCAGCAGAATGCGACCTGCGTGCGCAGTTCAATCGACACCCGGCCGCCGAACGCCGCCCGTCGCGCCGCAACGGCGGCGCCATCCACTTCGAGGCGGCTGCAGCGGCCGAGTGAGACGCCGTCGAAATCGGCAGCTATCAAAGCGGCGAGTTCTTCCCCCCCCGAGCCTGGCGGAAGTAGCACAAGTCGCTGTCTGGCATCGCGCAATCCTTCGATTGCAAGTGCTTCACGCACATGGGTCGCGAGTGTCTCTACGTCCGAGTCCGCTGAGACGGAACCTGAGCTGCATTCCCACCAAGTGGCCGACCGCGCCGCCCTTGCCGGGACGATGCCCGCAGCCGGACTGAACTGTACGATGTCGAGTGCTTCGAACGAGCCTTCGCTGTATAGGGCGGCGGCGGCGGCGAGCAGGTCGTCATGGGCCCGCCACTCATCTGGTGCGAAGGGCAGGATCACTGTCAAACGGTTGGGGGCGACGCTCACGCTGTACCTCGGGCATCGATCAGCGCCTTAGCCAGCGCCTCGGCTTGCTCGCCTGGCGTTCCGCGCAGCATCTGGCACGCATTTGCGCGCCGCGCTGACACAAGAGGTTCAATCCGTCTCAGGACGATTCCGCTGTCCGCGCTGACTCCCATACCGGGAAGCACGTCAAACTGCAGTTTTCGAGCAGCCATCACGTTCTTTAGCAGAGGATGCCGCAGGCGATTGTGCGAATCGCTAGTCACGGAAACCAGGGCTGGTTCATTCAGGCACAGCCGTTCGACAGCCGCGCCATGTTGATGCGATACCCATAGCGCTTCCTCTCGCACCTCAACCGCAAGCGCGAGAGCGACATAGCGAACGCTGAGCGCGCGCGCAATCGAGGGTGGTACCGACCCATCGTCAAAGTCGCCGAATTCGCGCCCGACGAGCGTGACGCTGGCTTCGCGGCCCAACGGTCCGAGGGCACTCGCCAAGGAGGCGGCAAAGCCCCTGCAATTCCAGGCGCCGCCCTCAGCAGGATTGAAGCGATGGACGGTGTCGAGCCGCCAACCGGCCACCTTGCGCGCGAGCATGTCGCTCCCGCCGACAACCGCTTCGATGCGGACGGAAGGATGGGCGTCACGCAGTTTCAGCGCCAATTCAAGCGCCGCCTCGTCGAAAGGGCTCAGCACGGAGTATCGGTGGCCGTGCTCTTGAAGGGAGAGTGGATCTGGCTTTGTCGGTAGCGGCCACTTGGGATCGGCGATTCCAGCGATGAGGACCAGGATGTTCATTGCCCGATACTCTTCGGCAGGTTTGCGGGCGTATCAAGCCAGGCGCTTCGAAAACTGATTTCGCCTCGGTTGGCGAGCGGCCATGCCGCTGAACCACTCACCCGCTGCTCTCAGTTACCAACCTCCTCTCTGCCGCCCAGACTGGACGCTCGAACGCCACAAGCTCGGCCCGCGCATCGTGGTGCGCACGCGCCACTACGACTGCGACCCGCTTCCTGCGCAGGGATGCTCCCACCAGGGGGATGCTCCCAGGGGGATGCTCCCATTGTGATCGAAGGCCGGCCGCCAGACAATCACTGGTTCACACGGTGAATCGAGCGCATGAACATATCCAATCTCCGGGCTTTTGCGGCCGTTGCGCAAAGCGGGAACATCACGCAGGCAGCGAAATTCCTTCACCTGAGTCAACCGGCCGTGAGCGGTCAGATCAGGGCGCTGGAAGTGGAGCTCGGCGGCGCGCTGTTCGAGCGGACGCCGACCGGGATGAAGCTCACCCGGTTCGGTGAGGAAATACTCGTGGATGTCGAGTTCATCAACGCCCGGGTCAACAGCATGCTGGCCCGGGCCAGGCTCATCCGCGGCGAGGTCTCGGGCCGATTGCGCGTCGCGACCATCGTGCAGCCGGACTTCCTCCATCTCGGGGAGTTCATGCGCGTCATGCGAGACCGCTTCCCGCTGGTGGACGTGGAGCTTCATCACGGGCTGTCGGGCCAGGCGGTGGACAAGGTTCTCAGCGGAGACGTGACGGTCGGCTTCTATATCGGCGACATCCCGGAGCCTCCGCTGTCGGCGATCACGCTCAGGAAGATCGTTTACGTCGTCGTCGCGCCGGCGTCGTGGGCGACTCGAATCCAGGATGCTTCCCTGGAGGACATCGCCGCCCTGCCATGGATCTCGACGCCGAAGCAGGGTTCGCGTTACCACCTGGTGAAGAAGCTGTTCCGGTCCCGGGGGCTGAAACCCAACAACGTGGTCGAGGCGGACAGTGAATCCACGATCCTCAGTCTGGTCGCCGCCGGCGTCGGCGTTGCGCTGGTCAGGGAAGAGGTGACCCGATCGCCCGAGCACGGGGCGCAGCTTGCAGTGTGGGACAAGGTCAGGCAGGAGTCGCAGCTGCTGTTCATCTACCACGCGAGCAAGGTCGAGGATCTCGTCGTGCGTGCCGCCATCAGCGTCATGACCGAAGTCGCCAATCCGGACATCGAAGGGCAAGGCTAGCGCAGCCGGCAACGGCCATCGCAGCGTGCTATCGCTGCATGCCCCAGCGACGCACGGTGCTTGCCTCGATCGTGCGGAAGATCACGCCCTCGACGAGCAACCCGATGATGATCACCGCGGTCAGTCCGGCGAAGACGTTCGCCGTCTCGAGGTAGTTGCGGTTCTCGAAGATGAACCAGCCCAACCCGCCTTGTCCCGACGAGACGCCGAACACGAGTTCCGCCGCGATCAGCGTGCGCCACGCGAACGCCCAGCCGATCTTCAGGCCGGCGAGAATCGACGGGAACGCGGCCGGAATCAGGATCAGCATGACGTAGCGAAGCCCGCGCAGGCCATAGTTCATTCCGGCCATCCGCTGCACTTCGGGCACCGAAAGAAAGCCGGTGTGGGTATTGAGCGCTACCGCCCACAGCACCGAATGGACGATCACGAAGACGATGCTGGGCGTTCCCAGGCCGAACCACAGCAGCGCCAGCGGCAACAGCGCGATCGCGGGCAAGGGATTGAACATCGCGGTGAGCGTGGACAGCAGATCGGTGCCGATCCGCGTGGAAACCGCGAGGATCGTGAAGGCTGCTGCGCACAGGATGCCCGCCGCGTAGCCGATCATCAGGACCTTCAGCGAGATCGCGACCCGGCTGAGCAACGGACCGCCGACGCTCGAGTGCCACAGGGCGATCGCCACCTCCGAGAACGCCGGAAACATCAGTGGATTGTCGATCCAGCGCGCGTAGGCTTCCCAGCACGACGCCAGCACCACGAGGATCATCACGGTGCGCATCGTCGGGTTGCCCGACAGCCGCTGCCATGACGACAACGGCCGCGACGCGTCGCCGATATTGGTGTCGTCGAGGATGGTGCGCTCGTACTCGGGTCTTGCCGGCGGCGCGATACGGTGGGCGCGTTCAGTTCGGCTTGTCATGGCCCGTCCCACCGGTACGCTCCGAAAACAACATGTCGTGGATCCGCCGGTTCAGCGCCATGAACGCGGCGCCGTCCCGTTCGCTGTAGCCCAGGTCGTGCGTATTGAGTTCGGCGCGCACCTGGCCGGGATGCGGCGACATCGCCAGGATGCGCGACCCGATGATGATGGCTTCCTCGATCGAATGGGTGACGAACAGCATGGTGAACCGGATGTCGTCCCACAGCTGGAGCAGTTCCTCCTGCATCCTGCGGCGCGTGAGGGCGTCGAGCGCCGCGAACGGCTCGTCCATGAGAAGGACGTCGGGCTCCATCGCCATCGCGCGGGCGATGGCGACGCGCTGCTTCATGCCGCCCGACAGCATGTGCGGATAGACGTCGCGAAACTCCAGCAGATTGACTTTCCCGATGTAGGCCAACGCCCTGTCTTTCGCCTCGCTCCTGCTGCATGTCCCGCTGACGAGCATCGGGAACACGACGTTCTGGAAGACCGTCTTCCATGGCAGGAGTTGATCGAATTCCTGGAAGACCATCATCCGGTCGGCGCCGGGCCGGGAAATCGCGCGTCCGTTGAGCTCGATCGATCCTTCGACCGGCGTGACGAAGCCCGCCACGCCCTTCAACAGCGTCGACTTTCCGCAGCCGGACGGGCCCAACAGGACGAACCTGTCCGCGCGGTGGACGTCGAAGCTGACCCGGTAGGTCGCGGTGACGAGATGCTCGGGCGTCTTGTATTGCAGCGTCACGCCCTTCACCGAGAGCAACGGTTCGGCCACCGGCGCTCCGGCGCAGGCCGGCCGTTCACCCGCGACGGCATGGTCTTCCTGGACGATCATCCGGCTCCTCCCTGCCGCGGCGCTCGCGGCGCGCATTGCCTGACGATGCACGGTGAGCCGGGCAGTCTGGCCGGGAGCAGGAGCGCCGTCAACATCGCGGGTCGGTTCCGTTGCCGCGGCGCGCGTCTCGCTCAAGGCATGAGCTCGGCACCCAGCTTCCGGACGTCGTCGATCTCGGCGAGACGCTGCAGGGTCGCGAACGACGACTCGGCCTTCGCGGCGCCGATCGCGGCTGCCGCCAGCTTCGTGTACTTGTCCTTGAGCTCCTCGCGGGTCACGGCGTTCTCGGGATCGCCCTTCGGCCACTCGACGCGCGATTGCACGAGACGCCCGTCGTTCAGCCTGATGTTGACCTGCGCCGGATATCGCGTCGGCCAGACGTGCTCCGCGTCGTCGTCGACGAACCAGTTCACGCGCTGCGCCAGATCGATGACCGCCGGGTCGCGGATGCCGGTTTCGCTGTATTCCTCGACGAAGGCGCGCCGCTTGACCACGCTGACCGCGGCCGCGAACGGCAGGCTGAACTGCGCATCGACCACGGAGGTCGGATTGTATTTCCGCTGCCGCGGCTCGGTCAGCGACCGGTAGAGGGGAAACCGGGCCATCCCGACCGAGATCTCCGCGACGTCCTGCGGTGCGATGTTCTCGCGGGTCACGGCCTCGAGCGTCGCATCCACGATCGGCGCGGCGAACCGGCAGCAGGCGTGCACCTTGATGCTGTTGTCGAGAAGCTCCCACCGGGTGCCGAGGTCGCGGGTGATGAAGTCGACGTCGAATTCGCCCTTGTACGCGTATGCCTGCAGCCACCCTTCGGGGCTGAGCAGGCTTTCGCTCGGGCCGCGGAAGTCGTTCCCGGCCAGATACGCGGCCAGCACGCCCGCCTGCGCCGCGTGGCCGGGATGCAGGCGCTTGTTCCAGGCACCGTTGGAGCGGAACGTGCTCAGGCCCGCCGACTGGCTCGCGCCCAGTCCGATCGCGCTGACCATCCGGCCCGCGTCGAGCCCCAGCAGCTTGCCGGCCGCGACCGCCGCGCCGATGCTGCCGCAGGTCCCGGTGGGATGGAAACCGCACAGATACGACTTTCCCAGGTGCGCTTCGCCGAGGCGGATCATGATTTCGTAGCCGAGCGCGACGGCGAGGATCAGGTCGCGGCCCGACTTGCCTTCCTGCTCCGCGGTGGCGAAAGCGGCAGGAATCACCGCGACCCCCGGATGCTGGGTGCCCTCGCGATGGTCGTCGTCCAGCTCCAGCGCATGGCCGGTGGCGCCGTTCACCAGCGCCGCGAATGGCGCGGAAGTCTTGCCGGGCAGCCCGACCAGCGTGCAGCCGCCGTCGCGCGCGCCCCACTGCGAGGCGAGGCCGGCGATGATCCGCGAGGACTCCTTGCGGGTGCCGACCAGCACCACGCCGAAATGGTCGGTGACGAACGTGGTGACCGCCTGCACGACCTCCGCAGGCAGGTCCTCGTACCCCGTCGACACGACCCAGTCGGCCACCAGCCGCGACAGGTACTGGTTCTCGACCACCGGTTCTTCGTCCGCTTTCGTCCTTGCTGCGTCGTTCATGTGATTCACCCCCTGGAGCCAGGAACCGGCGCCTGCGATGGAACGAGGCAGGCATCGAATGTACTCACGTCGGCCAGTTCGCCGAGACGATCGGTCAGGTCGACGATCCGTTGCAGCGCGGCGCGCGGCAGCACACGGCCGGCGAGCGCCTCGAACTTCGTCATCAGCTCGCGTTCGACCGGCGGACCCGACGGATGGCCGGTCGCGTGCCGGCGCGTCGCCGACAGGCGCTTCCCGTCGCGAAGCTGCACGTCGACGCGCGCCGTGCGGTCGCCGGCGTCCTGCGCCGGGTCGGACCGAACCGAGATGCGCTCGACCCATCGCAGGATCTCGGGGTCGCGCACCGACTCGTCCGAGAACTCGTCGACGAATACGCGTCGCTTCAGCAGCAGGGTCGCGAGGCAGAAGGGCATGTTCATCTGCGCGGCCATGACGTTGCCCGGCACGTAGGGCCAGCCCGCGTGCACCTTCTGGTAGTCGGACGTGGTGACGACGATCGACGCCACGTCGTCGGGCGCCGGATCGTGGGTCTGCAGGATCTCCTTCAGCGCGTCGATTGCCGTGTGGCTCGCGCCGACGCAGGGATAGAACTTGTAGCCGACGTTGTCGATCTCGTAGCGTTCGCCGAGCCCTGACGTCAACGCGCCGAGATCGACCTCGTCCGAGAGTGCACGGGGATAGCCGCCGAACCCGGCGTCGAAGAGGTCGGGAATGCCGGTGAACCCCATCGCGGCGAGCTGCGCGGCGATCACCCCGACGTGCGCGGCGTGGCCGGAGAAGAGCCGCTTGACCATCGCGCCGTATTGCGCGGCCATCAGCCCGGCCGGCATCGCACCGGCGATGCCCAGGCAATGCTGCGTCTGCCCGGGCGTCAGGCCCAGCAGCCTGCTCGCGGTGGCGGCCGCGCCGAGCACCCCGGCGGTGCCGGTCGGGTGCCAGCCGCGATGAAACGACGACACGCCCTGGCACAAGCCCACGCGTGCCGTGGTCTCGTAGCCCGCCGCGACCGCCGCGATGAAGCTGCGGCCGTCGATACCGCCCTTCTCCCGAGCGAGCGCCAGCGCGACTGGAACGGTGACTCCGCCGGGGTGCGAGCGCGACGGCGCATGCAGGTCATCCAGCTCGAAGCCGTTCACCATGGTGGCATTCGCGAGCGCGGCGAACGCGGCGGTGCTGCCGCGTCCGTCGGCCCAGATCGCGCACGGGCCCGGTGTGCGGGCCACGTAGTCGGACACGATCCGTCCCCACGCCGTCGCGCTGCCGTGCAGGCCGCAACCAAGGGTGTCGAGCACGGAATGCCTGATGCGCTGGACCACCGCTGGCGGCAGATCTTCGAACGACAGGCCGGCAATGAATCGGGACAGGACTTCGGAGACGGGCATGGGTTCGGCGCGCGGTCCTGGGTGGGTTGCCGATGGCACGTCGGGCGCGCCATCGACGACAAGGTAGTGCGATCGGCGCGCGCCTTCCAATGGAAGTTTCCGAGGAGGGGTATACGAAAACGCGATGGCTCCCGCTTCGCGGCGGCCCATTCGATTTCCGTATGCCCCCCCCACGGAATCTCCCATTGGCGCACGCGAAGGCGACTTGATAAGGTTGGCCGGCGCTGTTCATGCCTGCGTAGGCATCGACGCCGGCAACGGATCTGCCCAGAGGTGACGAGGACGCTGTGCTCGCGAACGACCTTGGAGCGTTTGTAGCGGAGTCCCGGTACGACGCCTTGCCGCGGCAAGTCGCCGAAGCGCTGAAGCTGCGCATCCTGGATCTGCTGGCGGCGGGGCTCGCCGGCCACGGGCTCGGCCATCACGCGTCGCTGATGCCGCTGATGGAAGGCGCCGGATGCGCCGCGATCTGGGGTGCCGGAACGGGCTTCGCGCCGCGCGAGGCCGCGCTCGTCAACAGCTTCACGGCCCATTCGACCTTTCTCGAGGACGGTTCACGCCATACCGGCGGGCACCCCTCGTCGGTCGTCGTGCCCGGTGCCCTGGCACTGGCCGAGACCCGACGCGCTTCCGGGCGCGAGCTGATCGCCGCCGTGGCGGCCGGTTACGAGGTCTTCCTGCGGCTCGGGCGGGCGATCTATCCGTCGACGGTCAGGCGCGGCTTCCAGAGCACCGGCGTGCTCGGCGCGCCGGCGTCGGCCGCATCGTGCGCGTCCATGCTGCGGCTCGATGCGCGGCGCGCCACCCATGCGATCGCCATCGGCTGCAGCCTGGGCAGCGGCCTGAAGGAGGCGCTGAAGGCGTCGCGCAGCGGAGCGCTGCAAGTGGCCCGCAGCTGCGAGGCCGGCGTCCTCGCCGCGCAGCTGGCGCAGGCCGGGGAGACGGGGGCGGAAGGCATCATCGAGGACGGATTCGTCGGCGCGTTCTGCGACGACGCGCACCTGGACGGCGTGCTCGACGGCCTGGGCAGCGAGTTCCGCGTGCCCGAGACGTATCTCAAGCTCCACGCCGGCTGCCGGGGCAGTCACGCGCCGGTCGACGTGGTGCAGCAGATGATGCGTGCGAACCGCATCGTGCCGCAGGACATCGCCGACATTTCGTTGTACGTGGATTCGGTCACGCTGGCCGGCGAAGTCGTCGATCCGCGCGATGCAGCCCAGGCTCGCTTCAGCATCGCCTTCGCCATCGCGCTCGCGCTGCTCGAGGGCGCGGTGAGCGTGTTCGACTACACCGAGGAGCGCCTGCACGATCCGCGCATGCGCGCGATGATGGGCCGGATACGCGTCGAAGCAGATCCCGCGCTCGACGCGCGCTATCCGCGCGAGCGGGGAGCGCGAGCGCGGATCACGCTGGTCGATGGCCGATGTTACGAAGGCAGCATCGGCAACGCCAGGGGAGAGCCCGAGAATCCGCTCGACCGCGCCGACATCGAGGCCAAGTTCCTCGGCATCGCGGCGCGGATGCTGGGGCCCGCCGCGGCCGCCACGATCCGCGACCTGGCGCTGAACCTCGAACGCGTCGACGACATGCGCCGTCTCACCGCAGGCCTGGAATGCCGGGCTGCGTCGCGCGCCGCGCCACCGGGCGGGGAGGGCGCCGCGGCGGCGCATGCGCAACCCTCCATCCAGCCCGCAACCGGAGGACCGCCATGAGGACGAGACTGGCCAGCACGCTGCTCGCGGCAACCTGCCTGCTGTCGATCGCCGCCGCCGGCACGGCCGCCGCGCAGGTGAGGGAGCTGAGAGTCGCCAAGCAGCACGGCATCGGCTACCTGCCGCTGATGGTCATGGAGCACGACAAGCTGATCGAGAAGCACATCAAGGCGGCAGGCCTGGGCGACGTCACGGTGAAGTGGGCGACGTTCGCGGGCGCGGCACCGATGAACGACGCGCTGCTGTCGGGCAACCTGGAGTTCGGCGCGGTCGGTACCACTTCCATCCCGCTGCTGTGGGCCAGGACGAAAGGCACGCCGCAGGAGGTCAGGGCGGTCTGTTCACTGAGCTCGGTGCCGCTGTTCCTCAATACCCGCGATCCCGCCGTCAAGAGCATCGCCGACTTCACCGACAGGAACAGGATCGCCTTGCCGGCGGTGAAGATCTCGACCATGGCGCTCGTGCTGCAGATGGCGGCGGCGAAGACGTTCGGACCCGAGAACTACGCCAGGCTCGACCACCTGACGATCTCGCGCTCGCATCCGGACGCGATGGTGGCGCTCCTGTCGGGCACCGGGGAGATCGACAGCCACTTCACGTGGCCGCCGTTCCAGTACCGCGAGCTGGAGAATCCCAACGTGCGCACGGTGTTGAACTCGTACGACGTGACGGATGGGCCGGCCACGACGGTGGCGATGATCGCGACCTCCCGCTTCCGCGAAGCCAATCCGAAGATCGTCACGGCGTTCGTCGCGGCGATGAACGAGGCCAACGCACTGATCGGTCGGGATGTCAGGCGCGCCGCGCGGATCTACATCGACATGACCAGGGATCCGGATTCCGTGGACAACATCGCGCGCATGCTCCAGCCCGAGCAGTTCACGACGACGCCGCAAAAGACCATGCTTTTCGCCGAGTTCCTGCACCGCGTCGGCGGCATCAAGGAAAAGCCCGGTTCGTGGAAGGACATGTTCTTTCCCGAAGCGCATGGCCTGCCCGGCAGCTGACGGGTACGGCCCGCCGAGCAGGCACGAATCTGGAGGACATCGAGATGATTGATCTGGGACGTAGCAGCCGGATGGCGGTCTTGCCTCTCGTCATCGGGCTGGTGATGCTGGCGGCACCGAACGCGGTCAGGGCGGAAACGAAGGAAATCCGCATCAGCCAGCAGTTCGGTCTCACCTGGCTCGTCCTGCACGTGATGCTGGATCAGGAAATGATCCAGAAGCGCGCACGGGAGCTCGGACTGGGTGATGTGACGGTCACGCTGCGCAAGTTCAGCGGAGGGCCGGCGGCGAACGAAGCGCTGCTTTCCGGGAACGTCGATATCGCCGGTGCGGGCGGCCCGCCCGCGATGATCCTGCACGACCGGACGCTGGGGCGGCAGAACGTACGCGCGATCGCTTCGGTGGTCGACGCCCCCATTTCGCTCGTGACGACGGATCCGGACATCAAGTCGCTGCGTGACCTCGGAAGCGATGACCGCATCGCCTTGCCCGCGCCCAGGGTGTCGGTCAACGCGATGATCATCCAGATGGAGGCGGCGAAGCTCTTCGGCCCCGCGAACGCATCCCGGTTCGACGCGATCCAGGTCGGCATGCCGCATCCGGACGCGGCGGCGGCGCTGATTTCGGGCAACAAGGAGATCAGGAACTACATGGGCATCTTCCCGTACGTCGATGAGGTGCTGGAGAAGTCGAGTGGCGCGCGCGTCATCCTGAGCTCCTTCGATGTCCTGGGCGGTCCCCACAACCTGGCGGTGCTGAGCTGCACCGAGAAATGGAAGACCGAGAACCCGAAGACGTTTCGTGCCGTGGCTCTCGCGCTCGAGGACGCCATGGACTTCATCAACGCCGACCGGCGCAGGGCAGCGGGGATCTTCGTCAAGGCAACGAACGCCGGGATGACCGTCGAGCAGGTGACCCGGCTGATCGACCGCCCCGACGTTGTCTTTGCGACCACCCCGAGGAAGACGATGGCATTTGCCGAGTTCATGTACAAGGCAGGCACCCTGAAGAACAAGCCGGTATCGTGGAAGGATTACTTCTGGGAAAACGTCCACGACAAGCCTGGTGACTGACATGCCGCTTCCGACCTATGAAGTGATCGCGCTTCGCTATGCGACCCGGGGAGCGCGTCGCGCCGACAATTTCCTCGGCGGTGATCCGCACGACGGCGAGATGCCGATGGACTATTTCTTCTGGGTCGTGCGCAACGAGGAACGACTGGTCCTGGTGGATACCGGCTTCTGCGAGGACATGGCCGTCAAGCGCCATCGCACGCTGCTGCGCCTGCCTGCGGACGGCCTGAAGCTGCTGGACATCGATCCCGGCGACGTGCGCACGATCATCGTGACGCATCTCCACAACGACCATATCGGCGCGTTCGACCGGTTTCCCGTTGCCGCATTCCACCTGCAGGACGACGAGATGGCGTTCGCCACCGGCCGCTACATGCGCCACGCGCGGCTTCGGCGCTCCTACGAGCCCGATCACGTTGCCGGCATGGTGCGGCTGGTGTTCGACGACCGGGTGACGTTCCACAAGGGCGACGGCGCGATCGCGCCCGGCATCAGCGTGCACCAGGTCGCCGGCCATTCGCCGGGCATGCAGTGCGTGCGCATCCATACCCGGCGCGGATGGATCGTGCTGGCCTCCGACGCCAGCCACTACTACGAGCATCTCGAGCAGCGCCGCGTCTTTCCGGTCGTGGTTGACGTCGGTGGCGTACTGGAGAGCTACGACAGGCTGCTCGCGCTGGCCGACAGCCCGGACCACGTCGTTCCGGGTCACGATCCGCTGGTCATGCGGCGCTATCCCCCGGTTGCGCCCGAGCTGGAGGGGATCGCGGTGCGGCTGGATGCCGATCCGCTGCGCGAGCGCTGAGCCGGACGTCATGCGGATCGTTCGCCTGCCGCCCACAGGAAGACTGGCGCCCCCGGCACGAATCGAACGTGCGACCCTCCCCTTAGGAGGGGGATGCTCTATCCACTGAGCTACGGGGGCGATCGAGCGGAATTCTACCGAACGGCGGCCTGCCTCGCCGCCAGGCGATCCTGATGCTTCACGGGGCCGATAGCCGGGCCCCCACGTCGTGCCCGGCCACGACCCGCTGGTCATGCGGCGCTATCCGCCGGTCGCGCCCGAGCTGGAGGGAATCGCGGTGCGCCCACTCGCTGAAGCCGAACGACGATCTTCGGGCAGGAGTGTCGAAGATCACGGTCGTTCGTCCGTCGACGACCCTGTAACTGCCGTTCGTTGATTACTTCGGTGTCGACACCGGCAGCTCTGGTACAACGCTGCAGCCAGGCGGGCGAGATGACGTGGAAAAATATACATACGAAATGTCCCTTGGAGGTATCCGGCGGACGTTGCCGTTCCAAGCGAGATCGGAATGAATCCGAGTGACGGAGAAATTCAAATGAAAGAGAGCGTTCGAATTCGAAGCAGCTTGCGGATGGCTGCTTCTGCCGTTGTCCTCGCGCTGGCCGGATGCGGAGGCGGCGGGGGCGATGGGAGTACGTCTCCGACAACGGCGAAGATAAACTCGGACAATGCCGCGTCGGTCGCCAGCCGAACATATTCGGTCGTCGAGGCGCTGTATTCGTCCGGCATTAACGCGACAGCGCAGGTGAAGTCCGCGGACGGCTCTTCCGTGGGCGGCCCTTCGAACGGTGTGCGACTGAACCTCGCCGAGTTTGCAACGCGCAGACTGTTGAAGCTCGAGGCGGGTCACACGGGCGGCGGGCCGATCGTGACCAAGGCAATCGTGTCCGGGGCCGACTCGTGCGCATTCGGCGGCAGCATCTCCGCAATCGTGAACGACGCCGACAACAGCGACACGCTGACTTCCGGCGATACCGGAACCATCACTTTCACGAACTGCGTGGACGAAGACGGCATACAGTGGAACGGTGCCCTCGGTTTCTCGAACCTGTCCTACACCGGTTCCGTTGCTGCCCCGTCGCGTTCGGTCGGGGTGACCTTCACTTTCAATAATTTGCGGGCCGCGTACGAGGCGGACTCCGCATCGGTCAACGGTGATCTTTCCGTCCAGGCGGCGATCACCAACTTCGCACCCTATTCCCTTGATCTGACGGTCGCGGGCACCAGCCTTGGCGTGACCGAGAACAACTGGACGGAAACGCTGACGCAGTACAGCGCCCGTGTGTTCGTGGATACAAGTGCCGGCACGTATGCGTACGCCGTCGCGGGGACGGTCTCGGGAACGGATCTGCCAGGCGCCGTCACCGTGGATACGCCGATGACTCTGGCGGGACGCATCGGAACGTATCCGACAACGGGCGTGGTCACGGCGAGAGCCTCCGACGGGACCGCTGCGCGGCTGGTCGTGAACTCCGCTACGAACGTGCGGATCGACGTCGACGCAAACGCGGACGGGATCTTCGAATCATCGCAAACGATGACCTGGACGCAGCTGTAGTTCCGGAGCGTTCACTGCGCCACGCGCCGGTAGTCGACGATCGCGAACCGCAGCCCCGCGTCTGACCGATGCTCGCTGCGCGATACCGTGCGCCAGCGCGACGGGTCGAGCTCGGGAAAATGGGCGTCGCCCGCGACATCCAGCTCGATCTCGGTGACGAGCACGCGCTGCGCGATCGCGATCGCCTCGCGGTACAGTTGCGCGCCCCCGACGACGAAAACCTCGTCGGTGGCGATCGACGGATCGGGGCCGGGCATGCCCGCGAGCGCGATCGCCGCAGGCAGCGACGAGGCGTGCTCGCAGCCGGCATGCGACCAGTCGGGATTGCGGGTGACCACGATCGTGCGCCTGCCCGGCAGCGCCTTGCCGATCGATTCGAAGGTCTTGCGCCCCATGACGATCGCGTGCCCCATCGTGGTC
>JAHDYE010000043.1:0-6693 GCA_023383035.1 Burkholderiaceae bacterium | reverse complement strand
GGTCGCGCGAAAGTGCTTCAGGTCTTCCGGCAGGTGCCACGGCAAGCCGTTGTCGATGCCGATCACGCCGTTGCGTGCGCGCGCGACGACGATCGTCACGCGCGGCAGCGTCGTCGCCGGCCGGGTCGATTGGCTGCTGGTATCGTGTGCCGGATCGCTCATTCCGATGCTGCCCTTTCACCGCGGATCGGCGCGAACGACGATTGTAGCCTTCACCTCGCACGGACTTCTACGAACGGCGGATCCTGCCGCGCCTGGTCGACATGGCTTGCGGCTCCTCGTCGCTGGCGCGCACGCGACGAGGCGTCCACAGCTTGACCGACGCGACCTGACTCGCTTACTCTCCCGTGCGCCCGGATTGGGCCCGCTCGGAGGTTTTGGCACGTGAGACTACGTCAGGGAATCGATGTTCCCGGCCTGGACAGGGCCGTCATCTGCACAAGCCGCGCCGGCGTCGCTTGCGCTGCAGGTCCTATCGTCGGTTGCCTGCTCGCATGACGAGAAAGCAGATCGACGTCGCCGCGGCAAGGCTCGCCTTCGAGTCCGCGCTCGAATCCCACGATCAGGCCTTCGGTACCTTCTTTCTCGCCCGCCTGCTCGGCTTCGAGATCACCTATGAGGCAGACGCCTGCTGCGTCGCCTTCGACGTCCACGACTTCATGTTCAACCCTCAAGGCACGCTGCACGGCGGCATCATCGCGCTCGCCATGGATGTCTCGATGGGTCATCTGTTGAAGCATCTGCAAGGTGCGGGCGCCACGCTCGAGATGAAGACGCAGTACCTGGCACCCGTGGGCACGGGGCGCGTCCGCGCAGAGGGGCGCGTGCTGCGCCGCGGCCGCAGCGTGTGGTTCCTGGAGTCGCGGCTTTTCGATGCCGCTGGTGAACCGGCAGCGTTCGCGACGTCGACGTGGAAGGCGCCACGGGCGGGATGAAACCGGCGCCGGCCGGCACGGCAGCCGCGTCGACGTGACCGGCTGCCTGGCAAACGGCCTGCGCGCAATCCTGCGTCGTGTACGTTGCGGACCCGGAGTGGATCGGGTCTAGGAGTTCGCCGGAGTCGACGCTGCGACGGACTCGCAGGCGCCCAGCCCGAAGAAGGCCCGCGCGTTGTCCTCGAGAATGCCGCGCCGTGCGCGGTCACCCAGGAAGTCGCACGAGCGCACCAGCGCACCGGGCTGCTGCTCGCCGAGTGGAAACGGCGCGTCCGTGCCGAGCATCACCTGCGCGTCGCCCATCACATCGGTGAGCAGTCTCAACGCCCCGGCATCGAACACGGCGCTGTCCACGTGCAGGCGCCGTGCATAGGATGACGGCAATTCGGGGCAGTCGCGACGCACGATGTCGCGATGCTTCCAGGCGTTGTCGACGCGACCCAGCGTGTAGGCGAAGCTGCCGCCGCCGTGGGCGAAGCAGATCCTGAGCGTGTCCGGGATGCGCTCGAGCGCACCCGAGAGGATCAGCGACAGCATGCCCAGCTGCGTTTCCGCCGGCATGGCGACCAGCCAGGGCAGCATCCATTTGCGCATGCGGCCCGCACTTCCCATCATGTCCCAGGGATGCACGAATACCGGGATCCCGCGCTCCGCGCAGAACACCAGGAAGTCGACCATGTCGGGATGGTCCAGGTCCTTCGCGCCCACGTGGTTGCCGATCTGCACGCCCACGGCTCCTTCGCGCGTGGCCCGCGCCGCCTCTGCGCAGGCCAGGCGCGAATCCTGCAGCGGCACTTGCGCCATCCACCGCAGCCGTGCCGGGCGAACGGCGCAATACCGGGCTGCCTTCTCGTTCATGCTTGCTGCCCATTCGGCGGCGCGAGCGGCCTCCCAGGCGTAGCCGAACATCACCGGCGTGGCGCAGACGATCTGCAGATCGATGCCGGCCGCGTCGAGTGCGCGTACCCGCGCCTCGGCGTCCCAGAGCTCCCTGGTGACCGGACGGAAAGGGCGCTCGCCGAGCATGATCTGGCCGCTGCGGCCGTCCGCGTCGACCGCCAGCCAGGGCGTGTTCCCTGCCTCGCCCATGCGGGCTTGCGCCTCGCTGAGGCGGGGAAAGAAGTGTGAATGAATGTCGATCATCGGCGTATTCCGGACGGTTCCCGGAAGTGGCCGGCGCTCAATCGGCCGGGTCTCGCGGCCGGTAGGCCACTGCACGGATCTCGATCAACAGATGCGGATGCGGCAGTTGATGCACGGCCACTGTGGTTCGCGTCGGTCCGTCGTAGTCGAAGAACTCGGCCCACGCCTCGTTGTAGCCTCCGAAGTCGTTCATGTTCACCAGGAAGACCTGCGCCTCGACGAGGTCGGCCAGCTCGGCACCGACGCTGCGCAGGATGTCGCGGATGTTCTCGATGACGGCACGCGTCTGGGCGCGGATGTCCAGACGCGTCACGCCCATCGCGTCGACCTCGACGCCGACAAAGCTGTTATCACTGCGGCGCGAACTTGTACCCGAGACGAAGAGGAAGTCGCCGGCCCGCTTCACGTGCGGGAAGCGGCCGCGCGGCGCCGCCTTGTCCGGCACGACGGTGGCCTCGACGGATGGCCTGTCTTGCGGTGTCACGCGACGTCCTGAGGTATCGAAGCCTGCATCGGCAATGCGGGATTGCCGACGCCTTCAGGCGCTCGCCTGACGCAAGGCTTGCCAGGCCGCGTAATCGCGGCCGGGGTGCACCGTGCCGCATTGCTTGCAGGTTCGCTCCTCGTCGGTGGTGGCGTAGAACATCTCGTAGACCTTGGGCAGATCATCGACCAGGCTTTCGAGCTGCTTGCTGGCCCGCCACACGAGCCCCGCGCATCGCGGGCAATACCACTGCAGCGAATCGAGCGCCCCTTGTGGCCGCGGCTTCTCGATCAGCAGGCACAGACCGGGTTCCGGGCGCTGCGGCGAATGGATCACGTGCGCGGGCAACAGGAACAGCTCGCCTTCGCGGATATCGATCCGGTCGAAGCGATCACGGTCCCAGATGTTGAGGTGGCAGTTGCCCTGGATCTGGTAGAAGATCTCTTCGGTCGGGTTGTCGTGGAAGTCGGTGCGGGTGTTCGGGCCGCCGACCATGTTGATGATGTAGTCGCCGTCCGGATAGATGGCTGCGTTGCACACCGGCGGCTTCAGGCGCGCGCGGTTCGTCTCGACCCAGCCCATCAGGCTTTGCGGCCTGCCATATTGCAGTTGCAGTGACATCGCAGCTCCTTTCGTCCAGTACGGGCTCCGGCAACAACACTGACGGAGTCTAGAAAAGATCGGCGCTCTTGAACAATGAACTCCCCGTCGCGTTCTATAGCCGACAGGAATACAAGGCGTCAGCGCCGCACCGCTGCCTCTCGCAGGGCAAGCAGAAAGCGCCGGGTGGCCGCGGTCGGTTCACGGTTGGCGCACAGCGTGTAGCCCACCGCGCCGAACGAACCCAGCCCCTGCACCGGCAGGATCGCCAGCCAGCCAGCCTGGGCGAAGTGCTCCGCCGCGGATTGCGGCATCAACGCCACCATCGAGCTGCCGGTCAGCAGTCCGAGATTGGTCAGGATCGACACCGATTCGACGACGCGCGCCGGCAGCATCAGACCGGCCTGGGCGAAGAAGGCGCGCACCGACGGGTACGCTGCCGATTCCGGTGTCGGGACGATCCACTCGAAGTCGCGCAGCTCGGTCAGCGCCACCTTGCGCCGCCGCGCCAGCGTGTGGTCACGGCCGACCACGACCCGCAAGGCCTCGCGATAGAGCGGCGCGTGAACGAGCTGCAGATCCTGCGCGGCGGATACGGAGTCGCCCCCTGCGGGCAGCACACCGACGACAAGATCCAGTTCGCCGCGCGCGAGCGCTGGAAAGAGCATCGAATTGGGCCCGACACGTACCGTCACGGCGACGTCCGGCGCGATCCGACGCAGCTGCTTGATCGCGTCGGGCAGCAGCGTGGCCGACGCCGTGATCAGCGTGCCGACGATGACGTGTCCTGCGCTACCCGACTGCGAAGCGTTGAGGTCCTCGGCCAGGTAGCGCAGATCGGCGATCAAGGTCTTCGCGTGACGTTCGAACAGTCGCCCGAATTCGGTGAGCGCAACGCCGCGCTTGCCACGCACGAAAAGCGCGCCACCGAGCTGGGTTTCCAGTTCGTGCACTGACTTGCTGACCGCTGGCTGAGTCATTGCCAGTTCGCGCGAGGCAGCGAGTATGGAGCCGGCCTGGACGACCTTCGTGAAGACCAACAACTGCTGAAGCCGCAGCCGGCGCGCCAGCGAGGCGCTCGAGTGGTGCGGCGACGCCCCTTGCAGGGGCGACGCAGCAGGTGCGTCGAGCGGCGGCCTTTTCATGCTGAGCGTTCCCACTTGCGACGGCTGCACCGCACGCAGGCTGTTGCCGCGTCGCGGTCCGCAGGCGGCTGCCCCGACGCCGCCGACGGCAACGCTCCATGCTCACGGTCGTGCTTCGTGAGCGCGACTGCGAAAAGATGATTCACATCAAGTCCGCGCCTCTGTCAAGCCACTAATGTAGGGCAAAAGAATCAAAAAAAACTCCATGTGTATTGGCGGATGAGACATTCACGATGAAGCTGAACGCGGCCGCGGTGCTGTTGGCGAACGGTCGGGAGCAGGATCCCGCTCTTCTATGCAACGGACAAACGCGTACGTTTGGCGAGCTCCGCGAGTCGGTTGCCCGCGCTGCAGCAGCATGGCAGATGCGCGGATTGAAACCCGGGCAACGAGTTGCCGTGGGGGTACCCGACGGATTTGCCTGGGTGGACGCGGTCCTCGGTTGTATCTGGGCAGGGGGGGTCGCAGTGCCGATCAACCCGCGCTTCTCCGAGAACGAGTGGTCAGCCGTCATGGAGGAAGCCGATTTCCGCTTCGTGCTGGTCGAACCGGACAGTCGCCTTCCTTCGGGGCATCGTGCAGGGGTCGTGGCGCCAGACGAGCTCGTCGTCGACCAGCGTGCGAGCGACCCGGTCGAGGCAATGCAGGTCGAGCCGACACAACCGGCCATCTGGGCATACTCGTCCGGGACGAGCGGAAAGCCCAAGGCGATTGTCCACGGGCATCGCTTCGCAATCGAAATCGAGCGCATCATCCGGGAAGTCGTCGGCGTCGATCGGAGCGACCGGATCTTCGCCACGTCGAAGCTCTTCTTCGCGTACCCGCAGACGAATTCGCTGTTCGCCGGGCTGAAGCTGGGCGCCTCCGTGGTGCTCGACCCTCGTTGGCCGACCGCGATCGACGTGGCGGCCACCGTTGCGGTCAGTCGTCCTACCGTCCTGTGCAGCGTGCCTTCGTTGTATCGCAACCTCCTGAAAGAGGGGCTCGCCGAAGAGCTCGTTCGCAACGGCGTACGCCGGTTTGTTTCTGCCGGCGAGGCCTTGTCAGCCGATCTCCGGGAGGAATGGAAGCGACATGCGGGGTTGTCGATCGTAAACGGATACGGCGCGTCGGAGACGCTCGTTCTCGTGCTGACCGACCGTGACGATGGACGGGGCCTGCAGCCATCGCCGGGCATCAGCGTCACGCCCTTGAACACCGGCGCCGACAAGTCTCCCACACGCGTGTGCATCGGAGGTTCGGCGATCGCGCTCGGCTACTTGAACCGGCCACGCGAACAGTCCGAGCATTTTCGTGACGGCATGTTCTGCCCCAGCGACCTGTTCGAAATCCAGGAAAACGGTTCGTATCGTTTCGTCGGCCGCGAGGGTACGCTGGTCAAAGTTCACGGTCGTTGGGTCGATCTGGTCGCCATCGAGGAGAAGCTTGCGCTGCTCTGCCCGGAAATCCTGGAAGCGGCCGCCGTTCTCGTCCCCGATGCCGACGGACTCGACGCCATCGCCGTGTTCTACGTGCCGAGGAACGGCATCGACACTGCCGATCTGGAGGCTGTCCTGCGCGCGCACACCAGTTCGATGCCTTCCTATCAGCGGCCCCGGCAGTTTCATCCCATCGATGCGTTGCCACGCACACCAACGGGGAAGTTGCTGCGGCGCAGATTGCAGGAATTTCACCTGAATTCGTGACAGGTCGGCTTCGTGGGGCCTCGAGGAGCAGCTTGCGTCGGAGCGCGACCGATTGCACGCCTGCACAAGGCAGCGCAGACCGTGTCGAAGGGGCGCTGCCGCGTTCGCGGGCGGATGGTCCGTGACCGGTTCGTCATGAACCGTGCCGACCAGGCCGTACGTCCGGACCCGGTCTGCCGATGACGTTCTCGCGAGCATCGAACGGTCTTGTCCGCGAGTTTCCGGGGAGTCCGTGCGCCTGGAGTCATCGGCCGAGCCACTTTCGGGCAACCCATCGATGCACCGTTTGACCTGACAGCCCATTTGATTCGAGGAGGCAACCATGAAGTCGAAGAAACCGTCCGTCGCCGCCGCACTGGCATTGATCGCGACGTTTGCAACGGGCAGTGCGCTCGCCGACGTCAAGATCGGTTTTCTCGCGACCCTGACAGGCAGTGGCGCGGCCCTTGGCCAGGACATGGTCGATGGATTCACGCTGGCGCTCGAGGAACGCGGCGGAAAGCTGGGAGGTCAAAAGATCGTCTTCCTCAAGGAGGATGACCAGCTCAAGCCCGACATCGGCGTGCAAACCGTCCAGAAGTTCATCGAAAAGGACAAGGTCGACCTGGTGGCGGGCGTCACGTTCTCCAACGTGATGATGGCCATCGCCAAGCCGCTGGCCGACGCGGACATGACGTTCGTGGGATCGAACGCCGGCCCGG
>JAHDYE010000042.1:4578-21641 GCA_023383035.1 Burkholderiaceae bacterium | reverse complement strand
CGTGCTGCGGGGGATTGAGGTACAGCCCAATGATGTCCGCAGCCTTGGTCTCGAAGTCCGGATCGTTCGACGCGATGTAGCCTTCGAGCCGATGCGGCTTCAGGCCGTGCTTGGCCCAGATCCGTGCCACCGTCATGTGCGAGATGCCCCCGCCGAGTTCGGCCGCAAGCTTGCGCGAAGACCACTGCGTCGAACCGTCGGCAGGCTTGCGCTTGGTCGTCCACGCGAGCACACGGGCTTCGACCTTTTCGGTGACCTTGTAGCGCTCCCGGCCGGCGTGGCGCGCGAACAGCCCCGACAGTCGTTCAGCCTCGAAGCGCTTGCTCCAGCGACTGATGTACGAATCGGGGCAATCCAGCTTGGCACGGATCTCGGCCCAGGTCAGCCCATCGGCCAACAGCAATACCAGGCGGGCGCGCCGCGCCGAATCGGCCCGACCGTTCCTCGCCGCGGATTGCCGCTGCAGTTCCGTGCGCTCGCTATCGGTCAGTTTCATCACGCCCTCCATGGACATGATGATACTAGCGATTTAAAGGTTACGGTCCACTAGAAGGTTCGCTGGAATCAGCTGGAGGCAAGCGGTTTGCAGTCCTCCGTTGCCGATGGCCGCTAGATCCGAAAAGACTCGGACGTCGCTGGCGGATAGTGCTGAAATTACCTATTCTCGACCCATCGCTGACTGTCGTGCTATGGAAAAGCGGTCATTCACGGACCTGCCGAACGGCCAACAGCCCAAGCCCCTTACTCCGGCTCGTGGTCGTAGACAGCTCGCGTGATCGCGTGTTCCAGCCCTCCTGTCACACTGTCGAAATCGCGCCATACCTTCGGAAAGGTCACCTTGTCCAGCAACACAACCAATTCGTCGTGCTCCGAATCACGGATCGCCTCGATGTAAACACCTTTCTCGAAACTCGATGTAGTGACCATGAGCCCGAGCTTTGCCATTCCACGGCGCGTGCGCACTTTCTTTGCAAAGGCATCGTACTCTCTTCGAGGCACCGGTGCCTTCCAATTCTTGCCTTCCGCGAGCACATACTGCCCACGACCCAGAGGCCCAGCACTATTTCTATTCGTCACATGCACGTCGATCTCCTGATTTTTGCTGAGGATGTTCTTGTCCGTGACCTCGAAACCAATGACCTGGCTGAGCATCACGGCTATCAGTAGCTCGAGCCGAGCTCCCTTCTTATAGGAATCTTGCGCTTTCAGAGCGCGTTCGAGACACCTATCTAGGATCGTGCGAGTTAGAGATGGCTCGAGCACCAGACGATGCTCGTAGATTACGTCGCATATCGACTCGCGGATGCCCAGCGACCGATATCCCGCTCCCGCTTCGGTTTCCTTCACCGGAAGTATTGAGCACTGCAACTCATCGAGCGCCAAGATGATATCTGGCTTGTTTAGCACGGTAAGTGGAGCTGCGACGCCAAGTCGAAGCTTGGGGACTCTCTTCGCAGCCGCGCGCATGCGGCTAAACCATGCACTGCTTATCGGCAGTTCGGGCATCACATGCCACGCCCGCGCGACATTGAGTTCGTATACATGTGGACCCCACGGAACAGAGGCGGGCAACCCCTGATCCTCGACCACTCTGACACCGAGTGCGGTCTTGAGGATTTCCAGAAGAGCACGTCCCGGGTCAGCTAGCAAGTCTAACCACCCATTATGCTGGTGACCGCCTTGTGTAGCCGGCGCAGCGCTGCAGCGAACACCTTTGTTTCACTGGCATCGAGTTTACTATTTGCGACTACAGCTAGTCGTTCGGGCAGCTGCTCCATGTCACGCAGAACTCGACGCAATTCGACGCTCGCTGCGGCGCCGAGTTCGTAAGCTTCGTCGACGGTCATGGTCGGCTCGTCCACGAGCTTACGAAGTGCGCCGCGTGCCCGGGCCCCAACGTTGCCATCAAGACGCGCTGTGTCGATGAGCTTCCCGACTTGGCGCAACGCTATCGGGTCGGTGTCCACGTCGTTCAAGTACTTTTTGATAAAGGCATCCCGAACAACTTTCTCTTTCTTTCCCAACAAATCATCATCCACCTTCGCGAGTTTATTGAGGACATTTTTCTGCAATTCAATCAAATAATTGAAACTTAGTCTTCCTTCTGCAACAAGTTTTTGCTTTTCGCGTGGAAACGCAAGCAAGATCTTTATATTGCGAAGACGGTCCCGGCTTAGTCCTGTCAATTCGTGCAATTCCTCGACGCCGTCGACGCCGGTCTCGCTCATGAGCTTCTCGATCGCCCAAGCAATGGGCAATTCGTCCCACTCCTCTCGTAGCATGTGGATGTTGAACATCCGAACCATGTTTTCGGTGCCAGTCGGTTTTGGAATCACCCATGCGGGCACCTCGGGAAGATTAATCAGCTTAGCGGCGCGCCAACGACGCTCGCCATCAAGCAATACGTGCGTGCTGGATCCCTGCTTGTCCTCGTATACGGTAATTGGAACTAAGACACCTTCCTTCTCGATTGACTCGGCGAGCTGTTCGATGGTGTCGTTGTGGAAGAACATTCTCGGGTTTTCGGGATTTGCGCGAATTTTGTGAGGGGAAAGCGACCTGTACTGTGCGTCGCTCGGTAGCAGTGGATGCTCCGTTGCCGTTACCTTCTTCGCCGCACTCTGTGTCTTATTCCCAGCCGCCATAATAGACGTCCTCAATGACATTCATTGTCGCAGCACCGGGCGCACCCCCCATCGTCGAGTGACTCAACGCCTTCGTCATGGCCAATCTCACACGAGGGTAGTGATTTCGCATGAGATCTCGCAGATCTGTACGCCTTCGACGGAGTAGTAGGCCGTTGCGTGGATAGCTCAGGTACAGGGACGCGCCGGTCGCCGCGGCTGCTTCGACGAACTGGTTCATCTCGGATTCAACTTGAGCTGCACGTGAAAAATTTGTCTCGAAGCGTTGCTTTCGGTAACGGCCCTTTCCCGTGGCGCCGGGGTAGTCGTAAAGTACGAGTGTTTCTAGGACGTGGTAATACCGACTGTACTGTGCCTTCGAGTACGGAGGGTCGGCGTAGATTACGAGTTCGTCGACTTCTGCGGGCGCGTTGATGGCGAGTTCCTGCAGATATGTAGTCGCGTCGTTTCGATGAACGCTGTTGCCTGCCCTGTGAAGGCAGGCCGGTATAGTCAAATTCGAGAGCGCCGCCCAGAATCGGGCAACGATAGAGCGACGCCTCATCCGCGCGATGAACATAGTGTTTGCCATATCGCGCGGGACTAAGTGTTGGGCGAAATGACCGGGAGCCGCGACGCAATGACTGCATGCCTGAATCAGCGCGTACAAGTAAACGTCACGGTTTTCCGGTGAAGCGCGCTCGATAGCATATCGAAGTGAATCGATCTCAAGTGCTTGACGAACTCCAAAATAAGCGCTTGCGTAATACATTGAGAACAGCGCGAAGGGCACTCTGCGCGTACGGCGTTGATACTCATGCTCTGTCGGCAGTCCGGGAAGTTGGCGCGGCGTTGGCTTCGCGATTTCATCTAGCGTGAATCGCATCAGCGTGCGCCAATCACCGTCGTCGGCACGAGCCAGTGCTTGATGTTCTAGATCAAGGCGTTTTCGTAGCGTCTTCGCTAGCGCGGCCGCGTTACGGCTGTATGACGGTGTCAGCTCTGCGATCGCAGTCTCACGTTCCGGCCGAATGCCCGGCGTGGTCAGAAGTGCGCGTGCGACTGTAGCGGCAAAAGCATGAACGTCGTTTGCGATGACTCGATGCTTCGGGGCGAGCTGACAGCCAATGGCGCACATTCCCGCGAAGGCGTCGAGTACGGTAGCCGTTGGATGCTCGGCATTGATGAGCGCGGCTATATTGGGCGCGAGGGTGCGCTTCGACCCCATGTACCGCACTACCATAGTCAACTCTCGATCCTCTTATAGCAGCCGGCGCCTCGTAGCGCCGCCAGAAGTGTATTCGCGCAGGGGACGGTTGGATAGGGCTTCCGCTCCATTCGTTTCGATTGGCGAACGACCCTGGGTCGATTTCGCCATAGAACGACCGCTCTCAGTACCTCCTCCATGGGACCGCTTCTGGTCGAGAGCAGTCGATCGTGCCCTGATAGACGGTTTGAAAGCAGTGATATACGAAATTCCAAGGGTGTCGGGGCCTATTCCCAGGTCTTCTCAGCCTCCAAATGCTGCGCCAGTTCCATGGATCGTGCAGCGCCAGGCCGATGACCACCAGGCCGCTTTCCGTTAAATCAGAAAATGTCTGGGCTGGCGCACGATGCCGGCTGCCATGCGTGCCCGCTCCCGGCTCAGACGCAGGTGCCAGGAGCGAACTCCTTTGCCAAGCTCCGAACTCGATGCTGTCGGCCCCAGCTGGTTTGGTGGCAATGTCACGCAACACGGTCACGATCAAGGCTTCATAGTGCTTCGAGCTGCGTCGCCGAATCGTTCGTGCGTCCAGGCCAAAATGGCGACGAGGTCGGCCTGCCGCGGCAGATAGCTGATAGCGGACCATCAACCTGTCGTCCGTGCTCGACGGGCAGCCCGCTGCCCCAGTTGTCCGATGAAGTCTTCGAGCTGATCATCGGCGAGATCAGTGTCATGGCTGGCAGCGATATCGGTCCAGCCCTTGCCGGCCGCTTCCTGCATCGCCTTGAGCTTGACCGCTTCGAGCTGTTCGCGCTGCTCGATCAGGCGCAGACCTTCGTGCAGCACTTCGCTGGCGTTCTGGAATGCCCTGATTGCACCATAACTTCGTCAGCCGTCTCCGTATCCGGACGTGCGCGCAAGCACGATCGCCTGCGCCCGGTTCTCCACCTGAAGCTTGGCGAACACGCTGGTGATGTGGTTGCGCACCGTCTTGTCGGTCAGTCCCATCACCGCGGCGATCTGCGCGTTGTCGCGACCTTGCGCGATCAGCTCGAGCAACTCGCGCTCGCGTGGCGTGAGCGCGGCGAAGCGCGGATCGGGCGGCGAGTCGGTCGATCCGAGGAAGTCGCACACCTCTTCGCGCCAGCGCGGCCACACCGGGTCGGTTGCGAGCATCAGATGGTTCGCGCTGTCGAGCGGCGCCAGCCGGGCGCCCTCGATGCCGCCTGCCATCCGCCGCCCTTCGGCGAAGGGTATCCGGCGGTCGCCGGTCGCATGGAGCACCAGCGTCGGACACCGGATCTGCGAGAGCAGCGGCGTCACGTCGACGTCCGCGAATCCGCGCATCAGGCGAACCGCATTGGCGGGCGAGGTCGAGATGCGCTGCAGCTCGTTGAACCAGTCGTGCTGCTCCCTGCTGCCGCCCGGAATGAACTGGCTGGTGAAGAACTGTCGCCATGCCGGGTCGTTCTTGCCCCAGCCGAGCTCCATCAGCTTCATCGTCGTCTCTTCTTCCTCGAGATAGGTCGGGTCGGCGCTGCGCCGGCGACGGCCGCGCGCGGCGCCGCCGTGCAGGATCAACTGGCTGACTCGATCGGGATGACGAACGGTGAAGGCGATACCGACGGTCGTGCCCTGCGAGATGCACAGGAGCGGAAAGCGGCCGAGGTCCGCAGCCGCGACGACGGCCTCGAGGTCCCGCACCTGGTCTTCGAAGGTCATGCTCTCGACGTCGCGGTCCGACAGGCCCGTGCCGCGCTGGTCGTAGCGCACGAGCGTCCGGTCCTGGGACAGCGCTTCGATGAGGTATCCCCAGACCGGGCTCTGCAGATCGAGCTCGAGATGCGTCAGCCAGTTGCCGACCTTGACGAGCGGCGGCCCCTTGCCGCTGACCGCGTACGCGAGCCGCACGCCGTCGTGCGCGGTGCAGAGGCGGATCTTCTGCCGGAGTGCCATGCGGAGCTTCCTCGCCAAGCTCGCATGCTACGCCTCTCCGGAGAGTACGACCCGCCTCCGCCGCGGCCTCGAAGCGCCGCGATACGCCGGCGCAAGCGCTCGACGACCGCGGCGCGCCGATCGGCATCGGGCACCTGCCGGGCAATGCTCATGACATCGCCCGCTGCATGGCCAGCGGCCGCGCGTACATCAGCGGCGCCAGGGCGTCGAGCACCCGCTTCATCTGCGTCTCGTCGATCAGGCTGCCGAGAGTCTCCTGGAACCGCGGCTCGAGCGCGCCGGACACGATGTACTGCCAGCGATAGGCCTTGAGCAACGTGGCGCCGACCGCGGCAGCCCGAGCCGTGTCGCCCGCCATGCCGGTCTGCCGCAGGAAATAGGCGGCGTCGGATCCGGCCTGTGCCTGGAGGATGCCGTCGACGCCGGCCACGAGCGCGATCAGGTCGTCGACGGCGGCATCGCGCTGGGCCTGCGAGAGCTTGCCGTCCTCGCGGGCCCACTCCAGCTCGTCGAGGATCGCGTGCTGCGATTCCTCTTTCCAATGGAACAGGAACACGTCCTTGAAGAGCTTCGAAAGGTCTTCGGCCGCGCCGATGCTCGCGCGGTAGTGGGCCAGGCTGAAGAGCTCGATGAAACATGTCAGCGCCAGCACGGCCCACGTGCTCTTGCCGAGCACGAACGACGCGACATCGTTCGGCTGCGGGACGAACGCGTAGCCGGGCGGCATGCGCTCGGCAACCAGCGACTCGATGCGGCGAAACAGTGCCTGGTGCTTCAGTTCCTCGTCGGTGAAGCGGACCAGCGCTTCGAGCGCCGTCTGGTCGCCGAGCCAGTGATCGCGACTCACTTCGAGCATCTTCGCGCCGATGAACCGTTCGACGAGCCCGAACATGTTGGCGTAGGTGCGGCCCTGCACCTGGCTGAGGAAGCGCTGCTCCTCGGTGCCGAGAAAGTCGAGTTCGTCGATGCACGACAGGCCATCGGGCAGGTATTTCCGGTCCAGCTCGAAACGGCGGCCGCGAATGACGTCGCGGTCGATGTCCCAGCGGATGCGCTTGGACGTTTCGATGCACCTGGCGTAGCGAGGCGTCGTGGCGGAAAAGGCAGTGGCTTGCATGGCGGCTCCTCGACAGGGGTTGCGTCGGATGACGTGAGTGGATTGTCGAGGCCCGGCCGGATGCAGGCATCCTGACCCACGCCCCAGATTCCGGTGGGGGCGCACCGAAGCGCGTGCAAAGGCCTGGGGCCGAGGCCCCCGACCGTACGTTCTGCGCCCGCTCAGGGATCGACTCGTTTCTTCCCCACGGAGGCCCTCCGATCCGGATCGCGTCTCGCGCGCCGGACATCGAGCCAGTTCCTGAAGCGCCGGGAGCCGTAGAGCAATCCGGCGAACGCGGTCACGACCACTGCGATGAACGCGATGTCCTGAATGATCTGATGCATCTGCATGGTGCACTTCCACCGCGGCACACCATAGCGCGGACCTCGAAGGCGCGTCGTAAATTCGCCGTAAATTCCCGGACCGGACGTGCCTTCGCGAAGTGATCTTCGAAGCGGCCCATCGAGCCGCAGCGGCAGGCTCGAGCCGGCCCCGCCATGTCGTGATTCACCAGCGAATTTATGCGGAATTTATGCGGGAGTCCGTTTCCGGCATGGAGAACTTACGCGCAGCCGTTGAATACTCGAGCGTGGCTGTTTGACGGAGCACCCCGACCATGTTCGAACTTCTGCTGTTCTTCGCGGCGGTCATTGCGCTTGGATGGCCCTTGGGGCGATACCTGGCTGCCGTCATGCGCGGCGATCCCATGCGCGGCGACGTCCTGTTCCTCTGGATGGAGCGCCCTGTCTATGCGCTGATCGGCACTCGTCCGGAGGTCGGCATGAGCTGGCGCGGCTATGCCGGAGCCTTCCTGGTGAGCAACGTGGTTCTCGCGCTCGTTGTCTGGGTGATCTTCATGATCCAGGCGTGGTTGCCGCTCAATCCGGACGGCGTGCCCAACATGAGCTGGGACCTTGCGCTGCACACGATGATGTCGTTTCTGACCAATACCAACCAGCAGCACTATTCCGGCCAGGCGCAACTGTCTTATTTGTCCCAGATGACCGGTATCGTCGGGCTGCAGATGGCTTCGCCCATTATGGCATTGGCAATGGTTGCGGCCGTCTTGCGCGGATTGTTCGGCGGGCGCCAGGCCGGGACGTCTTCGACGGCCGATGTCGCTTCACAGACGGTCGACGTCGGCAACTATTGGGCCGATGTCATACGCGCCGCGCTGCGCTTCGTGCTGCCGCTGTGCCTGTTTATGTCCGTACTGCTCACAGGGCAGGGCGTTCCCGCCACGTTGTCCGGTGGTCCGGTGGCCAGTCCGATCGACGCTGCGGTCGAGATGAAGGAGCAGAAGATTCCGGTCGGCCCCGTGGCGCCGATGGTCGCCATCAAGCAACTCGGTTCCAACGGTGGCGGCTGGTACGGGCCGAACAGCGCCGTGCCGCTGGAGAACCCGACACCGCTATCGAATTTTCTCGAGGTGCTGGCTATTCCCCTCATTCCAGTTTCCATCATTTTCATGATCGGCCCTTTCACCGGGCGTCGCAGGTTCGGGGCAATGGTCTTTGGCACGATGCTCGTGATGTCCATGACCATGAGCGTCGCCGCCCTTTGGAGTGAAAGCTATTCGAGCACGGCGTCCGATCCGGCGCTGATGGAAGGGAAGGAGGTCCGGCTAGGTTCAGATGCATCGGCGTTGTGGGCCACGATGACAACGCAGGTCAATAACGGCTCCGTCAACAACATGCTGGATTCCGCGGCACCACTCACGGGCCTGATCTCCATGATGGGCATGCTGATCAACGCCGTCTGGGGCGGCGTGGGTTGTGGGCTGATGCAGTTCATCGTCTATCTGCTGCTTGGCGTGTTCATAGCGGGGCTGATGACGGGGCGCACGCCGGAGCTATTTGGCTGCAAGATCGAAGGGCCGGAGATCCGGTTGCTGGCCGTGCCGATACTGCTCCAGCCGCTGGTGCTTCTCGGATTCACCACCGTGACACTGGCAATTCCCGGCGTGACCGGAAACTCCAACCCCGGCTTCCACGGCATCAGCCAGGTGTTCTACGAGTACACCTCGGCCTTTGCGAACAATGGCTCCGGCTTCGAAGGCTTGGGCGACGCAACGGTCTGGTGGAACGTCACCTGCAGCGTCGTGCTTGCGGCAGGGCGCTATCCGGCTCTCATCATCCCCCTGGCGATCGCCGCGATGCTGGCGGCCAAGCGTCGAGCGCCCGAAACGTCGGGGACCCTGCAGATCGAGACGCCGACGTTTGCCCTGACGTTGATCGGCATCGTCGTCATTCTCACGCTGCTGCAATTCATGCCCGTGCTGGTGCTCGGACCAGTGGCCGACCATCTCGCCCTGACCTCGTTGCTCGCACGCTGAAGGAGTCTCCGGATGAACACCACAGTCTCGAGAAGGCGCCCCGATCGCGCAGCCGAGGTCGCCGGGCGCGATATGCGCGCGGCGCTGCTCGATTCGTTCGTGAAGCTCGCGCCCCGACACATCGTCAAGAATCCGGTGATGGCGGTCGTCTGGCTCGGCACCGTCGTCACCGCCGTCGCCACACTGGCAGGCGGGACGACGCCCGGGTTCGGCTGGGCAGTAACGCTGATACTCCTCGTCACCGTCCTGTTCGCCAACTTCTCCGAAGCGCTCGCGGAAGCCCGTGGGCGCGGGCAAGCGGCTTCCCTGCGGCGTGCCCGCAAGGATCTGGTGGCACACCGGCTCGACGCTGGCGGTGCCGAGCGCGCGATTCCGGCCGCGGAGCTTCGTCCCGGCGATGAAGTGGTCGTCGAGGAAGGCCAGCTGATTCCCGCCGATGGCGAAATCGTGCAGGGCATGGCCACCATCAACGAGGCAGCGATCACGGGCGAATCGGCCCCGGTATTGAGGGAAGCGGGCACCGACCGCTCGGGCGTGGTCGGCGGCACCAAGGTGCTTTCCGATCGCATCGTCGTCCGGGTGACGGCGGAACCCGGCAACAGCTTCCTCGACCGCATGATCGCGCTGGTCGAAGGCGCGAATCGCCAGAAGACGCCGAACGAAATCGCGCTCGGCATGCTGCTGACGGTCATGACGATCGCCTTCACGATCGTCGTGGTGAGCTTGCCCTTCATCGGGGCGTTCGTCGGCGTCGGGGTCAACGTGGTGCTGTTGATCGCATTGCTGGTGTGCCTGATCCCGACCACGATCGGAGGTCTGCTGCCGGCCATCGGGATCGCGGGGATGAATCGCGCGCTCAAGGCCAACGTATTGGCGAAGTCCGGCAAGGCCGTGGAAGTCGCGGGCGACGTCGACGTGCTGCTGCTCGACAAGACGGGCACGATCACCCATGGCGATCGTCAGGCCGTTGCCTTCCATGCGCTCGCGACGATGGATGAGGCGCAACTACGCCAGGCCGCGATGCTGGCCTCGCTCGCCGACCCGACGCCGGAAGGCAAGTCGGTGGTCAAGCTCGCGCGCGAGAAGGGCGAAAAGCTCGTCGATCCCGAAGGCGCCCGCTTCGTGCCGTTTTCCGCGCACACGCGCATGTCGGGCGTAGACCTGCCGGGTGGCCGGGCGATCCGCAAGGGTGCTCCCGAGGCGATCGCCGAACATGTCAGGTCCCTGGGTGGCGATGTTCCCGCCGAGCTGGGTATGCGCGTCACGGCGGTGGCCCGTACCGGCGCGACACCTTTCGCCGTCAGCGAAGGGCGTCAGGTGTTGGGCGTCATCGAGCTGTCCGATGTCATCAAGCACGGTATCAAGGACCGCTTTGCCCGTTTGCGCGAAATGGGCGTCAAGACGGTGATGATCACCGGCGACAATACGCTGACTGCCGCCAGCATCGCCGCCGAGGCAGGCGTCGACGACTACATTGCCGAGGCCCGTCCCGAGGACAAGCTGGCGCGCATCCGCGCCGAGCAGGCCGGCGGCAGGCTGGTGGCGATGGTGGGAGACGGCACCAACGACGCGCCGGCGCTGGCCCAGGCCGATGTAGGCCTGGCCATGAACTCCGGTACGCAGGCCGCAAAGGAAGCGGGCAACATGGTGGACCTCGACTCCGACCCGGCCAAACTGCTGGCCGTGGTGGAGATCGGCAAGCAGCAGCTGATCACGCGCGGCGCGCTGACGACGTTTTCGCTGGCCAACGACGTGTCGAAGTACTTCGCCATCCTGCCTGCGCTGTTCGCCGCGGCGATCCCCCAGATGGCGGCGCTCAACGTGATGAACCTGTCCACGCCGACCAGCGCGGTGCTGTCGGCGCTGATCTTCAACGCCATCATCATTCCGTTGCTGATTCCGCTGGCGCTGCGCGGCGTGCGGTTCCGCCCGGCGAGCGCGACCGCGCTGCTGCGCAACAACATGCTGGTCTACGGCGTTGGAGGCGTCGTGCTCCCCTTCATCGGGATCAAGCTCATCGACGTCGTCCTTTCGGTGCTTTCACTTGTCTGAGGCAATCCATGTCGACCATCGTCACTGCGAGCTCCCGGCACGCTCCTCCTCCGTCCACCACGATCTTCGACAAGGGCCTGGTGCGCGGCTCCATCGGCCTGGCCGTGGTCTCCCTCGCGGGCTTCGGGTTCCTGTACTCTTTGGCAGGCGTCGGGCTCGGACAGGCCCTGTTTCCCCACGCGGCCAACGGCAGCCTGATCGAGCGCGACGGCAAGATCCTGGGCTCGACGCTGGTCGCGCAGCCCTTTGCGAGCGAGCGCTACTTCCAGCCACGCCCGTCCGCTGCGGGCTACAACCCCATGTCCCTGGCAGGCAGCAACCAGGCGCGCACCAATCCGGACCTGCGCAAGCGGCTCGATGAAACGCGAACAGCCGTCGCTCAGCGCGAGGGCGTGGCGCCGTCCGCTGTTCCGGGCGATCTGATCACCCAGTCCGGTGGCGGAATCGACCCGCATGTCAGTCCGCAAGGCGCGGCGATCCAGATCGAGCGGGTTGCGCGAGCACGGGGCGTCGGCCGCGACGTGGTGGAGAAACTGGTGGCCAGGCACACCGAAGACAAGCAGCTCGGCGTACTTGGGCAGCCGCGCGTCAACGTGCTGGAACTCAATCTGGCGCTGGATGCCATGGCGGCCCCGGCGCCCGCGGCGGCAGCACCGATCACCGGGAAATGAGTGTCGAGCACTCTGAGGCATGACGCCACGGATGAGCTTTCATGGGGTCTGAGCATACCGGGCAAGCCGATGCCTTGATGGGGGAGCTGCGTCGCCAGACCGCCGGAAGGTTGACCGTGTTTCTCGGCGCCGCCCCTGGCGTCGGAAAGACCTACGCCATGCTGACGCGTGCGCGCGAGCTCCATCGCCAAGGGATCGACGTAGTCATCGGGATCATCGAGACACATGGCCGCAGCGAAACTCGAGAGCTGGCCGAAGGATTGCCGCTGCTGCCGAGAAAGGAGGTCGAGTACCAGGGTCGGATCCTGGAGGAAATGGATCTCGATGGCCTGCTGGTCCGCAAGCCGGCCATCGCTCTCGTCGATGAGCTGGCGCACCGCAATGTGCCGGGCAGCCGCCATGAACGACGTTGGCAGGACGTCGAGGAACTGCTCGACGCGGGCATCGATGTCTATACCACCGTCAACATCCAGCACCTGGAAAGCCTGAACGACGTGGTGCATCAGATCACGGGCGTGCGCGTTCGTGAAACCGTCCCCGATTCCGTGTTCGAGCGGTTGCGCGACATCCGATTGGTGGACCTGCCCCCACGCGAGCTGATCGAGCGCCTGAATCAAGGGAAGGTCTATCTGCCGGAACAGGCCGCCCAGGCATTGCAGGCCTTCTTCTCTCCGTCCAATCTCACGGCATTGCGAGAGCTCGCGATGCAGACCGTGGCGGATCACGTCGATGCGGATCTGCGCGAGACGCGCACGGCCAGGGGGCTCGGTGGCATCGCGATTCAACGCCACGTGCTGATCGCCATCGACGGCCGGGGACAGTCGGAATATCTCGTGCGGGCCGGCGCCAGGATTGCCGAACGCCGCGGTGCGCCGTGGTCCGTGGTCACCGTCGATACCGGCTGTTCGGCCGACGCCACCCTGCACGCGGGCGACCCGGGCCGCGCGGCGTCGCCGCACGATTCGATCGCCCATGCCGAGCAGCAGCGCCAGATGGAACTGGACAAGGCCTTTGCTCTGGCTCGCACTCTGGGCGGCAGCACGGAAATCCTGCACAGCACCGATGTCCCGCAAGCGCTGCTGGATGCCGCGGAGGCGCGCGGCGCCCGATCCATCGTGATCGGACGCACCCGGGAGCGACCGATCGCCCGCATCTTCAACCGGACCCTCACGCAGCAGCTCCTCCAGCGAGGTGCTCGCTACGAGCTGACCATCGTCAGCACGCCTCGGGCCCGGCAGCGGGCGCGGCGTCTGCCGGATTTCACCAGCGAGCGCCTGACGCCGCGGGAACCCGTGCTGATACTGTCGGCGACCGCCGGGGCCATCGGCACGGCAGCGCTGGCGCAACGTTTCCTGGGCTTGCAGGACCTGTCGATGGTGTTCCTGATCGCGGTCTTGCTCGTTGCCTCGCGCGCCCGGATGGCAACAGCCTTCATCACCGCCGTACTGTGCTTCCTGGCCTATGACTTCTTCTTCATCGAACCGCGTCTCACCTTCCTGATCAGCGGTCACCGTGCGGTGGCAACTGTGCTGCTGTTCCTCGCGGCGGCGCTGATCGCCGGCCGCCTGGCGGCGAGGCTGCGCATGCAGGTGGTGGCTCTACGCGCGGCGAACAGTCACGCGATGGCCATGCAGAACCTGGGCCGGCAGCTTTCCAAGGCGGCCGATCTGGGGGAGGTCATCGCGGCGGGCTCTTCGGTGCTGCAATCGACCTTGCATGCGGAAGCCTGGATACGCATCAATGGCGAATCCGGTCCGGCCGCGGCGGCGAGGAACCTGAGCGAGAAGGACAAGGTCGCCGCCGACTGGACACAGCAGCACGGCCAGTCCAGCGGACGCTACACCGATACGCTTGCCAATTCGGACTGGTGGTTCCTGCCGGTGCGTTCGGATCAGGACACGCTGGGCGTGGTGGGATTGCGCTTCGCATCCGGCATGTCCCGTCTCTCGTTCGAGCAGCGTCGCCTCGCCGAAAGCATGGCGGAAGACATCGGTCAGGCCGCCCTTCGAGCGCGCCTGGTCGCCGAACTCGAAGTCGCCCGGGTGACCGGAGAAACCGAGCGTCTGCGCTCGGCACTGCTGTCCTCCGTTTCGCACGATCTGCGCTCGCCGTTGTCGTCGATGATCGGCGCAGCGAGCAGCCTGGCGAGCTACGGCAAGGACATGAGTCAGGAAGACCGGGAAAGTCTGCTCGACACCATTCGCGTCGAAGGCGAGCGTCTGGATCGCTACATCCAGAATCTGCTGGATATGACGCGGTTGGGTCAGCAAGGACCGACGCTGACGCGCGACTGGATCGGCATCGATGAGCTGGTAGGGTCGGCGGCCAGGCGGCTTCAGCGGTTCGAACCCGGCATCAGGATCGAAACCGACATTTCATCCGGCCTGCCACCCATTCATGTTCATCCTGCGCTGATCGAGCAGGCCCTCTTCAACGTCATGGAGAACGCAGCCAAGTTCTCGCCCGCGAACGAACCCATACGGGTGGCGGTTCGCCGCGCGGACGATGGGCTGCTTCGCATCGATATTTCCGACCAGGGCCCCGGCATTCCGGAAGAGGAACGGCGCAGGATCTTCGACATGTTCTACAGTGTCGAGCGCGGCGATCGCGGCAAGCAGGGCACCGGCCTGGGATTGACCATCGTGCAGGGTATCGTCGGGGCACATATGGGGAAGGTCGAAGCGCTGCCGGGAGCGGGCGGCAGAGGTACCACCATACGCCTCACGCTTCCGTACGGAGCGGCGCCCGAATCCGGAAGCAGGCCGGAATGAGTCCGGCCAACGGAATGAGTCCGGCCACCGAATCGGCATCGACGATACCGGCAGTACGGGTGCTCGTCATCGACGACGAGCCGCAGATCCGCAAATTCATCGACATCAGCCTGCGATCGCAGGGCTACGCGACCTTGCTGGCGGAAACCGGGCAGCAAGGCCTGACCCTGCTGGCCAGCAAGGGAGCCGATATCGTGATCCTGGACCTCGGCCTGCCGGATCGTGACGGACGGGAAGTGCTGAGGGAACTGCGGCAATGGTCGCGCGTGCCGGTCATCGTGCTGACGGTACGGTCCGGCGAAGAGGAGAAAGTCGCGTTGCTCGATGCAGGCGCCAACGACTACGTGACCAAGCCGTTCGGCATCGAGGAGCTCATGGCCCGGATCCGGGCGCTTCTGCGCAGCACCCGTCTCGACGGCGATACGAGCCCCGTCTACGACGACGGCGTGCTCAGGATCGACCTTGCCCGGCGTGAAGTGCATCTGAACGACCAGCCGGTCTCGCTCACGCGCAAGGAGTTCTCCCTGCTGTCGCTGCTGGTCCGGCAACCCGGCCGCCTCGTCACGCAGCCGCAGTTGTTGCGGGAGATGTGGGGCCCGACTCATGAAGAGGATGCGCATTACCTGCGCGTGCTGGTCGGAAAGCTCAGGCAGAAGCTGGGCGACGATGCGTCGGCGCCCCGATACATCGTCACCGAGCCGGGCGTCGGACTGCGGTTCCTTACCAGGGAGAAGTCCCGCGCCTAGCAGCGCCCCGGTTCCGCGCTACCATACCGCCTTTTCTCCGGGCGCGATGCGCGCGCATTGCCGGTCATGACCCAACAGCCTTTCGACTACACCCGCCAGGACGCCAGTGGCGACAGCTGTACGGTGCGCGCGTGGGCCAGGGTGCCCGAGCCGCTGAGCCCGGCGCAGCGCGACGAGCTGCGGGCGCGCGCCGCCCAGCTGCTGAAGGCGCACGACGCGGTGCTGGTGGCGCATTACTACGTCGACGGCGACCTGCAGGACCTGGCCCTCGAGACCGGCGGCTGCGTCGCCGATTCGCTCGAGATGGCGCGCTTCGGCCGCGATCATCCGGCCACGACGCTGGTGGTGGCCGGCGTGCGTTTCATGGGCGAGACGGCGAAGATCCTGTCGCCGCACAAGCGGGTGCTGATGCCGGACCTGGACGCCACCTGTTCGCTCGATCTGGGCTGCCCGGCCGATGACTTCGCCCGATTCTGCGACGCGCATCCGGAGCGCAGCGTGGTGGTCTACGCCAACACCAGTGCGGCGGTCAAGGCGCGTGCCGACTGGATGGTCACCAGCTCGTGCGCGCTGGCGATCGTCGGTCATCTGGCCGCGCGCGGCGAGAAGATCCTGTGGGCGCCCGACCGGCATCTCGGGCGCTACGTGCAGGAGCAGACCGGCGCCGACATGCTGCTGTGGAACGGCGAGTGCATCGTGCACGACGAGTTCAAGGGCGTGGAGCTGGAGCTGCTGCGCGAGAAGCATCCGGACGCGATGGTGCTGGTGCATCCCGAATCGCCGCAGAGCGTGATCGCGCAGGCCGACGTGGTGGGCTCCACGTCGCAGCTGCTCCGGGCGGTGGTGGAGGGCGATGCCCGCGAGTACATCGTCGCCACCGACCGCGGCCTGTTCCACCGGATGCGCCAGCTCGCGCCCGGCAAGACGCTGATCGAGGCGCCTACCGCGGGCAACAGCGCCACCTGCAAGAGCTGCGCGCATTGCCCGTGGATGGCGATGAACGGGCTCGCGGGCCTGGTGCAGTGCCTCGAGACCGGCCGCGGCGAGATCCGCGTCGACGAGCCGGTGCGCACGCAGGCGCTCGGCTGCATCGAGCGCATGCTCGATTTCGTCGCGCAGCATCCGGCATCGACCGCCCGCCCCGCGAGCGGCTTCGTGCCGAACATCGGCGCGGCCTGACGCCGCGCGGCCCGATCTTTCCGATCCGTTCCCTGCGCTCCGGCTCCGTCGTCCCGATCCGTTCTCCGCGCTCCGGTTCCATCGTCCCGACCCGTCGCCCGACACCATGTTCGACCGCAACGAATCCCTCGAAGAAGCCCGCGCCCGCAACGTGCGTGACGCCCTTGCCGAAGACATCGGCCGCGGCGACTGGACCGCGATGCTGGTGCCGGCGAATCGCCGCGTGCGCGCGCGCGTGATCGTACGCGAGCCGGCGGTGCTGGCCGGGCGCGACTGGTTCGACGCCTGCCTGCGCACGCTCGATCCGGCGGCCCGCATCGACTGGGCCTGGGCCGACGGCGACGCGATGACGGCCGGCGCCCCCGTGTGCGACATCGAGGCCGACGCGCGCGCGCTGCTGTCGGCCGAACGGCCGGCGCTGAACTT
>JAHDYE010000042.1:0-4568 GCA_023383035.1 Burkholderiaceae bacterium | reverse complement strand
CGGGCACGGCCACCGTCACGCGCGCGTACGTGCGGGCGATCGAGGGCGCCTCGCCCAATCCGCGCGGCTGCGCGGTGCTCGACACGCGCAAGACGCTGCCGGGATTGCGCCAGGCGCAGAAGTACGCGGTGCGCGCCGGCGGCGGCACCAATCACCGGCTCGCGCTGTGGGACGGCATCCTGATCAAGGAGAACCACATCGCCGCGGCCGGCGGCGTGGGCGCCGCGCTGCGTAACGCCATGGCGCTCGGCGCCGGAGTCGGGATCCAGATCGAGGTCGAGTCGATCGCGCAGCTCCGCGAGGCGCTGGAGGCCGGTGCGACCAGCGTGCTGCTCGACAACTTCGATCTCGCCGAAACGCGCGAGGCGGTCGCGCTCGCGCGCGGGCGCGCGCTGCTGGAAGTCTCCGGCGGCGTCACGTTCGAGCGGCTGCGCGAGATCGCGCAGACCGGCGTCGATCGCATCTCGATCGGCAAGCTGACCAAGGACGTGGTCGCGGCCGACTTCTCGCTGCGGCTGCTCGAGCGGCTCTGAGCTCAGCCCGCCAGGTCCAGCGCGCCGGCCTTCGCATCGCGCACCAGAACGGTCGGAAAGGCCACCGGCAGCGTCAGCGGGAAATCGCGGCTGTAGTGGAGGCCGCGGCTCTCGCGGCGGCGCAGCGCCGATTCGACGATCAGCCGCGCGCACTCGACCAGGTTGCGCAGCTCGAGCAGGTCGCGGTTCACGCGGAAGTTCGCGTAGTAGTCGTCGATCTCCGCCTCGAGCAGGCGGATGCGGTGCAGCGCGCGCGCCAGCCGCTTGTTGGTGCGCACGATGCCGACGTAGTTCCACATCAGCAGGCGCAGCTCGTCCCAGTTGTGCGCGATCACCACCTGCTCGTCGGCGTCCTCGACCTGGCTCTCGTCCCAGGGCGGCAGCGCGACCGCGTGCGCGAGCTCGTGCACGCGCTGCAGCACGTCGGCCGCGCAGGTGCGGCCGAGCACCACGCATTCGAGGAGAGAATTGCTGGCCAGCCGGTTGGCGCCGTGCAGGCCGGTGTGCGCGGTTTCGCCCACCGCGTACAGGCCCGGCAGGTCGGTGCGGCCCGCGAGGTCGGTCACCACGCCGCCGCATGCGTAGTGCGCCGCCGGCACCACCGGGATCGGCGTGCGCGCGATGTCGATCCCCAGCGCCAGGCAGCGGGCGTGGATGGTCGGGAAGTGCGCCTTCAGGAACGCTTCGCCCAGGTGCGTGGCGTCGAGCAGCACGTAATCGAGCCCGAGCCGCTTCATCTCGAAGTCGATGGCGCGCGCGACCACGTCGCGCGGCGCCAGCTCGAGCCGCGCGTCGTGCGCCTGCATGAAGCGCGTGCCGTCGGGCAGCTTCAGCTGCGCTCCTTCGCCGCGCATCGCCTCGGTGATCAGGAAGCTGCGCTCCTGCGGGTGGTACAGGCAGGTCGGGTGGAACTGGACGAACTCCATGTTGCCGATGCGGCAGCCGGCGCGCCAGGCCATCGCCACGCCGTCGCCGGTGGCGGTATCGGGGTTGCTGGTGTAGCGGTAGACCTTGCCGAGGCCGCCGGTGGCCAGTACCACCGCCGCGGCCGGCAGCGTCTCGACCCGCTGGCGATCGATGTCGAGCGCGTAGACGCCGTAGCAGCGCAGCGCCTCGTCGCGGTGCAGGTGACGCGTGGTGATCACGTCGACCGCCATCCAGCGTTCGCGCAGCCTGATGCGCGGGTGGCGCTGCGCCCGCTCGAGCAGCGCCGCGTGGATCGCCTTGCCGGTGGCGTCGGCGGCGTGCGCGATGCGCCGCACCGCGTGGCCGCCTTCGCGCGTCAGGTGCAGGCCGAGCGGCCCGGCCGGATCGGACGAAAAGACCACGCCGCGCTCGACCAGCCATTCGATGGCCTGCCCGCTGTGCTCGGCGATGAAGCGCGCCGCTGCCTCGTCGACCAGTCCGCCGCCGGCGTCGCGGGTGTCGCGCACGTGACTGTCGACGCTGTCGTCGCTGCCCAGTACGCCGACGATGCCGCCTTGCGCCCAGGCGGTGGCGGTTTCGTGCAGGTCGCGCTTGGCCAGCACCACCACCGGGCGGTGCTCGGCCAGCTCGAGCGCGACGGCGAGTCCGGCCAGGCCGGCGCCGACGACGACCACGGGCAGTGCGGCGGATTCGAGGGGAGGTTGTGTCATGGCGGAAACCGGCGGGGGCATATTATGCCAATCGAATCGGCGTGCGCGGATTACGGGCCAGCTTGGCGCGCCCGACTCGACCAGCGTATGCTGCCTCGGGTACGACGTGCGTCGAGACAGGAGCGGCAGTGGCGCATGATGATCCGTCCGCGGCTCCGCTCGGCCATTCGAAGCGGGCGCCGGAGCACCGCCCCACCGGTGGCCGGGCCGGTGCCTGGCTGACGCCGGGTCTGCTCGGCCGCAACGGCACGACCGTGCCCGGGCCTGTCGCACCGGCGGGCCCATCGCACGAAAGCCTGCCAACCCCGAGGAGCTGGAGCGCCGCGGAGGTCGTGCGCGTCACGGAGGTGGCCGAGCGGACCTGGGCGGCGGTCGAACGCGCGCCGGCCGAGGCACGGCGGCGTGAACGCGAAGACCTGTTGCGTTCGCTGTTCGAATCGACCGACGAAGGCGTGATGGTGATCGAGCGCTTGCCGCTGCGGGCCGACGGCCTGCGCGACTGGCGTTACGTCGCGATGAACGCGAAGGCCGGTGCGATGTTCGGCAAGCCGGACCTGAGCGGCCAGAGCGTGCGCGACAACTTCCCGGACGAGGACGAAGGCTGGTACGACATCTACGACCATGTGCTCGAAACCAGCGAGTCGATCCGGTTCGAGCGCGAGTCGGTGCCGCAGCGCATGGTCCTCGAGATGTACCTGTCGCGCGTCGACGGTCCGAACGCCCCGCGCCTGATCGTTCTCCTGCGGGACGTCACGGCGCGCCGGCGTGCGGTCGACGCGCTCACGCGCCGCAAGGAGCGGCAGGCGTTCCTGCTCGCGCTCTCCGACCGGTTGCGTCCGCTCGCCGACCCGGTCGAGGTGATGGCCGTTGCCAGCGAAGCGCTCGGACGCCGCCTCGGGGTCGGGCGCTGCGGCTACGGCGAGGTCGACGCGACCGATGCGTTCCTGATCGTCGAGCACGACTGGACCGACGGCGTCATGGCGAGCCTGAAGGGCACGCTGCGCCTCGATGACTTCGGACCCCAGCTCATCGGCGCGTATCGGGCCGGGCGCACCGTGGTGCTCGAAGATGTGCTGTCCGACGCACGCGCGCACGGCGTCGAAGCCGCTTTCGAGGCGATCGGCGGATTGCGGGCCAGCCTCGCCGTGCCGCTGCTGAAGGATGGCCGCTGGGTCGCGGCGCTCTACGCGCAGCAGACCCGGCCACGCCGCTGGACCGCCGACGACGAGGAACTGGTGCGCGAGGTGAGCGGGCGCATCTGGGCCGCGATCGAGCGCACCCGCGCGGAAGCAGCGGTGCGCGAAGCCGACCGGCGCAAGGACGAGTTCCTGGCCACCCTTGCCCACGAACTGCGCAATCCGCTGGCGCCGATCAGCAACGCGCTGGCGCTGCTGAAGACCGGCTCGAACCGCGTCGATTCGACCGGGGTGGTCGCGATCATCGAACGACAGGTCCAGCACATGATCCGCCTGGTCGACGACCTGCTCGACGTCTCGCGCATCAGCCGGGGCGTGATCGAGTTGCGGCGCGAACCGCTCGATCTGCGCACGGTGCTCGACGCCGCGATCGAGACCAGCCGCCCGGCGATCGAACAGGGGCGGCACACGCTGATCCTGCGGATGCCGCCGGATCCGTTGCCGATCGAAGGCGATGCGGTGCGGCTGGCGCAGGTCTTCGCCAACCTGCTCAACAACGCCGCCAGGTACAGCGAGGACGGCGGCCGGATCGTGCTCACCGCACGGCGCGAGCGCAGCGAGGCGCTGGTCAGCGTGCGCGACACCGGCATCGGCATCGCCACGGAGCAACTGACGCAGGTGTTCGAACTCTTCGGCCAGGTGAACCGCCACCACTCGCGCGCGCAAGGCGGGCTCGGCATCGGGCTGAACCTGGCCCAGCGCCTGGTGCGCATGCACGGCGGCAGCATGCAGGCCAGCAGCGCAGGCGCTGGCCACGGCAGCGTCTTCAGCGTGCGGCTGCCGCTGGCTGCCGGCGCCGGCCCGCACGGGCAGGATGCGAAGCCGGAGGCGGTGTCGAGCCTGGACCGGCAACGCATTCCGGTCGCCGACGTGAAGCCGGATGCGGTGCCGAACCTGGAAGGCCAGCGCATTCTGGTCGTCGACGACAACCGCGACGCCGCCGAGTCGCTCGCCCTGTTGCTGCGCATCGAGGGCGCCGAGGCGATCATCGAACACGACGGCGCCGCGGCGCTGGCGCGGATCGGGCACTGGCCGCCTTCGGTCGTGCTGCTCGACATCGGCATGCCGGGCATGGACGGCCTCGAGGCGGCGCGGCGGATCCGCGCCGACCGCCGCTTCGACGAAGTGATGCTCGTGGCGCTGACCGGCTGGGGTCAGGACATGGACCGCCAACGCACGCGCGAGGCGGGCTTCGATCACCA
>JAHDYE010000041.1 GCA_023383035.1 Burkholderiaceae bacterium | reverse complement strand
GAACAGCGACACGCGGTTCAGCGTGAAGCCCCAGGCCCACGACGCGAACAGCGTGGCGGTCAGGGTCAGCATCACCGCGGCGCCGACGATCACCGCCTCGCGGCGGCCCAGCGCCAGCCCGACCAGCAGGATCACCGAGCCGGTGGCGAAGGCCAGCTTCTGGATCAGCTTGTTGGCCTTCTCGGCGGCGGTTTCGCCGTAGTCGCGCGTGACGGTGACTTCGATGTCGTGCGGCAGCAGCGTGTTGCGCAACTCGGCGATGCGCGCGCGTGCCGCGCGCGCGACGTCGACCGCGTTCTCGCCGGGTTTCTTGGTGAGGCTCAGCGTGACCGCCGGATGGACGCTGCCGGAGGCCGCGGCATCCCGTGCGGCGCCGGTGTCGGGCGCGTCGGCCTGCGCGTGCAGGCCGGCACCGGGCGTGAACCACACGTAGCGCCGCGGCTGCGCCGCGCCGTCCTCGATGCGCGCGACTTCGCGCAGGTAGACCGGGCGCCCCGCGTGCACCCCGACCACCAGCGCGCCGACCTCCTCGGCCGATCGCAGGAACTCGCCGGTCTGCACGCTGAGCATCCCGCCGGAGCTCGGGTCGACCACGCTGCCCGCGGGCATGCCGAGGTTGGCCGCGGCCAGCACCTGGCGCAGCTGGACGATGTCCAGGCCGCGCTCGCGCAGCCGCGTGGGCTCGAGCGCGACGTTGACCGCTCGTCCCGGCCCGCCGATCGTCTGCACTTCGCGCGCGCCCGGCACGCGCTTGAGCTCGACCTCGATCGCGTGCGCGACCCGCTCGAGATCGGCCGCCGGCGCCGCATCGCGCTGCCACAGCGTGACCGCGAACACCGGCACGTCGTCGATGCCCTTGGGCCGGACGATCGGCGTGAGCGTGCCCAGGCCGGCCGGCAGCCAGTCCTGGTTGGCGTTGAGCACGTCGTACAGTCGCACCAGCGCCTCGGTACGCGGCACCCCGACCTGGAACTGAACGGTGAGCACCGCGAGCCCGGGGCGCGCGATCGAGAAGGTGTGCTCGATGCCGGCGATCTGCGACAGCACCTGCTCGGCCGGCCGCGCCACCATGCCGTGCACGTCGGCGCTGGAGGCTCCCGGGAACGGGATCAGCACGTTGGCCATCGTCACGTTGATCTGCGGCTCTTCCTCGCGCGGCGTGACCAGTACCGCGAAAACGCCGAGCAACAGCGCGACCAGCGCGAGCAACGGGGTGATCGCGTTGGCCTGGAACGCGCGTGCCAGACGCCCCGACACGCCGAGCGCCGCGTGCGAGGTGGCGGCCGGATCGGTCGATGCCATCGCGTGGAATTCCGGATCGGACGAGCGGATCGGACCCGGGCCGCTCAGCGCGCGGCGTCGGCGGGTGCGGGGCGGGCGCCGGCCAGGCCGGCCCTGACCGGATCCAGTGCGATGCGCTCGCCCGCCTTCAGGCCGGCCAGCAGCTCGACGCCCGCCTCGCCGTGTTCGGCGCCGATGCGTACCGCCTGCAGCACGAACCCTCGTTCGCGCGCGACGTAGACGCCGGTGAGCTCGCCGCGGCGCAGCAGCGCCGCCGCGGGCACCGTCAGGCGCTCGGCCGAACCGCCGGCGAAGCGCACCCGCACGCTCTGCCCCGGAACCGCTCCGGCAAGCGCGCCGGCGGGCAGCTCGAGACGGAACTCGACGGTCTGGGAGACCGGATCGGCACCCGGCAGCGCGGTGCTCGCCGAAGGCGTGATCCACTGGCCCGACGGCAGGCGCACCTGGATGCGCTGCGCCTGGCGCGCCAGCACCTGCCGGGACGCCGGCACGTAGGCCACGGCGCGCATCGGCTGCGGCGCATAGACGCTGACCAGCGCGCGCCCCGGCGCAGCCAGATCGCCCGCCTCGACGTGCGTGGCGAGCACCAGCCCGTCGTACGGCGCCACCACGTTGGCGAAGCTGCGCGCGAGGGCCGCCTGGCTGCGACCGGCCTGGGCCTGCTGCTGGCCCGCCTGCGCGGCGCGGAACTGCGCCTCGGCGACGTCGAGCGCGGCCTGGCTGATGAAACCCTGCGCGCGCAGCTGGCGGCTGCGCTCGTAGTGCGCGCGCGCGTTGGCCAGCTCGGCCTGCGATCGGGCGAGCGCCGCCTCGCTGCTCGCCAGGCCGGCCTGGGCGTCGCGTTCGTCGATGCGCGCGAGCACCTGGCCGGCGCGCACCGCGTCGCCAGCGCGCACCAGCAGCTGTACGATGTTGCCCGATGCCTGCGCCGCCACGGTGCTCTGGCGCACCGCCTGGAGCATGCCGTCGAGCTCCAGCCCGATGCCGACCGCGCTGGGCTGCGCGGCAACGGTCGGGACGAGCGGCGCCGACGCGGCATCCTGGCCCTCGGCGGCGAGCGGTCCGGCGAAGGCCGCGAAGGCCACGATAGCGATCGCGGCTGTCCGCGAGCCGGCGGCGATCATTTCACGCATTCCGTTCCATATACCCATGGCAGTATTTTGATATACCCCGTATGGTATGTCAACCGACTGCCGGCATCGGGTCGGCGCGGCGGCGTTCGCGTTGTCGACGCGCGAGCGCCGGTGTAGGCTCTGTGGGCCGGAAACGCATGCATGGACCTGCATCATCCGCTGTTCCAGAGTGTCGTCCTGCCGCTGTCGACCGCCGCGGTGCTGGCGGGAGCGCTGCGCATGGCCGGCCGGCGCGAGGGTTTCGGCCCGCGCATCGCGCCGCATGCCGCGCTGGCCGGGCTGACGCTGTCGGCGGCGCTGGTGCTCGGCATCGAGGTCGGCGCACCGCTTTCCGCGACCGCGAAGCTGGCATGGGTATTCGCGGCGTGCCTGGTCGCGGGCATGGTCGCGAGCGCGTTGCGCCTGCGCGCGGCGTACGCGGCCGGCGCCGCCGCTGCGCTGCTCGCGATGCTGGGGCTGTGGCTGGCCTGGCCGCAGATCGGGACGGGGCGCGGACCGGCCATCGCAGCGCTCGCGGGCTTCTGGCTCGCCGCGATCGCACTGCTGGGCGCGTCGGGCCTGGGCGCGCGCACCGCCGACACGGGCCACGGCGCGAGCCCGCTCGCCGCGCTGGTGATCGGATCCCTCGGCCTGGCCGGCGTGGCGTTCCAGTCGGGATCGCTGGTGCTGTTCCAGCTCGCGCTGGCGCTGGCCGCTGCGCTGGGCGGCGTCGGGCTGTGGAACTGGCCGGTCGCGCGCGATCGCCTCGATGCGGCGGCGACGATCGTCCCGATGCTGGCCGCGACGCTGCTCGCGTTCGCGACCTGGCTGCTCACCGGCGCCTCGCCGCTCGCGCTCGCGCTGCTCGCCGGCATCGTCGCGGCGCCGCCCGCCGTGCGACACGCGATACCGCGCGCCCGGGGCACGGCGATCGAACCGTTGCTGGTCGCCGCGTTGGCCGTGGTGCCGGCCCTGGTCGCGGTGTGGCTCGCCGCGCCGGGCGCCGCCGCCGGTCCCTACTACCAGGGACGGTAGCCGGGCGATGCGGACAGACGACGGCCGCCGGGGTTCGGCATCGCTCGCCTGGCGACTGTGCCTGGCAGCCGCCGGCATGCGGCGCGCATCGGCGCTGCCGTCGCATGCGGCGCGCTATGCGCTCGGTCGCGACGGCAGGCTGGCGGCGCCGGCCGGCGACACGCAGCCGGCATCGATCGAATGGCGGCCCGACAGCGGCTGGCATGCGCTCGGCGCGTGGCAGCGCGAGGCGCGCTCGCTGTTCGATCTCTACCTGCCGCTGTGTGCGGCACGACCGCACCGCCCGCTGGCCGTCGCGCACCTGGGCCAGAGCATCGACGGGCGAATCGCCACCGAGGCCGGCGATTCGCGCTACGTGAACGCGCACGAGAACCTGGTGCACCTGCACCGGATGCGCGCACTGTGCGACGCGGTCGTGGTCGGCGCCGGCACGGTGGCCCACGATGACCCGCGCCTCACGACGCGCCTGGTGAGCGGCGAGCATCCGGTGCGCGTCGTCATCGATCCGCAGCTGCGCCTGGCTCGCGACGCGCGGGTGTTCACCGAGCCGGAGTCGAAGACGCTGCTCGCCTGCGACGGCACGCTGGCCGATCCGGCCCGCTCGCCCGTCGACGCCGGCGACACGATCGCGCTGCCCGCCGCGGCCGACGGCGGCGCAGGGCTCGACCTGCGCGTGCTGCTTGCGGCGCTGCATGCCCGCGGACTACGCGTGGTGTTCGTGGAAGGCGGAGGCCTGACGGTGTCGCGCTTCGTCGCGCAGGGCTGCGTCGACCGGCTGCAGATCACGGTCGCTCCGGTGATCGTCGGCGCGGGACGAGCAGGCCTGCAGCTGCCGGGCGCGGCGGCGATGCGCGACTGCGCGCGTCCGCCGTACCGGCTGCATCGGATGGGCAGCGACGTCCTGTGGGACTTCGATCTGCGCGCCTCGGGTTCCCCGTGGGGCTGAGCGCGGCGCTGCCGGCGGCACGCGCCTACGGCGGCGCCCAGCCGAGCAGATCGCGATGGCCCACGACCGCCGCGGCGCGAGCGCCGGCGATCGCCTCGATGCGCTGCGCGCGCCAGCGCGAGATCGTTTCGTGCGCGTGCGGACGGGCCTCGATCGCAGCATCGACCCATCCCGACAACAGCGCGTGCGCCATCGCATCGGCGCCGCTGTCGATCGACCAGTCGCTGGCCGCGACCTCGACCTCGTAGCCGAGCCCCGCCAGCAAGCGCTGCGCCATTGCGGCAGCGCTGGGGCCGAGCGCCGCGCCGAAGCCCTTGTCGCGATGCTGGTGGGCGTTGAAGGCGTCGCGCACGAGCGCATCGTCGGCGTGCGCGGGCGCCCAGTCGATGGTGCCGTCATAGCTCAGCGCGAACAGCACGGCGGCGCGCGCGGCCGCGCAGCGTCGCAGCAGCGCATCCAGCCAGGCGCCCGATACCAGGTCGAGCAGCGCCGAGGCGGTGACCAGGCAGGCGCGGTCGGGCGCCAGCGCCGGCAGCTCGTGCGCCAGGTCGAGTGGCGCGAGCGATATCGCGGCCGAGAAATGCGTGCTCTCGACCTGCCAGCCGCCTTCGACCGTACGGAAACCATGGCCGGCGCGCATGGCCCACGCGGCGATCGCCCGCGGCAACGCCGCGAGCAGCTTCGCGTCGTTCTCGACGATGCGCCAGTGTTGCTCGCCGCCGAGGCGCGGCGCCAGGTGCCGCAGGTTCGCCCCCGTTCCGCCGCCCAGGTCGATCACCGCCAGCGGCGCCGTCCGGCGCGCCGCCAGCCCGTCGGCCAGACGCCGTTCGAGCGCCGCGCTGCGCGCGCGCCGGTCGTACGGCTCGCGCAGCGCGAGCCATTCGGCACTGAAGCCGTTCATCGGCCGGCCACCTCGGCCACGACGCGCGCGAAACGCCGGCAGCTCGCCGGCCAGTCGGCCAGCCGCTCGCCGGCGGCGCGCGCGCCCTGTGCCAGGCGCTTTCGCAGCGCCGGGTCGTCGATCAGGCGGGCGAGCGCGGCGGCGAGCGCATCGATGTCGTCGGGCGGCACGAGCAGGCCCGCGCCGGCGGGCACGGTGTGCGCCACCGCGCCGGCCGCGGTGCCGACGATCGGCAGGCCCCAGGCGAGCGCCTCGGCGAACGCCATGCCGTAGCCTTCGTAGCGCGTGGCCAGCACGAACGCATCGGCGCGCGAGAACTCGAGCGCGAGCGCATCGCGATCCAGTTCGCCCAGCAGCGTCACGCGCTGCGCCAGCCCCAGCGATTCGATGCATGCGGCCACGGCGCGCGCGCAAAGCGGATCGCGGGCCGTGCTTCCCGCGCAGCGCAACGTCCAGCGCCGCGCGCGCAGGCGCGCGAGCGCCTCGAGCAGCACCAGATGGCCCTTGCGCGGCGTGAGTGTCGCCACGCACAGCAGTTGCGGCCCGTGCCCCGACCCCCTGCATACCCGCGCCGCCGCGGCGGCCGGCGGCACGCGGTCCGTGCCCGGCTCGACGAGCGCGATCCGATCGGCCGGGACCTCGAAGCCGCCCGGCTCGGCCAGCGCCGCGGCAGTGGCCGCACTGGTCACGACGACCCTGCGCGCGCACGCCAGCGCTTCGCGCTCGCTGTCGGCGAGCTGCCGTGCCCTGGCCGCATCCAGGCCGCTCTCGAACGACAGCGGATGGTGCACCAGCGCGACCAGCTTCAGCCGCCGCGCGTGCGCGCGCGCGACCTGCGGCATCGCGCCGAAGGCGAGCCCGTCGACCACCACCACGGCGGCATCGGGCAGCCCGCGCAGCAGCGCGTCCGCGGCGTGCAGCATCGCGGCGTCCGCGTCGGGGAATCCGTCGGGCAGCGTGTGCAGGCGGACCGATACGCCGCACGCGGGCAGGCCGTCGACGATGCGGCGGTCGTACAGGTAGCCCCCGGTCCGGGCGGCGGGATCGCCGGACACGACGAAGTGCAGGTTCACCCGAGCGGCGCCTCGTACGAGGCCCAGGCGACGTGCGACTCGTGCAGGGTCACGCGCATCGACGCCAGGCCGGCGTCGGCCGCGGCGGCGCGCAGGCGCGCCGCGACCCGCTCGAACACGATGCGCGCGAGGAACTCGGTGGTCGTGTTGTGTCCGGCGAACGCGGAATCGTCGTCGAGGTTGCGCAGGTCCAGCTCGGCGAGCGCCTCGCGCAGCAGCCGCCTCGCTTCGCCGATGTCGATCACCACGCCGTCGTCGTCGAGCGCGGGCCGTCGCAGCTCGAGGTCCACCACGTAGGTGGCGCCGTGCAGCCGCTGGGCCGGACCGAACGCCTCTCCCCGGAAACTGTGGGCGACCATGAAGTGATCGCGAACGCAGACGGTGTACATGCGGCACTCCTCAGCGGTAGGCCACGCGATGGCACAGCGCACGTTGCGTGCCGTCGGCGAGTCGCGCCATCAGCGCCGGCAGGGCGTCGAACGCGCTTTCCTCCGTCACCAGCGCATCGAGGCGCGCATCGTCGAGCAGCGCGAGCGCGAGCGCCATGCGCCGCCGGTGCGACCAGCGTGCCCGCTGCGGCCCGGCCACCGCCCCGACCTGCGAGCTGCACAGCGCCAGCCGTCTCGAGTGAAAGGCCTCGCCGAGCGGCACGCGCACCGCGCGGGTGCCGTACCAGCTCAGCTCGATCACTTTCGCCTCGTCGCCCGCCAGCGCGAGCGCGAGCGCCAGCCCTTCGCTGCTGCCGCTGGCATGGAACACGCGGTCGGCGTCGGCCGAGGCATGCTCCGGCGCGACAAACGTGACGCCGAGCGCCGCCGCGACGGCGGCGCGCGAGGCATCGATGTCGATCAGCTCGACGCGACAGCCCGGCACCCGCACCGCCAGCCAGGCGAGCAGCAGGCCCACGACGCCGCCGCCGACCACGGCCACCCGGTCGCCGACCTGCAGACCGGCGTCCCAGACCGCGTTGATCGCGGTCTCGAGGTTGGCCGCCAGCACGGCACGCTGCGCGGGCACCGACTGCGGCACCCGGTGAACCGCCGCTACCGGCACGACGTAGCGATCCTGGTGCGGGTGCAGGCAGAATACCGTCGCGCCGGCCAGTTCGGCCGGTCCGCGCTCGATCACGCCGACGCTGCAGTAGCCGTACTTCACCGGCCCCGGAAACTCTCCCGCCTGGAACGGCGCGCGCATGCGGTGGCGCTCGCCGGCGGGCACTTCGCCGCGGAACACCAGCGTCTCGCTGCCACGGCTGATGCCGCTGTACAGCGCGCGCACGAGCACTTCGCCCGCCGCCGGCGCCGGCAGCGCTTCGGCGCGGATCTCGCTGCACCGCGGCGAAACGATCCAGTAAGCCCTTGCCTCGCCACTGCCCATCTGGTGGTACCGTTGGCGGCGTGAATCGTCGATGGTGGATTGTATCGATGCAGGCCACCGACACGACCTCCCTGGATACCAGATCGTTGCAGCGCGAAGCCGCGCTCACCGCGCTGCTGGCGATGCTCGCGCTGTCGGCGGCCGCGTCGGCGCTGCAGGCCACCGGCGAGCCCGGCCGCTGGTATGTCCCGGTGACGCTCGCGGTCTTCGGCGCCATGCTGCTGGGGATGGCGCCGCGGCTGCCCGAGCATCTGCCGCACCGGCGCGTCGGCGATGCCAATCGCGTCACGCTGCTGCGGCTGTTCATCACCGCGCTGCTGGCCGGGCTCGTCTTCGAGCGCATCGCTGCGCTGGCCTGGTTCGTGGTCGCCGCGGCGAGCGCCGCAGCCCTGCTCGATGCACTCGACGGAAGGCTGGCGCGGCGCAGCGGCATGGCCAGCGCGTTCGGCGCGCGCTTCGACATGGAAACCGACGCGTTGCTGATCCTGGTGCTGGCCGCGCTGGCCTGGCGCACGGGCAAGGTCGGCGGCTGGGTGCTCGCATCGGGTCTGCTGCGCTACGCCTTCGTCGCCGCCGGCCTGCTGTGGCCGGTGCTGGCACGCCCGTTGCCGCCGAGCGGGCGGCGCAAGGCGGCCTGCGCGATACAGGTCGCGAGCCTCATCGTGTGCCTGGCGCCGACCGTTCCGGCGTGGGCGGCCGGCGTGATCGCCGTCGGCGCGCTCGCGGTGCTGGCCGCCTCGTTCGCGGCCGACGTGTGGTGGCTGCTGCGCGATCGAACCGACTGTCCGGAGGAGGGCCTGCGATGAATCGAACCAGATGGGGCATCATGATCGCCGCGCTGGCGTTCGCCGCCGCCCAGGCCGTGGCGAAACCGGTACGCTACGACATCGACCCCGAGCACCTGTCGATCGGCTTCCTGGTCGATCACGTCGGATTCGCGAAAGTGCTCGGGATGTTCCGCGCCGGCAACGGCTCCTACGTGTTCGACGAGCAGACCGGCACGCTGTCGAACGTGCGCATCGAGATCGACAGCGCCAGCGTGTTCACCAATCACCGCAAGCGCGACGATCACCTGAAGAGCGCCGACTTCCTGAACAGCGCCGAGTTCCCGAAGATGGTCTTCACGGCCGAAGGCGCCCGCCGCACCGGCGATCGGACCTTCGTCGTCGACGGTCAGCTCGAACTGCTCGGGCGCCGCAATCCGGTCTCGCTGCAGGCCACCTGGAACAAGAGTGCCGAGCATCCGATGGGCGGCGGCCTGTTCGGCGGCAAGCCGTATGCGATGGGCGTATCGCTGCGCGGCAGCTTCGCGCGCAGCGCCCATGGCATGAAGTACGGCATCGACAACGGCTGGGTCGGCGATACCGTCGAGCTGATCATCGAGTTCGAGGCCAAGCGCCAGTAGCGCGGCGGCCGGCACCGGGGCGCTCGCGGCCCGGCGCGAGTGTGTCCGGCGCGAGCGTGCTCGCGCGCTGCGGCGACAGGCACGCGTAGATGTCGCCCGAGCCGCCGCGCGCGCAGATCGCCGGCAGCCGCTCGCGCATCCGTGCGGCGTCGAGCCAGTCCGCACCGGCCAGGCGCATCGACTCGCCCGGCGACCAGTTGAACCGGTAGTCGCCGAGCGACGCGAGGCGGTCGACGCACGCGGCCGCGAGATCGGGCGTGATGCCCAGGTATTCGAACGACAGTGCCGCCACCGGCTGCGACAGACCGGCCAGCACCTGTTCCTCCATGCCCTCGACGTCGATCTTCACGAAGTCGGGCAGACCGTAGTGCGCGATCAGGTCGTCGAGCGTACGCACGACGACGCTCGGCCCCGGTTCCCAGCGTACATCGCGGAACGACGGCTCGGCGCGAACGCGCTCGAGCCACGCGGGCGACAGCGTCGAGACGGTGGGCGTGCGCGCGCTGACATGCAGCGTCGCAAGACCCCGCGCGGCGCCGAGCGCCGCCTCGACCACGACCACGGACGGATCGCGGCCGAACATCCACCGCAGCAGCCGCGCGAACTCGCGCTGCGGCTCGACCGCCACGACGCGCGCGCCCAGCGCGCGAAAACAGCGCACGCGATTGCCCGCGTGCGCACCGACATCGAAGCACAGGCCGCCGGCAGGCACGAACGGAGCATACAGGCGACGAAGCCGCCCCACCCGGCCGGGCACGGCATGGTAGATCGCGAGCGAACGCGCGAGGCCCAGCAGCGTGGCCACCTGCATGGAGCGATGCCTCCGCGGCGCCATCGGGCGCGGACTCCGTGCCCGATGGTGGAAGGCAACGCGCGACCGGTCAAGGCCGCTCACCCGCGGCACGTATCCCTACCCGCAGTTGCGCGACCGCACCACGCGCCGACTCCGTTTGTCGACGCACCGGCGTACGCGCCGCTCAATCCCGTCTCTTGCCGACCTCGCGGCCGACCGCGCCACCGACGACGGCGCCGCCGATGGTACCGAGCGCACCGTCGGTGACGGCGTTGCCGACCGCGCCGCCCACCACCGCACCGGCGGCGGTGCCCTTGTCGGCGCTCGACATGCGGTCCCAGGTTGCGCAACCGTACGCGAGTCCGACGGCCGCCGAGAGCATCGATACGCGGGCGATTCGCAGCAGGGTGGTACGTTTCATGAGGATCTCCTTCGAGGAAGGCAACACCGGTCCGTCGCGATCCGGCGCGCGGACCGCACTCGACCGCTCGAGATACAGGTTGCGGAGCAATCGGCGTGCCCGGTCGTTCGGCCGCGCGGCGCTGGTATGCTCGCGGCTGCCCATGACCGCGCCTCCCCTTCCCCGCTGGCTCGGCGTTTCGCTGCTGCTGCTGCTCGCCGTTTCGTTCGCCGGCAACCACGTCTCCGCCCGCCTGGCGTTCGATCATGGCGCCAACGTCGCCACCGCGGTCGCGGTGCGCTCGTTCGGGACGGCGCTGTTCGTGCTGCTGTTGCTGCGCCAGGCCGGCGTGGTGGTGCGGATGCCGATGCCCACGCTGCGCCGCGCGGCGGCGATCGGCCTGCTGGTCTCGCTCCAGAGCCTGTGCCTGTATTCGGCGGTGGCGCGGATCCCGGTCGCGCTGGCGCTGCTGGCGTTCAACACTTTTCCGATGATGCTCGGCCTGATCTCCTGGGCGGCCGGGGCCGAACGCCCGTCCCGGCGCGCTTTCGTCGCGATGCCGATCGCGCTGCTCGGCCTGGCCCTCGCGCTGGACGTGGCCGGTCTGGCCCGGCCGGCCGGCGTGAGCGCGGCCGCGTCGTTGGGAACCGGCGTCGCGTTCGCGCTCGGCGGCGCAGCGGCTTTCGCCACCGCGCTGTTCCTGACCACGCGCTGGCTGGGCACCACCGACGGCCGTCTGCGCACGCTGGTATTGATGAGCGTGGTGGCGCTCGTCGCGTTCGCGAGCGGCATGCTCGGCGGCAGTTTCCACTGGCCCCGCGACGGCATCGGCTGGCTCGCGCTGGCGCTGCTGACCGTCCTGTACGGCTCGGCCATCACGGCACTGTTCGTGCTGCTGCCGCGACTGGGCGCCGTCAACAACGCGGCAGTACTGAACTTCGAACCGATCGCCGCGCTGTTCCTCGGCTGGATCGTCCTCGATCAGCGCATCGCGCCGATCCAGGCGGTCGGCGCCTTCGTCGTGATCGGCGCCATCGTGATGCTGACCACCGGCCGGCGCTGAACGGCGTCGGCGCGTTCAGCGGCCGGTCCAGCCGGGCACGCGCCAGTCGCGCGCCAGCGCCAGCATGCGCCAGCCCGCGGCGACGCCGATGCCGGCACTCAGCGCAACCCACGCCGGGGCGGCAAGCGCCTGCGCCGCGATGAAGGTCCAGGCGCCGGCGAACGAGCACACCGCGTAGGGACGGTGGTCGCGGAACACGGTGGGCACCTCGTTGCACAGGATGTCGCGCATCACGCCGCCGAACACGCCGGTGACCACGCCCATCAGCGCCGCGACGATCAGCGGCTGCTGCATGGCGAGCGCCTGGCTGGTGCCGACCACGCTGAACAGACCGAGCCCCAGCGCATCGGGCCAGCGCATCGCGCGCCCGGTGAATTCGACGTGGCGCGCACGCATCAGCACGAGACCGGCGACCGTCAACACCAGGATCAGCCAGACGTAGCCCGGCCGCTCGACCCAGAAGAACGGGCGCCGGTCGAGCAGGATGTCGCGCAGCGTTCCGCCGCCCAGCGCGGCAACGAATGCCACGGTCGCGATGCCGACGATGTCCATGCGCTTGCGCGTGGCCTCGATGAAACCCGATAGCGCGAACGCGAGCGTGCCGGCGATCTCGATGCCGGCGAGCACGAGATCGGCGCGTTCGGCCGGGCTCATCGCCGCAGCTGCGCGCGCGCCGCGCGGCGAACGCGCGTCGCGCGAAAGGCCGAAGGATTCGTTCGCAAGTCGATCGGGTCGGAAAGCATGCACGGGCCGGCAAAGCCCGGCGATCGTACCGCAACGGCAAGTGCGCCGGTTATCATCTGCGGCACCGCGCATCACGGCGCTGCGCGCCGCCCGACCCCCGCGATGCGATTGCTCGACGCTGCACGAACCGCCGAATCGCTGCCCTGGCCGGCGCTGGTCGAGGCGCTGCGCGACATGCTGCGCCGCCGGCACGCGGGACTCACCCGCGCGCCCGAGCGCCTGGCCGTGCCGCTGACCGGCGGAACGCTGCTCGCGATGCCGGCCACCGACGGCGAATATGCCAGCGCCAAGCTGGTCACGGTGCACGAAGGCAACGCGGCGCGCGGCCTGCCGGTGCTGCTGGGCGAAGTGCTGCTGATGCGCGCCGATACCGGCGAGCGCCTGCTGATGCTCGACGGCCCCACGGTGACGGCACGCCGTACCGCGGCCATGTCGGCGCTGGCCGCGCTCGAGCTGGCGCCGCCGCGACGGCAGTCGCTGCTGGTCGTCGGTGCAGGCGTGCAGGCCGGCGCGCATCTGGAAGCCTTCGTCGCGCTGCTCGGCGTACGCCGCGTGCGCGTGTGCTCGCGCGACGCCGATCATGCAGCCGCGCTGGCCGGGCGCGCCCGCGCGTGCGGCATCGACTGCAGCGCCATCGGCACGCCGCAGGAGGCGCTCGACGACGCCGACCTGGTGGTCACCGCCACGACCGCCACGGCACCGCTGTTTCGCGACCACCCGCGCTTCACCGGCTTCGTCGCGGCGGTGGGCGCCTTCCGCCCCGACATGTGCGAACTGCCGGCAGCGCTGCTCGGGCGCGCCGCGCTGTACGTCGACGATCTGGCCGGCGCGCGCCACGAGGCCGGCGATCTGCTGCAGGCCGGCATCGACTGGTCGGTCGTGACGCCGCTCGAGCGGGTGATCGCCGGCGAGGCGCCGCGTCCCGCGCAGGGACCGGTCGTGTTCAAGAGCGTGGGCCAGGCGCTGTGGGATCTCGCCGCCTGCCGCGTGGCATGGGCGCACCGCAGCGCAGCCTGAAATGGCCCACATCGCCGACGTCCTGATCGTCGGCGCCGGCATCGTCGGCGCGGCCTGCGCGCGTCGCCTGTCCGAACGCGGCCTGAGCGTCGTGCTGCTCGAACGCGAGGCGATGCCGGCGGCCGGCTCCACCGGCCGCAGCGCCGCCGGCGTACGGGTGCAGTTCTCCGAGGCGCTGAACGTCAGATTGTCGGCCGCCAGCATCGAGGAATATCGTGCGATGCCGCAGGCCGCTTACCGGCCGATCGGCTACCTGTTCTACGTGCCGCATGGGCAGTGGGCCGCGCATCGCGAGGCGGCCATCATGCAGCAGCGGCTCGGCCTGCCGGTGCAGGTTCTCGAGCCCGCCGAGGCAACGCGCATCGTGCCGGCAAAGACGACAGGCTTCGCCGGCGCCACGTTCTGCGGCGCCGACGGCTGCGTCGATCCGCACGGCATCACGCTGGCCTGGCTGGCGCAGGCGCGTGCGGCCCGGGCGGCGAAAGTCCGCAGCGAGCGACACGCGGCGCCGCGACCCGTGGCCGTCCGTCACGGCGTACGCGGCAGCCCGTTCAGCGGCCGCCCGACAGGTAGCGCCGCTCGTGCTGGCTGACCCACGCCGACCACGCGAGGATCACCGGCACGAAGCTCTCCAGCCCTTCCTCGAAAGCCGACGTGTACAGCTTCAGCATCGCCGGCAGCACGATGCCGTAGTCCACTTCGAGGATGGCCGGCGCGCGGTCGACCGCCTTGCCGACGAAGAGCAGGGCCAGCCCGAACGCCAGCCAGGCGCCGGCACGCGAACGCCAGCCGCGCTCGCGCACCAGGAAACGCATCGATACGTAGATCACGTAGACGAACAGCAGCAGCAGCGCCAGCGCGACGATTCCCGCGATCAGCTTCTCCTCGAACGGCGCCGGCGTCCTGCGGTAGTAGGCGGTCTTGAAGATGCTGTCCGCGGTGAACGCCTTGTGCCAGTCGGCTTCGCGCGCCGCGAACACGAGGTACAGCGCGGCGAAGGCCCAGGCGCGCGCTTCCAGCGGCCGGATGCGCAGCATCACCACCGCGGCGGCCGCGATCCACGCGACGATCGACGCGCGCTCGAACACACCCTCCTCGGAGAAGGTCCACGACACGTCCTGCGGGCTCATCGCGAGTGGCAGCACCGCGAGCAACGCGACGTAGAGCACGAAGACGACGACGACGACGCGATCGGCGGAGTTCATCCGGCGTTTCCCGAAGCAGCGGTCCGCGCTCCCCGCGCGGCCAATACGCGATGGTAGACAGCCAGGTTGCCTTCGACCATGGTCTCGACCGAGAACTCCGCCAGGATCCGCGCGCGGCCCGCTGCACCGAGCCGGCGCCGCAGGCCGGCATCGGCGAGCAGGCGACGCAACGCCGCGACGAGCGCCGGCACGTCGCCCGGCGGCACGAGCAGGCCGCTGACTTCGTCGCCGACCGCCTCGGGCAGGCCGCCGGCGCGACTGGCGACGATCGGCACCGCGGCGGCGGAGGCCTGCAGCAGCGACACGCCCAGCCCTTCCATGTCGGCCGGATGCGCGAGGATGTCCAGCCCGCCCAGCCAGCGAGGCAGGTCGGTGCGAAAGCCGGCGAAGCGGATCGTGTCGCGCAGGCCGCGCTGGTCGATCCCGGCCTGCAGCTGCGCGCGCAGCGGCCCCTGGCCGAACAGCAGCACGCGCAGCTCGGGATGATCGCCGCGCAGCGCGTCGACCGCTTCGATCAGGTAGCGATGGCCCTTGCGCGGAATCAGCTGCGCGACCATGCCGATCACGCACGCGTCCGCGGCCAGCGCGAACTCGTCGCGAAATGCCGCCCGGTCCACCGGCTGCAGGTACGGCGCGGCATCGACCGCGCTGCGCACGCATTCCACGCGCTGCGGCGCGACCCCCTCGGCCGCCAGCACGTCGCGGATCCCTTGCGAGATCGCGATCACGCGGTCGTACAACCGGTACTTGACCCGCGCCAGCCAGCGCGGCTCGGGGTTGTCCACCCGTCGCGACAGCACGCACGCGGTACCGGTCAGGCGCGCCGCGACGCCGCCCCACAGGTCGGCGCCGCGACGGCTGTGCAGATGCACCAGGTCGGGCCGCTCGGCGCGGATCGCCTGCGCCAGCCGCCATGTCAGCGCCGCGTCGACATCGCCGCGCATCGGCATCTCGAGCACCCGCGCGCTGCCGGCCACGTGCGCGGCGATCCCCGCTCCCGGCGGGCAGGCCAGCAGGTTGTCCACGCCGCGCCGCGCCAGTCCTTCGACCAGCCAGGCCACCTGCCGGGCGCCGCCGTAAACGTGGCGCCCCGCCTCGACGTGCAGCACTTTCATGCGGCGATGCCGAGCACGGCGCTGGCCTCGTCGGCCACGCGTCGCGGCGCGATGTCGCGCATGCAGGTCCACGCGCCGTTGCAGGTGGGCCTGCGCCCGCACGGAGAACAGGCCAGGCCGAGCCGGATCACGCGCGCGTTGGCGCGGCCGGTGACGGTATAGGGGCAGGTCGAGCCGAACAGCGCGACGGTGGGCACCGAAAACGCGATCCCCATGTGCGTGAGGCCGGTATCGACCCCGACCAGCAGCCCGGCATGACGCACCAGCGCCGCCGCCTCGGCCAGCCCGGTCTGGCCGGCGAGATCGATCATCGCGGGCGCGCCGGCGACGATGCGCGCCGCTTCGGCGCGGTCCGACGGACCGCCCAGCAGCACCGGCACCAGGCCGGTGCGTTCCTGCACCATCGGCGCGAGCGCCTGCCAGGCTTCGGCGAACCAGTGCTTCTGCGGGCGCGTGGTGAACGCGGCGAACACCGCGTAGCCGCGCGCCTCGATACCGTGCCGCGCCAGCAGCCCCATCGCCCGCGCCTCGGCGCGCGGATCGAGCGTGAGCCGCGGCAGGAAGTCGTCGCAGTCCAGCCCGAGGTAACGGGCGAGATGCAGATACTCCGAACCGATGCGCGAAGCGTCGCCGCCGCGCGCCACGACCTCGGTGACCAGCCAGCGGCTGCCTTCGCGCGCGCCCAGCCCGATGCGCCGCGGCGCGCCGCTCAGGCGCGCGATCAGCGCGCCCTTGGCCAGGCCGTGCAGGTCGAGCGCGAGATCGAAGCGCCGCTCGCGCAGCCCGGCGCGGAAGGCGCGCACCCGCCGCCACAACTCGCGCAGCCGGCGCGCGCGCCACAGGCCGAGCCATTCGGCCTTGGGCCAGACGATGATCTCGTCGAGCGTGGGATCGTGCGCGATCAGCGCGTCGATGCCGGGCTCGACCACCCACGCGATCCGGGCGTGCGGCCAGGTGCGCCGCAGCGCCGCCGCCAGCGGCGAAGCGAACACCACGTCGCCGATCGCTCCGCTGCGAACGATCAGGATGCGCTTCGCGACAGGCCTGGCGCTCGCGTCCCCCGTTTGCGCCGCGACGGAAAAGCCGTGCGCGATGCCGGCGAACAGCACCAGGTACTGCCAGCCGTGCTGGAAGAACACCAGAGCGATGGAGAGGTTGATCAGCAGGAACAGCAGCAGCGCGGCAAGCAGCAGTTCGCGCAGCGGCCACGGCATCCGGCCATCGCGATCGGCATGATGCGCGGCGCGGCCTGCCAGCGCGAGCGCAGCGACGAAGAACGCCAACCCGACCAGCCCCGTGCGCACGAGGATCTCGAGGTAGCCGTTGTGCAACTGCGCCGCCGACGACAGCACGAAGTCCGGATTCTGCCGGAGGATCTGCGAACCGGAATTGGCCACTCCGGTCCACGGATTGGCAGCCAGCGCCTCGAGGCCCATCTGAAGCATCCGGAACCGCAGGCCGCTCGACGATTCCGGCACGACGGACCATTCGCCCGACAGCAGCACGCGCCAGGTGTCCATGTCCTTGGTCAGGACGGTGCCGAAATGGCCGCTGTTCACCATCACCGCCACGATCGCGGCGAAGCACGCAACGATGGCGGCCGCCACCCATCGAGCCCGATGCGGCAGCAACCGCGCGAGCACGACCACGACCACGAAGACCAGCGACAGCCAGAGCATGCGCGACGGCGACGCGACCCATGGCGCGAGCAGCACGACGAGCAACGCGAGGCCGCCGACGATCGCGGACCAGCGGCCGGTATCGCGATGTCCGGTCCGCGACCGGCCGCGCAGTCCGGCCAGCAGCCACAGCAGCGCACCGATGATCGCGGTATTGAGCATCAGGCTCGAAATGTTCCGGTTCACGCCCATCATGTCCGGCGTGCTCGCGTAATCGAACCACGGCCCTTGGCCCCATCGCAGGTCGAACGCAAGTCGCACCAGCAGCCCGAGCAGTGCGAGCAGCAGCGCCGCAAGGATTCGCGGCGCCCGACCGCCGGTCGCCCAGGCCACCGCCGGAATCAGCGCCAGGCAGAGATTCTCCGCCCCCAGCAGCGATCCCGGCATCCCCCCATACGAGCGCCAGGCCATCAGTGCGCCGACATAGAACACCCACGCGATCCCCAGCCGCAGCAACGGATCGCCGCGCCAGCGAGCCGGATCGCGAGCGACCGCTGCGACGAAGGCGGCTACCAGCACCGCCAGCCCGACATTGGCCAGCGGCTTGCTGCCGACGTAGCCGAGGCAGAACAGGTACAGCCCGGTCAGACCGACACGGTCTGCACCCCCGGCAGCCCTCGCGGCATGCAACCATGAACCGGCCGGCGGAATCCGCTCACGCCACCGCGCGCGGCTCACGCGAACTCCACGCCGCAGCTGGCGAACGCTCGCCGCATGTCTTCCCGTTCGCGCTCCGACTTGAACCGCAGCGACTCCCATCCGAACGCGATCACGCGTACCGGCTTCGGGTAGATCTGCCGCGCCAGCAGCAGCGATGACGAGCGCACGCCGACCACCGCGTCGTAACGGGTATGCGCCATGTGCGACTCCAGCGTCGCGACGTCATCGATCAGCCGGTAGTCCGGATGACAAAGCTCGCGCGCGGGATCCTTCGGATGCGCCTTGTAATCGACCTGCGCGATGCCCTCGCCGTCGAGCCAGCGCCGGATGCGCGCGGTCACCGCCGCCACCTCGGCACCCGACATCAGCCGGAAGCCGGTCAGCGGTTGTCCGATCACCAATGCCCGGCGAGCACGAGGATCCGCCGCCGCCTCCTGCACCGCCTCGACCAGCGGCGGCAGCGCGCATACCTTGTCGGCGGGATACTCGTGAGGCAGACCGGGCAGCACGTAGACACGATCGCAGAACGGCGCATCCGAGCCGATGCGGTCGCCGCCGAAGCACCGATAGTTCAGCTCCGGCGCGAACAGCCTGCGCAGCTTGCGTGCGCACTGGAGCACGCGCCTGTGCAACGACAGCGGATAACGGCGGATGCTGATCAGGCCGTCGGGCAGGATGCGCGCGTGCGTCTCGTGCGCGCCGCAGGCCAGCGGCAACGCGTGCACGAAGTAGTTGATCGCCTCGGTATCGAAGACCGCGCTGTGCAGCACCAGCCGCTCGCACGGGCCGGCCAGTCCGGCCACCAGCCGGATGTTGGCGCGCAACCGGCGATGCCGGCCGAACACCCCCGGCAGCGGCTCGATGCGCGGCCAGGCCATGTAGCTGCTGGCGTCCCATCGATCGGCTTCGATGGCCGCTTCGAAGCCCCGCTTGTACCAGACCAGCACCTGCCGCGCGCCCGCCTCGAACGTCTCCGCAATGCGGCGGGCCGCCAGATACTGGAGGGGGGATGCGACGAAATAGACGGCGACCGTGCCGGTTCGGCTCATGCTGGAGGGGGGTAGCTGTGCGCAGCGCAGATGCTACCCGTTTACGGCCGCCCTCCCCCGGCCGCGGCCCGGAAGGAAGCCGCGGCTTCCTTCCGGGGCGCCGTGCTAGCCCTCGAGCCCGAGCGCGTTGGCGACACCCGCGCCGTAGGCAGGATCGCACTTGGTGCAGTTGGCGATGTGCCGCCGCTTGATCTCGACCGGCGCATCGCCCATCGCGCGCGCGGTGTTCTCGAACAGCACCCGCTGTTGCGCCGGCGTCATCAGCCTGAACAGCGCGCGCGGCTGCGAGAAGTAGTCGTCGTCGTCCTCGCGGAAGTTCCAGCGATCGGCCGGCCCTTCGAGCTGCAGCGGCGGCTCGCTGTAGTCGGGCTGCTCGCGCCACTGGCCGTAGCTGTTCGGCTCGTAGGCGAGCGTGCTGCCGTTGTTGCCGTCCACGCGCATCGCACCGTCGCGGTGGAAGTTGTGGAACGGACACTTCGGCGTGTTGACCGGGATCTGGTAGTGATTCACGCCGAGCCGGTAGCGCTGCGCGTCGCCGTACGAGAACAGCCGCCCCTGCAGCATGCGGTCGGGCGAGAAACCGATGCCCGGCACCACGTTGGCCGGATTGAACGCCGCCTGTTCGACGTCGGCGAAGTAGTTCTCCGGGTTGCGGTTCAGCTCGAGCACGCCGACCTCGATCAGCGGGTAGTCCTTCTTGTACCAGACCTTGGTCAGGTCGAACGGGTGGTACGGCAGCTTTGCCGCATCCTTCTCGGGCATCACCTGCACGTACATCGTCCAGCGCGGGAACTCCTTGCGCTCGATCGCGTCGTACAGATCGCGCTGCGCGCTCTCGCGATCTTCGCCGATCAGCCGTGCCGCTTCCTCGTCGGTCAGGTTCCTGATGCCCTGCCGGGTCTGGAAGTGGAACTTCACCCAGTAGCGTTCGTTGTTCGCGTTGATGAAGCTGAAGGTGTGCGACCCGAAGCCGTGCATGTGCCGGTACGACGCCGGGATGCCGCGGTCGCTCATCACGATCGTGACCTGGTGCAGCGCCTCGGGCAGCGAAGTCCAGAAGTCCCAGTTGTTCCTCGCGCTGCGCAGGTTGGTGCGCGGATCGCGCTTGACCGCGTGGTTGAGGTCCGGGAACTTCAGCGGATCACGGAAGAAGAACACCGGGGTGTTGTTGCCGACCAGGTCCCAGTTGCCTTCCTCGGTGTAGAACTTGACCGCGAAGCCGCGGATGTCGCGCTCGGCGTCGGCCGCGCCGCGCTCGCCGGCCACCGTGGAGAAACGCAGGAACAGGTCGGTCTTCTTGCCGATCTGCGAGAACAGCTTCGCGCGCGTGTACTTCGTGATGTCGTGCGTGACGGTAAAAGTGCCGAAGGCGCCCGAACCCTTGGCGTGCATGCGCCGCTCGGGGATGACCTCGCGGTCGAAGTGCGCCAGCTTCTCGAGGAACCAGACGTCCTGCAGCAGCATCGGGCCGCGCCGCCCGGCGGTGAGCGAATCCTGGTTGTCGGGGACCGGCGCGCCGCCGGTGGTGGTGAGTTTGGTGTCGCTCATGGTTCAGTCCTCGTTGCTGGTGTGGGTATGAGCGCGAGTCTAGGTGCAACCCTCAATATAGATCCAATCAAATGTTTGAATTTAACCCATAGGTGATGTCTATTTTTGCGTCGCCGCCGGTCTGTCGGCAAGCAGCTGCGCGATCGCCCATGACGCCGCGGCCAGCCCCATCGCCGCGGTGACCGTGACCAGCGAACCGTAGCCGGCGCAGCTCAGCGGCGTGCCGCTGCGCGCGTCGCGCGTGCAGGCCGCGGCAGCAGGCACGCGCGGCGGCGGCTCGTCGGAGTACACCGCGTCAACCCGAAAGCGCCTGCCCGGCTCGCGCGGAAACCCGTATTCGCGGCGCAGGCGCGCTCGCACCGCCGCCAGCAGCGCGTCGCCGCGCGTACGCGAGAGGTCGTCGCGCCGCAACCGCAGCGGATCGGTGCGCCCACCCGCGGCGCCGCAGACGATGATCGGCTGGTCGCGACGGTGCGCGCAGGCGATCATCGCGGCCTTGGCGCGCGGCGCATCGATCGCGTCGACGACGAGCGCATCGCGGGGCAACAACGCCTCGGCGTTATCGGCGGTGACGAAGTCGTCGACGACCTGCACGCGGCAGCCGGGCCAGATGTCGGCGATGCGCGCGCGCATGGTCTGCACCTTCGAGGCGCCCAGCGTCGAGTCGAGCGCGTGCACCTGCCGGTTCACGTTGGACTCGGCGACGTGGTCGAGGTCGATCAGCGTGAGCCGTCCGATGCCCGAGCGCGCCAGTGCCTCGGCCGCCCACGAACCGACGCCGCCCACGCCGACGACGCACACGTGCGCCGTGGCGAGCCTGGCCAGCGCCTCGTCGCCGTACAGCCGCGCCACGCCGCCGAAGCGACGTGCCGCATCGGCCTGCCGCGCGGCACCGGGCGGCGGCGCATCGCCCGGCCGGTCGCCCGACTCGGCCGCGAGGAATTCGCCGGGCACCACGCGCCTACGGCAGGATCAGCGACGAACCGGTGGTCTTGCGCGCCTCGAGTTCGCGATGTGCCTGCACCGCGTCGGCGAGGCGGTAGCGCTGGTCGATCTCGATGCCGATCTTGCCCGAGCCGACCATGCGGAACAGGTCGGCCGCCATTTCCTCGAGGTTCGCGCGGTTGGCGATGTGAGCCATCAGCGTGGGCCGCGTGAGGTACAGCGAACCCTTGAGCACGGTCAGCGGAATCGGCGGCACCGGCCCCGACGAGCTGCCGAAGCTCACCATCAGCCCGAACGGCTGCAGGCAGTCGAGCGACGCCTCGAAGGTGTCCTTGCCCACGGAGTCGTAGACCACCGGCACCATCGCGCCACCCGTGATCTCGCGCACCCGCTCGACCACGTTCTCGCGCCGGTACAGGATGGTGTGATCGCAGCCGAAGCGCCGCGCCAGCGCCGCCTTCTCCTCGGAGCCGACGGTGCCGATCACGGTGACGCCGAGCGCCTTCGCCCACTGCATCGCGATCAGCCCCACCCCGCCCGCCGCCGCGTGGAACAGGATCGTCTGTCCCTTCTGCAGCCTGCAGGTTCGGCGGAACAGGTACTGTACGGTCAGGCCCTTGAGCATCATCCCTGCGGCCGTCTCGAATC
>JAHDYE010000040.1 GCA_023383035.1 Burkholderiaceae bacterium | reverse complement strand
TGGCGATGGTCGGCGCCGCCGTGGCGGTCGGCTTTCTGCTGGCGCGCATGGCGAGGCATTCGTGACCGGCACGGGCGCGCGGCCTTCCGGGGCCGGCGCCATGCCCGGCAGGCTCGAGTCGTTGCTCGGCGCCCTGTCGGGCATGCTGAGCGAACGGGTACAGCTGCTGACGCTGGAGCTGCAACTGGCCGGGCGCGCGCTCGGCCTGATCGTGTTGCTGGTTGGCGCCGCCGCGGTGGCCGCGCTCACCGCATGGGGCGCGCTGTGGCTCATCGTCGCGGCGTGGGTGGTCGAAGCCGGCTGGAGCTGGGCCTGGGCGGCGCTGCTGGTCGCGGTGCTCAATGTGGCGATGGTGGCTGCGGCGCTGCTGAAGGCGCGTGCACTGTACCGCCTGCTGGCCTTGCCGGCCACGCTGCGCCATCTGACGATCCCCACCACCGAGGAAGACGTCGTCCTGCCGGCTGCCGGGCCTTCGCGATGAAGCGTGCGGCGATGCCGGTCGACGAATCCCTCACCGAACGCATCCGGCGCACCGAGGCGGCGATCGTTCGACGCGACACCGAGTTCGTCCGTGCGCTCCACCCCCCCCCCGCGGCCGGCCCCCGCGGCGCGCGCCGGCCGGGCCCCGTGCGGCGGGCCCCCGCCCCCCCCACCGCGGTGATCGCGCTGATCCGGCGCCGCGCACCGCCGGCGGCGGCGCGTGACGGGGCATCGGCCGATCCGCCTCCCGCACCGGCGCAACGGCCGGCAGGCACGTTTGCCCTGCTGTCGCTGCTGTTGTCGCTGCTGCCGCTGGTGCTTCCCGCCTGGCCCACCGGGCGGCCCGGCGCGCCGGGCAGCGGGTCGCTGCAGCGCTTCGTGCAGCGATCGTGGCCGTTGCTCCAATGGTGGCTCGACCGCTCGAGCCGGGCGCGCGCCGGCCGGCACGCCGGGCCGGGCGGCTCGCGCGCGGCCGTGCGCACGAAGCGCGACGCTTGATGCATGACCGCCCGGGCCGCCTTCCGGCGGTATTCCTCGACAAGGACGGCACGATCGTCGAAGACGTGCCGTTCAATGTCGATCCGGCGCGCCTGCGCTTCGCGCCCAATGCGCTGGCCGGGCTTCGGCTGCTCGCGAGCCTCGGTCTGCCGCTGGTGATCGTCACGAACCAGTCCGGACTGGCCAGCGGCCGCTTTTCGCGCGCGGCGTTCGCGCTGCTGCGACGCACCTTGTGCCGTCGCCTGCACGACGAAGCCGGCGTCACGCTGGCCGGCTGGTACACCTGCCCGCACGCGCCCGATGCGCCCGACGGCTGCCGGTGCCGCAAACCCGCGCCGGGATTGCTTCGCCGTGCCGCCGCGCGCCACGGTTTCGCGCTCGAACGCTCGTGGATGATCGGCGACATCCTCGACGACGTCGAAGCGGGACGGCGTGCGGGCTGCACCACGGTGCTGCTCGACGTGGGCAACGAAACCGTATGGCGCATGGCGCCGATGCGCGAACCGCACTACCGCTGCGCCGATCTGCTCGGAGCGGCCGAACTGGTTGCCGCGCGCACGGTGGGCCGGGCCGCGCGCCGCTGAATGACGTCCCGAATGACGTCCCGAATGACGTCACTGAGCGACGTTCCCCTTCCTGCCGCGCGCCGGCCTCACGAAGAGGCGCCGGCCAGCAGCGCCCGCAGGCGATCGGCCGTCCGTTCCAGCTCGCGGGCGCGCTCCTCGTACTGGACCGACGTGGCCGGAAAGCGGTCGGGCCAGCGTTCGCCGAGGCGGCGCAGTGTCGCGGCCTTCTCCTCGACCGCGCGCAGCGCCATGTAGATCGCCTCCTCCATCGCCGTATCCTGTTCGAGGATCAACGTACGCTGCGAGAACGCGTGGCCGGTGTGACAGCGATAGCGCAGGTTGCCCGCCTCGTTCATCTCCCACAACGCCCCCCGGCACGTCGGGCAGGTGAAGGGCGTGAGCGTGCCGAGCCGGGTCATCGCCTGCAGGTCGCCGCGCAGCCTTGCGAATTCGATCTCGTCGCCGATCGTGGAAGCCGGCGGCCCGGAGGGCGCCGCCGCGACCGGTTCGTGCGCCAGGCGCGCGATCAAGGGGCCGATCTCGCCGATCGGGAGCCGGTGGTCGATCCGGTTGTGCATCAGCGCGTTCAGCGGCATCTCCGGATAGAGCGCCTCGGTCGGCTCCTGCACGACCGTGGTTCCACCGCAGCTCTTCACTGCCCACAGGCCGGCGGTTCCGTCGTCGAGTCCGCCGCTCAGGACCACGCCGACCACGCGCGGGCCGTAGGCCCACGCGGCGGAGCGAAACAGCGGATCGATGGCCGGCCGGTGGCGGTTCTCGCGCGGACCGCGGATCACCGCCATGCGGCCCGATTCGACCAGCAGATGATGGTCGTTCGGCGCCACGTGGATCCGTCCCGGTTCGATCGGCATGCCGTCGCGGGCGGCGAAGGCTTCGAGGCTGCCGGCGCGGCCGAGGATCTCGTGCAGTTGCGAAGGGGCATCGGCATGCGTATGGAGGACCACGAACAACGCCGCCGGCAGGTCTGCCGGCAGATCATCGAGGAGCCGGCGCAACGTCGGCACGCCCCCGGCCGAGGCGCCGACGACGACGATGTCATGCGTGTGTGCCGCAGGCCTGTGGCCAGCGTGGGGAACCGCCTGCAGGTCCGCCGCGGGGTCGGCAGCGTCTTCGACCGCATCCCGGCCGGACTGAGGATCGATGGCCATCCATGCCGCGGGCAAGGAGCATGCCCGATCGGGCCCGACGGCAGAGGCCGCTGTGGCGGCCTGTTGCATCACTGCGCGCCGCGCACGGGCGGCCCGCCTGCCAGCAGCTCGATCAGCGCATCCGGATCCACCGGCTTGACCACGTGGTGATCGAATCCGGCCGCACGCGCGCGCTGGCGATCCTCGTCCTGGCCCCAGCCGGTGCAGGCAACCAGCACCATGTGCTCGCCCCACGGCTGGGTGCGCAACCGCCGGCACATCTCGTATCCGTTCAGCTGGGGCATGCCGATGTCGATCACCGCCGCGTCGGGGCGCCACTGTTCGGCCATGCGCAGCCCTTCCTGACCGCCGAATGCCACGCGGACTTCCAGACCGAGCAGGGCCAGCATGGCGGCCAGGGTCTGCGCCGCGTCGACGTTGTCGTCCACCACCAGCACGCGCCGACCGCCGGCCGCGCTGTCGATCGGGGCCGGTGTCGCCGACGCCGGCGACGGCGCGGAATCGCCCTTGAGACGCACGATCGGCAGGTACACGACGAACTCGCTGCCCCGGCCGGCACCTTCGCTGTACGCTTCCAGGCGCCCCCCGTGCAGCTCGACGAGTCTGCGCGACAACGACAGTCCGATTCCCAGTCCGCCCTGCGAGCGCTCCAGCGCCGGCTTGAGCTGCGAGAACATCTCGAAAATGCCTGCCAGCTGGTGCGGCTCGATGCCGATGCCGTTGTCGCGCACGCCGATTCGCACCTCGTCGCCGCAGCGCCGCGCCGACACATCGATGCAGCCGTGGCCATCGGTGTATTTCGCCGCGTTGTTGAGCAGGTTCGCAAGCACCTGCGTAAGGCGGGTCAGGTCCCCGTAGAGCACCAGCGGCTCGTCGGGCAGATCGAACGTCAGCCGGTGGCCGAGCGCATCGATCAGCGGACGGACCGTCTCGACCGCTTCGTCGATCACGCGCTGCAGCTCGATGCGCTCGCGTCGCAACTCGATGCGGTTGCGCATCACGCGGCTGACATCGAGCAGGTCTTCGAGCAGGTGCGTCATCCGCGTGACCTGGCGCTCGATCACGTCGCGACACCAGGCGACCTGCGGGTTCTGCGCGCCGTCGCGGCGCAGCAGCCCGATCGCGTTGCGGATCGGCGCGAGCGGATTGCGCAGCTCATGCGCCAGCGTCGCGATGAACTCGTCCTTGCGCCGGTCCGCCAGCTTGAGCGAGATCTCGCGCGAATGCAGTTCGTTCATCAGCCGCGTGCGCTCGAGCATGGCCGAAACCTGGTCGCAGACCGTCTGGATCACCTGCAGGTCGCCTTCGTGGAAGCGGTCGCGCGTGGTGGAGGCGAAGCAGGCGACGCCGAACACCTCCCCATTGGCGACGAGCGGGAAGCCCGCATAGCAGCGTACGCCCGCCGCACGCAGGACGTCGGCTTCGGGCATGTCGCAATCCTGCAGGTTCTCGACGATCAGCGGCGAGCGCCGCCGCGTTGCCGTTCCGCACAGCGAGCCGTCCATCGGCAGACGGGCCATGGCCTCCCGCTGGGTCTCCGACAGCCCGCGATCGAAGCCCAGGCGCAGCGTGTCGGGCGGATCGCCGATTTCGTAGCTCGCGCAGATCTCGCCGCCCACTGCCAGTCGAACGCGATCGAACAGCTCGTGGCGAACATCGGCCGATCCCTGATCACCCATGATCAGCATCTGGCCGACCTGGGAAAGCAGGTCGAGCTGGCGCAGCCGCTTGTGCAGCGCCCGCTCGGCGCGCCGGCGCTCGCCGATGTCGCGCGCGATCAGCGACGAACCGACCACGCGCCCTTCGTCATCGCGGATCGGCGAGATGCTCACCGACACGAATACGCGCGTTCCGTCCGCGCGACAGCGCTCGGTCTCGAAGGACAGCAGCCGCTCGCCATGGCGCACCCGGCGCAGCATGTCCTGCTCCTCGGCGCGACGCTCGGGCGGCACGAGGCGACCCAGGGGACGGCCGATCGCCTCGGCGGCGGACAGCCCGAACAGCCGCTCGGCTGCGCCGTTCCAGGAAGTCACCACGCCATCGACGGCACGGCCGATGATCGCTTCGTCCGATGAGGCAACGATGGCCGCCAGCCGGCTTGCGTCCTGCCGCATGGCCGCGCGTTCGGTGATGTCGAGCAGCGCGACCCGGTAGCGCGAGGTGCCATCTTCCTCGATCAGCAACGACATGGTCAGCGCCGCGCGCACCCCGGGCCGCTCCGGCCGCGGTGCGAGATCCAGTTCCTGCGCCCCTACCGCCTCGCCCGCGAGCAGGCGGGCGAATCGGTGGCGGAATCGCATGCGGTCGGGCAGCGCGAGAAAATCGCTCAGCCGGTGGCCGACCAGCCTGCTCACCGGCTGGCCGATCAGCATCTCCGCCAGGCGATTGGCTTCGGTGATCCGCCCGTCGGCGGCCAGCGTCAGGTAGCCGACCGGCGCGTACTCGTACAGATCCTGATAGCGGTCGCGGGCAGCAGTGAGGGTCTCCTGCGTGCGATGCAGCTCCTCGTTCTGCATTTCGAGCTCGACCTGGTGCACGCCGAGCTCGTGCAGCAGCCGGTCGACGTTTCCCGACTCCCCGAGTTCGCGCCACTGGCCGAGACGCTCGGAAGCGCGCGATTCGGCCACACGGCGCACCTCTTCCGGATTGCCCGGTGTGCCGGATAGGCTTCCCGGCTCCCCAGTGTCGCCCTTGTTCACCCTGCCCTCGCGCCGCAGGTGACGAATTCTCGCTGCCACCGCTGTACGGATGCCGGCAAGCCCCGTGCCGGCTGCCCGCTCACGTAGCTTAGCCCTCGACGAAAGGAGACGCCAGCGCGGGCGATCGGGAGCCGTGGCGATCAGGAGTCCGGCACGTCGACCGACAGGATCAGCAGCGAAGCCGGCCGGCCGGCGGTATCGCGGATGACGCTGATCCGGTCGTGCACTGTCACCCGGGAGCCGTTCCTGTGGACATAGCGGTGATCGATCTTCTGGTCGGGGCCGCCCTGCGCCAGTCCCTGCATGCACGCCAGCACGCGCGGGAGATCTTCCGGTTCCGTGATCTCGTGCAGGCGGCGCTGCAGTAGCTCGTCACGCGTGTAGCCGAGCATCTCGCAGAAGCGATCGTTGACGAAAAGGTAACGGCCGTCCAGGTTGGTTTCGCCGACTCCGGCGTAGGCCTGCCGGATGAACGCGTTCAGGCGCGCCTCGCTGCGGCGCAGCGATTCCTCGGCCTTCTTGCGCTCGCTGATGTCGATCAGCGTGACGACCGCCCCTTCGATCAGGTTCTCCATCGTACGGTAGGGGCGGATGCGCATCAGGTACCACGCCCCTCCCTTGACCTGGACTTCGGCCTCCTTCGCGACGAGGCTGTCGAGCACGCTGCGGATGTCGTCGATCATGTGCTCGTAGCCGACCACATTGGTCGACACGTGCTCGAGCGGCCGGCCGATGTCGCCGGCGATCAGGTTGACCACCTGCGTGGCGGCCGGCGTGAAGCGCACGATGCGCAGCTGATGGTCGATCAACAACGTGCCCACTCCGGTACTGGCGAGCAGGTTGTTCATGTCGTTGTTGGCGCGCGAGAGGTCGCTCACCTTGTCCTGCAGCTCGGCATTGACGGTCGACAGCTCTTCGTTCACCGACTGCAGCTCTTCCTTGGACGTCTCCAGTTCCTCGTTGGCGGACTGGAGCTCTTCGTTCACCGACTGCATCTCCTCGTTGGTCGATTTCAGTTCCTCCTGCGTCGTCTCCATTTCCTCCAGCGTGGTCTGCAGGTACTCCTCCTTCGAGCGCAGCTCCTGCTCGAGCGCGGTGATATGGCTGGCCTGCCCGGCCGCGGGCGCATCGCCATCGGCCGCTGCCTGCGCGCGCTCCGCGGCTTCCTCCAGCACCACCAGATACAGCGTCGCCGCGCCGGCACTCGCTTCGACCGGCCGCACCACGAGGTCGACGGGGATGTATCCGCCGTTGGATTTCACGCGCAGCCCGGAATGGGCCACCGGCTGCTTGGTGGCAACCGCCCGGGGCAAGGCAATGGTCAGCTCGCGCCGCAGGCCTTCACGCGCCATCGGCAGCAGGTTCAGCGCGGCATCGCCATCGGCCGGCTCGAGAAACCGGCCGCTGCGTCCGAAGATATGCAGGATGCGGCCGCGCGCGTCGACCAGCACACCGGTTTGCGCATAGTGTGCCAGCAGCGCCTGCTCGGTGATCCGGCGCAGGTTGCTCTGCTCGCGCTCGGCACCGGCGGCGGGGGGGTCGGTACGCCGTTGCTGGATGTCGAACAGCGGCGGCACGAACTCGGTCAACACCGGCCGTGCGTGACCCGCCTCGTCGGGCAGCCGGGCATACAACTTCCATTTGCGGTCGACGACGCGGAACAGGCGCACCGCCTCGCCCGCCGTCTCCGACGTACCGAGGAACAGCGCGCCATCGGGCGCCAGCGCATGGTGAAACAGCGGGATCAGCTTCTTCTGGATGTCGGCGTTCAGATAGATCAGCAGATTGCGGCAACTGATCAGGTCGAGCCTGGAGAACGGCGGGTCCCGGATCACGTCCTGCTCGGAGAACACCAGCAGGTCGCGGATGTGCTTCTGGATGCGGTAGGTGCTGCTGCCCGGATCCTGCATGAAGTGCCGCACCAGCCGCTCCCTCGACACGTCGGCCGCGATGCTGGCCGGAAAGACGCCGCTTCGCGCCCGCGCGATCGCGTTCCGGTCGATGTCGGTGGCAAAGATCTGGATCTCCAAGCTGCGGTCCAGTTCCAGCGCCTGCTCGTAGAGCAGGATCGCGATCGAATACGCTTCCTCGCCGGTCGAGCAGCCGCATATCCAGGCGCGCACCGGTTCGTGCGGGCTCTTGCGCGACAGCAGCGGCCGGATCACTTTCTCCTGCAGTGCGGCGAACGCTTCGGGATCGCGAAAGAAGCTGGTCACGCCGATCAGCAGGTCGCGGAACAGCGCGTCGATTTCCGCCGGGTTCTCGCGCGCATGCCGCAGGTAGTCGTCGCTGCGCGTGATCTGGTGCAGCGCCATGCGCCGGTCGATGCGCCGGACCAGGGTCGTCTCCTTGTAGTGCGAGAAGTCGTGGCCGGTCCGGGTACGCAGCAGCGCACACATCTTCTGCAGCGCGCCGTCGCGCGAGGGCCCGGCGTCGGACGTACGCTTCGGATCGAAGGCGTAACGCACGTAGGCGAAGATGCGCGCCGGAATCGCCGCTGGCGGCAGCACGTAGTCGACCATGCCGGTGGCGATGGCGCTGCGCGGCATCCCGTCGCACTCGGCCGTCTCGGGCGTCTGCGCGATCACCAGGCCGCCTTCGCCCTTGACGTCGCGCAGTCCGAGCGAACCGTCGCTGCCCGCCCCCGACAGGATGACGCAGATCGCCCGCTCGCGCTGAGCCGCGGCGAGCGAGCGGAAGAAGTGATCCACCGTCAGGTGGACTCCGCGGCCCGGAGCATGGCTGCTCAGCCGCAGCCGCCCGTCCCGGAACGCCAGGTCGTAGCCGGGCGGGATGATGTAGATGCAATCCGGCTCGACCGCCATGTCTTCGGCGGCCTCGCGCACCGTCATCCGGGTGTAGCGCTGGACCAGCTCGGCCAGGATGCTCTTGTGGTCGGGCGAAAGATGCTGCACCAGCACGAACGCCATGCCGGTGGCGGCATGCGGCGACATGGCTGCGAAGAACGCCTCGAACGCCGCCAGGCCACCCGCCGAGGCGCCGATGCCGACGATCGGAAACGACGTCGCCGTGCGCGGCTCGTCGCCTGCGCCGGCGCCGCGCGCGCGACCGTCGTTCGCACCGTTACCGGTCGCCGACGGCCGTGCGCGCTTGCGGGGAGGGCTGGTATTCGGCACGCGTTACCTTCGACGCTGGAAAGGAACCGCGATGTTAGGCGCCACCCGGTGCACGCACAAGCTCACGGGGGCGGTACGCCGAGCGTCCCGCCCGCAGCGAGGCAGGTATTGCGGCAACTTTCGCGGATATCAGGTCAGGCACGCGCCGCACCCGATGGCTGCCGCAAGGCGACGCACGCACGTTCGATGCGGTTCGCCGGATTTCGGTTCGATGACGCGAAGTTTCGGCGCGTCGTCCGGCTGGCACGACCCTTGCGAGGGTTCTTGCCGCAGTTCCGAATTTCGACAAGAAGGAGTCCCGCGAATGCAATCCAGCCTGCGCCTCGAGCGTCGCCAGCAACAAACCCTCTCCCCCCGCCTTCAGCATGCCGTCAGGTTGCTGCAGATGTCCTCGGTGGACTTCGTGCAGGAGCTTCACGAAATGATCGGCACCAACCCGTTTCTCGAAACCGACGACACCGAACCCGACGAGATCGAGACGGCAGCGGCGCCGCAAGTCGCCGTCGCCGCCGGTTCGCAGCTCGACGAAGCGGCGTCGATGCAGATCGACGCCGAGCCCGCGGTGACGCAGCCGCGCGAAAACACCGAGCCGGTGGACGAGGAGCGCGATGCGTGGATGGAGGACGGCTCGGCATCGAGCCGCCGTGCCGACGACGGGCAGTTCGGTGCGCTCGATTTCGTGGCTGCACGCGGCGGGTTGCGCCCGCATCTGCACGAGCAGCTCGACGTGCTCCCGCTTCCGGCCCGTGATCTCGTGCTCGCGAAAGCGGTGGTGGAATCGCTCGACGACGACGGCTACCTGCGCCAGCCGCTGGACGGCCTGTTGCAGGACGGGGAGCTCGATCCCGCGCCCGACGCCGAGGAGCTGGCCATCGCGCTGCGGCGCGTGCAATCGCTGGAACCTGCGGGGATCGCGGCGCGCAGCGTGGCCGAATGCCTGTTGCTGCAACTGCCCCGCATCCCGTGCCCGGAACTGCGCGCGACCGCCCATGCGATCGTCACCGGACATCTCGACCGACTGGCTGCCCGCGACGTGCAGCGCCTGGCACAGCTGCTCGACAAGGATACGGCGCACATCGAAGCCGCCTGCGAGAGCATCCGTCGCCTCGACCCCCGTCCGGGCTGGCGTTTCGACGGCACGCATGCGCAGTACGTGGTGCCCGACGTCGTCGTGCGGCGCGTGCGCGGCCGGTGGACGGCGATGCTCAATCCGGCAGTGTTGCCGCGCGTGCGGATCAACCAGGTCTATGCCGAGCTGTTCCAGCGCCACCGCTGCAGCCAAAACGCCGAACTGGCCACCCATCTGCAGGAGGCACGCTGGACGCTGCGCAACGTCGAACAGCGCTTCGTCACCATCCTGAGCGTGGCCCAGGCGATCATCGACCGCCAGTGGCGTTTCTTCGAGCTGGGCCCGATGGCGATGAAGCCGCTCGGCCTGAAGGAGATCGCCGGCGAAACCGGCATGCACGAATCCACCGTGTCGAGAGTCACCAACAACAAGTACATGGCGACGCCGCTCGGCGTGTTCGAACTCAAGTACTTCTTCTCGCGCGCAATGACCTCGGTGAGCGGCAATACCTATTCGGGCACGGCCATCCGCGGTCTGATCCGCGACATGATCCGCGACGAACGCCCGCACGCACCGCTCTCGGACGCGCAGATCGCGCGGCTGCTGGCCCGCCAGGGCCTGGTCGTGGCACGGCGCACGGTGACCAAATACCGGCAGGCACTGCGCATCGACCCGGTGGAGCGGCGGCGCGTGCACCCTCGTACCGCCGCCTGATCGCAAGCTGCGTCCGCAGGCGGCGAGCCGCCCGAAGGCGGCCCGCTGCGCGGACGCAGGACGGCGCGCTGCGTCGCCCTGCGCCCGTTGTGGCCGGCCTACTTGTTGCGGCCCTGCGCGCCGGAGTGGGTACCGGTGCCGGAAGACGGCGTCGAGCCGGCAGCCGTGCCCGTGCCCGACTCCTGGCCGCTGCCGGCGCCGGCCTGGCTGCCCGTGCGCGAAGTGCGCCATTTGTCGAACTCGTCGGCGAACTTCTTGTAGCGATCCTGACGCCAGCTACGGTAGTCGTTGTCCAGGTTGCGCATCTGCTCGTTGCGCCACTGGTCGTAGTCGGGGTCGAACTCCTCGCGCTGCTGCGACTGCCATTCGCGGCCGCGCCCTTCGTCGCGCCCGTAGCCGTATTGCCCACCCTGGCCGCCGTACTGACCGCCGCGCGAACCCTGCTGCAGGTCACCGTAGCCGCCTTCGCCGCCGTACCCGCCGTGTCCGCCGTAGTAGCCGCCGTAACCGCCACGACCGCCGGCATGGCCGGCCTGGTCTTCCCAGTCGTGCGAACGGCCGCCACCGCCGAATCCGCCGTAGCCACCCCGCTCGTACTGGCGCGGCGTGCCGTAGGCACCTCGACGCTGTTCGCCCCAGCCGCCGCGCGGCCCGTCGTCCCAGCCGCCGCTCTGGCCCTCGTCCCAACCGCCGCGCTGGCCATAGCGCTCGTGTTCGCCGCGCTGCATGCCTCGTCCACCGCCGGTGTAGTAGTCGCCCATCTGCGGCTCGCGTCCCTGGTCGTAATCGCCCTGGCCCCCACGCCGGCCGCTGCCGTATCGCTGGTCTTCGCCCTGGCCGCCGCCCTGGGCGCCGTGGCGGCGCTGGTCGTAGTCACGCTGGTTCATTTGGTTTCCTCTCGAGTGATGAATGAGTTCCGGATCAACAAGGCTGCCGTGCGGCGACTAGCCGGCATCGCCGGCCACGCAAGACAGTTCCGCGATTCGGCAATCACCATGCCCGAGCGGGATCGACGCTTGCCGAAGAGAGTCGGTACCGTGCCGGCACAGGAGAACCCGATGAACGATCGCCTTGCCATCGCAGCCGGACATCGAAGAATCGTCCCGCTGCGCCGCCTCGTCGCGTCACGATCGCGCGACGCGCGCGGCCCGACCGCCCATCAGCCGGCGCCTTCGCCGACGCCGGCAACATCGCCCAGCCCTCCCGAAATTCCGCCCGAGCCTGCGCCTCCGGAGATGCCGCCCGGACAGCCGTCGCCGCAACCCGAGATACCACCGCCCGGCAATCCGCCTGCGCCACCCGAAATCCCTCCCACGGAGCCGCCCCAGGAACCGCCGGGCCAGCCGTGGCCGCCGCCTGCGCCGGCACCCGATCCGCCGCCGATCACCGAGGACCGCGCCGCCCGCGTACCGGCACGGCGGCGAGACATCTCGTCACCCGTCGCGCACACCGCGTCCGTCCCGGTCCCGCGGCACAGGCTGCTGCAAGCTTTGCCCATCGGTCCGCATCCGTGCGCCGCATGCAGACACGCCGTCGCGGGTACGGTGATTGCTGCCCTCGCGCACGACCCGCGACTTTCCGGACTTCGTTGATGCCGAGGCTGCCGATGCATACCCGTTCGCGTCTGCCCGAGCTGCTCGGCCTGGCCACCGTGCTGGGCCTGTGCTATCGCACCGTCTGCCGCGTGCACGAGGAGCGGCTTGCCCGCCGGCCGCGTGCCGCGCCCGAGCACATCCAGACCTGGGAAGGCGAAGGCGGCGGCGTACCGGTCGGTACGCACCGCACCGCCGCGCAGGTCGAACCCGCGCCGCCCGAAGTACGCAGCGATCGACCGGGCGGCGAATGATCACGCTCGGACTGAACGCGGCATTCCATGACTCGGCCGCCGCGATCGTGGTCGACGGCATGGTGGTGGCTGCGGCCGAGGAGGAACGCTTCACGCGCATCAAGCACGCGAAGCGCCCGGTTCCGTTCTCGGCCTGGGAGCTGCCCCATCACGCGGCCGACTACTGCCTCGCGCAAGCCGGCGTCGCGCTGAACGAAGTCGACCAGGTTGCCTACAGCTTCGATCCCGAGCTGTTCGCGGCGCAGCGCCTGTCGGACCGGCGCACCATCACCCTGCCGCTCGAGCCTTCGGCCGCGCCGGCCGGCACGTGGGAAAACCCGTGGGATCCGCTGTTTCTCGCCAGCGTCGTGAACGCGCCGCGCCTGTTCGTCGACGCGGTGCCGCACCACCTGCGCCGGCGCTTCGCCGGTGTGTCGGCGGCACGGCCCGCCTATCGCTGGCGCTTCCTTCCGCATCATCTGTGCCATCAGGCCAGCGCCTTCCTCGCCGCGCCGTTCGAACGCTGCGCGGTGATGTCGCTGGACGGCCGCGGCGAACACGCGACCACGACCTACGGCCGCTACCGCGACGGCCGCTACGAACCCCTCGGCGAGATCCGCATGCCGCACTCGCTGGGCATGCTGTACGAGCAGGTCACGCAATACCTTGGTTTCCTGCACTCGAGCGACGAGTACAAGGTGATGGCGCTGGCCGCGCTCGGCACGCCGCGGTTCCGGCCGCAGCTCGCCGAGCACGTGCGGCTGCGCCCCGACGGTCGCTTCGACGTCGTGCCGATGGACCTGCCGTCGCTGTTCGGCCCTGCCCGCGTACCGGGAATGTCCATGGAGCCGCATCACCTGGATCTGGCCGCGTCGCTGCAGCAAGTGCTCGAGGACACCGTGCTCGGCCTGGCCCGATGGCTGCGCGAAGCGAGCGGCGAATCGCGCCTGGCGATGGCCGGCGGCGTGGCCCTGAACTGCGTGATGAACGCGCAGCTGCGCGACCGCGGGCCGTTCGACGAGGTATGGGTGCAGCCGGCAGCCGGCGACGCCGGCACCGCGCTGGGCGCGGCGCTGTGGTGCGATGCGCAGGCACGCGCGCGCGAAGCCGGCGCGCTCGCGCCGCGCTGCTGGACGATGCGTCACGCGTTCTGGGGCCCGGGCTACGACGACGCGGCGATCGAACGGCAACTGCGCTGGGCCGGGCTGGATTACCGGCGCAGCCACGACATCGCGTCGGACTGCGCGCGCCTGCTGGCCGACAACCGCATCGTCGGATGGTTCCAGGGCCGCATGGAGTTCGGCCCGCGCGCGCTCGGCGCGCGCTCGATCCTGGCCTCGCCGATCGACCCCGCCATGCAGGCACGGCTGAACGAATTGAAGGACCGCGAGGACTTCCGCCCGGTCGCGCCGGCCGTGCCGCGGGAAGAACTGGCCCGCTGGTTCGCGCCGGCCGGTGCCAACGGCGGCAGCTCGCCGTTCATGCTGTTCGTCTACGACGTGGCGCCGGGCATGGCCGGGCGCATTCCGTCGGCGCTGCATGCCGACGGCAGCGCGCGCGTGCAGTCGGTGGAGTCCGATGTGCAGCCGCGCTTTCATGCGCTGCTGCGCGAGTTCGGCCGGCTCACCGGCGTGCCGGTGCTGGTGAACACGTCGTTCAACGTGCGCGGCGAGCCGATCGTGTGTACGCCGCGCGACGCGATCGAGGCGTTCTACAGCACGCCGCTGGACGCGCTGGCGATCGGCTCGTTCATCATCGAGAAGCGGACGTGAACGGCGACGCGACGACTCCGCCGCGGCTGAGCGTGGTGGTGCCCACGCTGCGCAGGCCCGCGCTGCTGCGGCGTTGCCTGCAGGCGCTGCTTGCGCAGCGCATCGATGCGCACGCGTTCGAGGTGATCGTGGTCGACGACGGCCGCGAAGAGGCGGTGCGTGCGCTGGTCGGCGAGCTGGATGCGCAGCAGCGACACACGCCGGCCCTGCGCTATCTGCGCCCGTCGTCCGGACGCGGGCCTGCAGCGGCGCGCAACCTCGGCTGGCGCGCCGCGCGCGCGCCCGTGATCGCGTTCACCGACGACGACACGCTTCCCGACGCCGACTGGCTCACGGCCGGAGAGCGCGCACTGCTGCGCAATCCTCGCTGGGCGGGCCTGTGCGGGCGCGTCGAGGTGCCGCGCCCGGAAGGCGCGAGCGCGCGGCCGAGCGACCACGAGCTGATGACGCGGGGGCTGGCGAGCGCCGAATTCGTGACCGCCAATGCGTTCGTGCGGCGCGCCGCGCTCGAACGCGTGGGCGGCTTCGACGAGCGCTTCACGCGCGCCTGGCGCGAAGACTCCGACCTGCAGTTCCGCCTGCTGCGCGATGCCGGGCCGGTGGGGCGCAGCGACGAAGCGCGCGTCGTGCACCCGGTGCGACCCGAACGCTGGGGCGTGTCGCTGCGCCAGCAGCGCAATACCTACTTCGATGCGTTGCTGTACAAGAAGCATCCCCGGCTGTACCGCCAGCGCATCCGGCCGCGTCCGCCGTGGAACTACTACGCCATCGTGGCGCTCGCCGGTGCCGCTCCCGTGCTGGGGTGGCGCGGCACCGCTACGGCCGCGACGGCCGCATGCGCCGGTGCGGCGCGCCTGGCGCTTCACCTGGCGTGGCTGCGGCTGCGACGCACCGACCGCTCGTGGCGGCACGTTGCGGAGATGGTCGCGACCTCGACGCTGATCCCGTTCCTGTCGGTCTACTGGCGCGTGCGCGGCGCGATCCGCTTCCGCACACCGTTCCTGTGACGAACGCCGCCGCACGGCGCCGCCTGCGCGTGCTGACCTGGCACGTGCACGGCAACTACCTGTACTACCTGAGCCAGATTCCGCACGAGCTGTGGCTGGTCACCGATGCACAACGCTCGCCGGGCCATGGCGGACGCTGCGGCACGCTGCCGTGGGGCGAGAACGTGCACGAAGTCGCGCTCGAAGCGGTGCGCCACACGCGCTTCGACGTCATCCTGTTCCAGTCGCGGGCGGCATGGGAAACCGAGCAGTACCGTCTGCTCGATGCGGCGCAGCGGCGCCTGCCGCGCATCTACCTGGAGCACGATCCGCCGCAGGCGCATCCGACCGACACGCGCCACTGGGTCGATGATCCGCAGGTGCTGCTCGTGCACGTCACGCCCTTCAACGCGCTGATGTGGGACAGCGGCGGCGTGCCGGTACAGGTGATCGAGCACGGCGTGAAACTGCTGCGGCCGGCGCGCTACGACGGCGGGCAGGCGCGCGGCATCGTCGTCGTCAACAACCTCGACCGGCGCGGCCGCCGGCTCGGCGCCGACGTCTATCGCGACGTGGCCGCGCGCGTGCCGCTGACGCTGGTCGGCATGGGCAGCGAACGATGCGGCGGGCAGGGGGAAGTGCCCAACCACCGGCTGCCCGAAGTGATGGCGGCGCACCGCTTCTTCTTCAATCCGATCCGCTACACCAGTCTGGGACTGGCGATGATCGAGGCGATGACGGCCGGCGTGCCGGTGGTCGCGCTCGCGACCACCGAGATCGCCGGCGTGCTCCACGACGGCCGCAACGGCCTGGCGGACACGCGCGTGGAACGACTCGTCGCCGGCATGCACACGCTGCTGGCCGACCACGGCTTCGCGCGGACGCTGGGCGAGGCCGGCCGGCGCACCGCACTCGAACGCTTCGGCATCGAGCGCTTCGTGGCGGATTGGGACGCCGCCTTGCGGCGCGTTGCCGGATGAGCCCTGCGCGGTCTGCGGTCATGCCGACCGGCCGCTGCCCTCCATCGCCATCGGTGTGATCGCGGCGCCGGCCGCCGCACGCCGCGGCGGCTGCGCCGCTCGCCCGACGACCAGCGTCAGCGCCGGTGCGCCCGCGATCGTGCGATCCGGGACCTCGTCGGGCGGCAACATCGGCACCGGCCGCCGCACGCGGGCGGCATGCTCGAGCAGCAGGCCGTCGACGAAACGCGCGTGCTGCGCCCACGAGGACCACGAGACGGTGGTCACCGAACGGGCCACCCGCTGGTTGCGTTGCCGCGGAGTTTCGGTCAGGTACGACGCGCAGGCGTCGACGAACTCCTCGCGCGAATGCGCGATGCGCACCAGGTCGCCGTACAGCGACACGACGTCGGGCACCGCGGTGCTGACTACCGGCTTCTCGCCGGCCAGGTATTCGAGCGTCTCGAGCGGACTGACATAGTGCGTGGCACCGTTCAGCGCGAACGGCATCAGGCACAGATCCCAATCCGCCATCAGGTGCGGCAACCGCTGGTACGGCTGCGCGCCCAGCCAGTGCAGGTTCGGGCGCCGCGGCAACCGGGCCTCGTCGAGCCGCACGAGCGGCCCGACCATGACGACGTGCCAGTCCGGACGCGTCGCGGCGAGCGAATCGAGCAGCGCGAAGTCGATGCGCTCGTCGATCACCCCGAAGAAGCCGAGACGCGGTCGCGCAATCGACTGCTGCAGCTTCGTCGCCTCCGGGTCGATGCGCCCTTCGGGCGGCGGCGCGAAGTGCGCCGCGTCAACGGCACCGGGCAGGTAGTGCACGTGCGGATGCCGGCTCCGGCTGGCCTCGTACAGCGACGGCCCACCCGCGAGCACCACGTCGGCGATGCCGAGCAACGCCGTCTCGCGCTGGCGCAGCTGCGGCGCCGCGTCCTCGCCGGCGGCGCCGTCCAGGCGATCGTAAACCACCAGGCGCGGGCGCAGGTGCGCGATCAGCGGCAGCGCCAGCGGCGTGCAGAACCACGCGATGCAGTCGTCGATGCCGTGCTCGCGCAGGTACGTCTCGAGCAGCGGACGCAGCAGCGCCAGCTGCCCGTCGTGAAAACCGGGCGCCTCGATCGGCGTACGGGGCACCAGCACCCGGACGCCTGGATGCGGCGCACTGTACTCGAGGCGCGCCTGGCCGTCGCCGCGGACCGGCTCCTCGACGAAGAGCACGCGATGGTGCGCGGTCAGGCGCGACATCAGGTGTCGGGAACGATGGTGGACGAAGTTCCAGCGCAAGTGGGAAAAAACGACCAGCGTGGGCACGGCGACTTCCCGCACCGTCAGCGAGCCGGCGGGCTCGAAATGTCGCGCAGCGCCTGCGCCGCAGGCGCATTCGCGTTCGTCGCCAGGTCGCCCAGCGAGACGATCCCGACCAGTTCCTTGTCGGCGTTGAGCACCGGAAGACGGCGCACCTGCGTGTCACCCATGTTCCGCAGCACTTCCTCGGCGCTGGCATCCTCGCTGCACCACAGCAGTTCGGGGCTCATCACTTCCGACACGCGCGTGGCGGTGGGCGACAGACCCGCCGCGCTGGCGCGGATCGTGATGTCGCGATCGGTGATCATGCCCAGCAGCTTGCGGCCGTCGCATACGGGCAAGGACCCCACGTCGAGGTCCTTCATGCATTGCGCCGCCTGCTGGACGGAGTCCTGCGGACTGGCGACGCGGACATCGCGCGTCATGATTTCGGATACCTGGGTCATGTCGGCTACTCCTTCGGTTCACGGTTTGCCGGATGGCGTGACCCGCCCGCGTACGGACGGGTCGCCGCCCTGCTTCAGCGCGCGGCCCGCAACGTGTCGCGCAGGCGACGCACCTGGTCGTGATTGCGCCGGGCACCTTCGTACTGGCGTTCGACGACGGTGCGGATCAGCGGCGGCAGGTCGGTGTCGAGCGCCTTGCGATAGCTCGCCAGCGCGGTATCCTCGCCACGCTCGCATTCCTCGAGCACCGCCAGGTCGTCGTAAGTGGTGAGCTTCGTCTTCACCGCGACCCAGCCGCGATGCATCGCGCCGGTGGCCGAGCCGCCCTCCTGCGGATCGCCGCCGAGCTGCAGGACCTGCGTGCGCAATTCGGCCGCCGCGGAGCGGCAGTCCTCGGCACGCGCGTTGAGGGTCGGGCTCAGCGATTCGGACTTCACCTGCTCGGCGCTGGCGCGGAATCCGTACTCGCCATCCTTGCAGGTCTCGATCAGGTCGTTGAGGGTATCGATCACTTTGCGCTTGTCGCTCATCTGCATTGCAGTGCTCCCGGGACAGTGGTTGCGGCTACCGGTACGGCAGGCCGATCAGGGCACTCCGGTCCTGCCCGCGGGCTGTACCGATGTGTTCCAGTGCGTGGCGAAGTACTCGCCGTCGGCGTGCGAACGCGGCCGCACCGCAAGCAGGATGCCTCCGCGCTGCAGCTCGGCCTCGTAGCGGCGCATCTCTTCCTCGGGGATGCTCCAGCCCACCAGCGCACCCACCAGCCCGCCCGAAGCGGCACCGGCTCCGGCGCCGGCGAGCGCGGCGGCGACCGGGCCAGCGACCACCAGTCCCACGCCCGGCAACACCACCGACCCACCGACCAGCGCCAGCGCGATCGTTGCGCCGACCGCGCCGCCGATGGCCCCGCCGACACCGGCGCCCTCTTCGGCCATCGTGTCAGGCGCGCTGACGCGGTCGTCGTCGCCGAAATGGCGCTTGCGCGTCTCCTCGGACATGACCAGGTTGATGTCTTCGCGCCGGTAGCCGCGCTCGATCAGGCTGCGGTACGCGCGCTCGGCACTCTCCCGATCGGGAAAGACGGCGATGCTCATGGGTCGTTCGGCAGGCATGGCGAGTCCTCCTTGCACCACACGGGCGACGCACGCCGGCGCCGCACCAGTTCATCCGGGGATCGGCAATCGGGGTACCCGCCCGCCGCGGCGCTGCCTAGTGCAGCGTGCGCAGATACGCCGCGATGTCGTGCGCGTCCTGCTCGTCCAGGCCGAGTGCCGGCATCGCGGTATGGGCATCCAACGCAGCGGGATCGCGCAGCCAGCGCACCAGGTTGTCCGGCGTGGCCGCGAGCCCGCCGGGCAGGCGTTCGCGGCGCGCGAATCCGGCCAGCGGCGGCCCCACGTGCACCGGCGCGCCGACGACACCCGCGATGACGTGGCAGGCGGTGCAGCCGTGCTGCGGAATCGCGCGCCGGCCGCGCTCGGCGTCCGCGGGCCGCAGCGGCCGCGCGTCGCCGTCGACGCGCTCGCAGCGGGCCGTTCCGGACGCGGCGGCCTGCCGTGCCCAGCGCTCGGGCGTCCAGTCGGCCAGCTGCGACACGAAACCGGCCACTGACCACAGGTCGGCGTCGGTCATGCGGTACCGCCAGGCCGGCATGCCGGTCATCTTGATGCCATGACGCACGATCCAGTAGATTTCGCGCAGCGACCACGCGCGTGCCGCACCGGTCAGCGAAGGCGGCACCGGCTGCAGTCCGAGGGCGAAGGGCTGCGGCGCCACGCCCGGCGCGCCATGGCACGCGGCGCAGTGCTCGCGATAGCACAGCGCGCCGCGTTGCCACGCGTGGGCCGCATGCGGCGGCGCCACGTCGCGCGCCTGGCGCCGGATCGACTCGCGCTTGGTCGCCTGCAGCAGCGCGTACACCGGCCGCGTATGCATCGAGGTCGCGGCGATGTCGTAGAGTCCCAGGCGCACGACCAGCGCGGACGCGCCGGCCGCCGCCGCGGCCAGCGCGACCACCACCAGCAACACGCTTCTCGCCCGCATGTGCAGCCAGTGCAGCGGGCGTGCCCGCAGCGCTGCGCGCACCGCCGGCTGTCGCCGCCGCGGCACCGCGCATGCGCTGCAAGCGTTGCCGCAAAGCTTTCCGGCCGGCGCTGCCGGGGCGGGCCGGCACGCGGGAACGCTTCTTGATGCAGGCCGGCATGGACACGCGCCGGTCGCTCGCGCTCGACGCGAAGCGTTCTCCCCACGCGAGGCCGGCGCTGCCCAACCCGCTGCCGCGACCGCCCGGGGAGCTCACGCGCCTCGAAGCGGCGTGGAAGCCTCCGCGCGGCTGGCGCAAGCTGGCCTCGGTCAACAACTTCCACGTCGGGCTGCTCTACATCGGCACCGCGCTGCTGTTCCTGCTGCTCGCCGGCGTGCTCGGCCTCGTGATGCGCACGCAGCTCGCGGTGCCCGAGAACACCCTGCTGTCGGAGCGGCTGTACAACCAGGTCTTCACGATGCACGGCACGGTGATGATGTTCCTGTTCGCCGTGCCGATCATCGAGGCGATCGGCGTCTTTCTGCTGCCCGGCATGCTCGGCGCGCGCGACCTGCCGTTTCCGCGCCTGTCGGCCTATGCGTACTGGGCCTATGCCTTCGGCGCAACGGTCTTCTTCGCGACGCTGTTCTTCGATGCCGCACCCGACGGCGGCTGGTTCATGTATCCGCCGCTCACCGGCAAGGTGTACTCGCCCGGCATCGGCGCGGACTTCTGGCTGCTGGGCATCGGCTTCATCGAGATCTCGGCGATCGCGGGTGCGATCGAGCTGATCGTCGGCATCCTGTTCACGCGCGCACCCGGCATGACGCTGGCGCGCATGCCGGTCTATGCATGGGCCATGCTGGTCACCGGCTTCATGATCGTGTTCGCGTTCCCCGCGGTGATCGTGGCCACCGCACTGCTCGAACTCGAACGGGCGTTCGACTGGCCGTTCTTCGTCGCCGGGCGCGGCGGCGATCCGCTGCTGTGGCAGCACCTGTTCTGGTTCTTCGGCCACCCCGACGTCTACATCATCTTCCTGCCGGCCGCGGGGCTGGTGTCGATGATGCTGCCGGTGGTGGCGCGTCGTCGCCTGGCGGGCCGCGCCTGGATCGTCGCCGCGTTCGTGGCGGTCGGCGCGCTCAGCTTCGCGCTGTGGCTGCATCATATGTTCAGCGTCGGGCTGGGCTGGCTGTCGCTGGCGGTGGTGTCGGCCGCGAGCATCCTGATCGCGATTCCGACCGCCGTGCAGGTGTTCGCATGGATCGCGACCGTCTGGCAGGGGCGCCTGCGTATCACACCGGCGGCGCTGTTCCTGCTCGGCTTCTTCGCGCTGTTCGTGCTCGGCGGACTGACGGGCGTGATGCTCGCGGTGCTGCCCTTCGACTGGCTGGCCCACGACAGCTACTTCGTGGTCGCGCACCTGCACTACGTGCTGATCGGCGGCACGCTGTTCCCGGTGATCGCCGCGCTCTACCACTGGTTTCCGCTGGTCAATGGCCACGCGCTGGACCCAGGGCAGGCGCGCCGGGTGTTCGCGCTGATGATCGTCGGCTTCACGATCACGTTCCTGCCGATGCACGTGACCGGCCTGCTCGGCATGCCGCGCCGCGTCGCGACCTACGCGCCGGACCTGGGCTGGGACGGCTGGAACCTGGCGTCGACGCTGGGCGCCTACGTGCTGGCCGCGGGCATCGCGCTGCTGCTGTTCGACGTGGTGCGCACGCTGCGCAGGCCCGCGCGCGCGCATGCCGATCCATGGCGTGGCGCCACGCTCGAATGGCTGCCCGGCGGCGCCTATGGCAGCCGCAGCATTCCCGACGTACGCTCGGGCGATCCCCTGTGGGCACAGCCGGGCCTGGCCGCCGAAGTCGCCGAGGGTCGGCACTGGCTGCCGGGCACCATCACCGGCGCGCGCGAGACGCTGGTGACGAGCGTGCGCAAGGCGCGGCTGTCGCACCTGATCGTGCTGCCCGGCGACAGCTGGCTGCCGATCGCCGCGGCCGCCGGCACGGCCGGCTTCTTTCTGCTGCTGACCGCGGGCGCCGGCAGCGCTGCCTTCGCGGCGGGCGCGGGCGGCGTTGCCGCGGCCGTCACCTGGCTGTGGCAGCTCGACCGGTCCCCGGCGATGACGCACGCGCGCATCGGCGCCGGCGTGGACGTGCCGATCGGCGCCCGCGGCCGCGCGTCGCACGCATGGTGGGGCACTGTCGTGCTGGTGCTGGTCGACGCCATCGTGTTCGCGTCGCTGCTGTACGCGCACGTGCACGTCTCGATGCTGGCCCCGGTCTGCCCGCCGCCCGGCGCGGCATTGCCCGATCCGCGCAGCGACTGGATCGCGGCCGGCCTGCTGGCGGCGGGCTCGGCGGCGATCGTGATGGCCGGCCGCGCGCTGGAGCGTCGCGCGGGCCGCGCACGACCCGCGGCGTGGATCGTGCTCGCGACGCTGGCCACTGCGGCATCGTTCGGCGTGGCGCTGCACGCTCACGCGCTGGCCGGCCTGTCGCCTCGCGCCCAGGCGTGGAGCGCCACCGTGGCGGCGCTGCTCGGCACGCAGGGACTGCACGCCCTGCTGGTGGCGCTGATGGGCG
>JAHDYE010000039.1 GCA_023383035.1 Burkholderiaceae bacterium | reverse complement strand
GATTGGCTAGAATGCGCGGATGCGATCGAGTATAGCAGCGTCGACCCTGCTGTTCTGCGCCGCCTGCGGCGCGCTGGCCGGCGCTGCCGTGGCGCAGGGGGGCGCCGCGCCGCAGGCCGCCCCGCCGCCGCAAGTCGCCCCGGAGAGCGCCCCGGAGAAGCCCGCTGCGCCGGCGAGTGCAGCGGAAGGAGCCGCCACGCCGGGCGGCAACGCGGCAGCGGCACGCGACCCGCGCGTCGCGAGCGGCGCGCTTGCCGACGCGCGCAGGCTGTTCGCCGAAGGACGCGCCGACGAGGCGCTGGCCGCCGTCGACGCCGGACTGAAGGCGTCACCGGGCGACGCGCAACTGCGTTTCCAGCGCGGCGTGATCCTGGCCGAACGCGGCCGCACCGACGCGGCGATCGAAACCTTCGAGGGGCTCACGCAGGACTTCCCGGAGCTGCCCGAACCGCACAACAACCTCGCCGCGCTGCACGCCGCGCGCGGCGATCTCGACCGCGCGCGGGCCTCGCTCGAGGAAGCACTGCGCGCACTGCCCTCGTACGCGCTGGCGCACGAGAACCTGGGCGACGTCTACCTGCGCCTGGCCGAACGCGCCTACCTGCGTGCCGCCGAGGCCGACGCCGGCAACCGCGCGGCGCGCGACAAGCTCGCGCTGGCGCGCGAACTGCTCGCCCGCGTTTCGCCCGCGCGCCCCACCGGATCCAGACCCTGACTTCACGGAGCAAGCGATGTTCAAGAAACTGCCGCTGATCGGCGCCCTCGTCGTAGCCCTGTCCGCCGCCCCCGAGGGCGCCGGCGCGGCGCCCAACCCGCAGGTGCTGGTCAAGACCTCGATGGGCGAGTTCGTCATCGAGCTGTACCCCGACAAGGCCCCGCTCAGCGTGGCCAACTTCCTGCAGTACGTGAACGACGGCTTCTACGGCGGCACGATCTTCCACCGCGTGATCGGCAGCTTCATGATCCAGGGCGGCGGCTTCGGCACCGACCTGTACAAGGGCACGCTGCGGCCCAAGTCGACGCGCGCGCCGATCGCCATCGAGTCGAAGAACGGCCTGAAGAACGACACCGGCTGGGTCGCGATGGCACGCACCGGCGACCCGAACTCGGCCACCAGCCAGTTCTTCATCAACGTCGTCGACAACCACGGCCTGAATCATCCGCAGCCCGACGGCCACGGCTACGCGGTGTTCGGCAAGGTCGTCAAGGGCATGGACGTGGTGCACGCGATCCGCAAGGTGCGCACCACCACGGTGGGTCCGTACCAGGACGTGCCGGCCGAGGCGGTGGTGATCGACTCGATGTCCGTGGTGGGCGGCGCGCGCTGAAGCCGGCTGCCGCGATGATCGAGGTCGGGGCCGCGGCGCGCGACGCCGCGCTGTTGTGCTCCGACATGCACCTGGGCGACCACGATCCGCGCACCGCGGCGCTGTTCCTCGAGCGGCTCGACGCCCACGCACGCGGTGTCGCGCACCTCTTCCTGCTGGGCGACCTGTTCGAGGCCTGGGTCGGCGACGACCAACCGGACGCGGCCGCGCAGGCGCTCATCGAGCGGCTCGCTGCGTTCGCGGCCACCGGCACGCGCGTGTGGGCGATGCGCGGCAATCGCGATTTCCTGCTCGACGTGCCCTTCCCCGCCGATGCGGTGCCGCGCCCCGCAGCGTCGTTCGGCGCACGCACCGGTGCCGTGATGCTGGACGACCCGTGCACCGTCAGGCTGTTCGGCGAAACGGTGCTGCTCGCGCATGGCGATGCGCTGTGCACCGACGACGAGGCCTACCAGCGGGCGCGGGCGCTGGCGCGCAGCCCCGCCTGGCAGCGCGACTTCCTGCGCCGCCCGCTCGCCGAGCGGCTGCGCATCGCCGGCGAGCTGCGCGGGGAGAGCCGGCGCGTGCAGGCGGCGCGCGCGATGGACGACATCGATCCGGGCGACGTCAACCCGGCAGCGGTCGACGCGGCGCTGCGCGCGGCCGGTGCGCGCTCGATCGTGCACGGACATACGCACCGGCCGGCGTGCCATCGCTGGCAGCTCGACGGGGCGCCGGCGCTGCGGCGCGTGCTGCCGGACTGGCACGCGGACGGCGCAGGCGGCGCCGCCCGCGGCGGCTTCCTGCGCGTGGACGCTTCGGGCTGGTCGACGCTCGGACCGTAGCGGCGCGACGCGCACCGCCGCCCACGGCGCGCAGAGGAGCCCGCTCGCGCAGGCAGCCCGGCCACGCAGCCGCGCTACTCCACCATCTTGTTCAGCGCCGGCGCATCGAGCGGCTCGCCCGATTCGGGCACTTCGCCGCCCATCCGCGCCAGCGCGGCCTGCAGCTGCTCGATCATGCGATCCTGTTCGGCCACGTGATCGATCAGGCGGTGCAGCGCGATCGACAGCGGATCGTCACCGCCCTGCGTGACCGCGTAGGCGGAGAACCCCATCTTCGCCGCCTGCGCCTCGCGACGCTGGTCGGCATCCTCGACGATCACGCGCGCCGGAATGCCGACCGCGGTGGCGCCCGGCGGCACCGCCTTGACCAGCACCGAATTCGAACCGACGCGCGCGCCGTCGCCCACGGTGAACGGGCCGAGCACCTTGGCGCCGGCGCCGACCACCACCCCCTTGCCCAGCGTGGGATGCCGCTTGCCGCGCTCGAGCGACGTGCCGCCGAGCGTGACGCCCTGGTAGATGGTGCAGTCGTCGCCGACCTCGGCCGTCTCGCCGATCACCACGCCCATGCCGTGGTCGACGAACACGCGCCGGCCGATCCGCGCTCCGGGGTGGATCTCGATGCCGGTGAGCAGGCGCCCGAAGTGCGAGACCGTCCGCGCCAGCGTACGCAGGCCCGAGCCCCACAGCGCATGGGCCGCACGATGCAGCGCCAGCGCATGCACGCCCGGGTAACACAGCAACACCTCGAGCGCGGACCGGGCGGCCGGGTCCTTCTCCATGACGGTGGCGATGTCCTCCCGCAGGCGCTCGAACATCTGGATGACTCCGAAAGTCGACGAACGATCCAGTTTAAGCGCTTTGCCCGACCCCTGCCGGCGCACCGGTCATCGACCCCGGCAGGTGCACCCAGCCGCTCATCAGGCGGCGCGCGCTGCGCGACAGCACCGCCTTGTCGAAGCGCCAGCCGCCCGGCCCGCGCGACACTTCGGCGCCCACCGTCAGTACGCCGGAGACGTGGCCGATGCGGGTCGGTACGCCGGGCAGCGTGCGCGCGACCTCGCTGACCACCGTGCCGGGCAGGGCCGCGGCCGCAGCCAGCGCGATGGAGCCCGTGCCGGTGAACGCGTGATGCAGCCTGCCCATCGAGACGATGCGTGCCAGCACGTCGATGCGATCGACCGTCACCTCCGCGCCGGCGCTGGTGCGATAGCCGGCCGGCCGCGCCACCCACGACACCTTCGGCGTGGCGGGACGATGCGCGGTGGCGAACGCCGCACTGTCGGCCAGGCCCATGCGCACTGCCGCCGCGGCGCGAATCGCCTCGAGCTGCGCGAGCAGCCCGCGCCGGCGATTCACGTCGTCGGGCAGCTCGCGGCCGCTCAGGCCGAGCGCGTCGGCGCGCACGAACACCGTCGGATTGCCGGCCGTGATCATCGTGGCGCGCAGCCGGCCCAGGCCGGGCACCGACAGCTCGTCCTGCGGCGCGCCGGTGGGCAGCAGCGCCGCGAAGCCAACCGCTTCCGCGTCCGGCTGCGCGGGGTGCCCGGGTTCGAGAAACTCCAGGCGAACCTCGGCGCCGGGAAACGGCACGCCGTCTTCCATGAACGCGCCATCCTCGAGCACTTCGCCGTGGCGCACCGGCACGAACGCGTCGATGCGCTGGCCGATGTTCAGCTGCCAGATGCGCACCCGCGTGAGCCCGTCGACCGGCGCGACCAGGCCTTCGGAGATCGCGAAGGGCCCGACCGCCGCCGACAGGTTGCCGCAGTTGCCCGACCAGTCGATCAGCGGCTCGCCGATCGACACCGCGCCGAACAGGTAATCGACGTCGCAGTCGTCGCGCGTGGACGGCGCGATCAGCACCACCTTGCTGGTGCTCGACGTGGCCCCGCCCATGCCGTCGGTGTGGCGGCCGTACGGATCGGGGCTGCCCACGACGCGCAGCAGCAGCGCGTCGCGTTCGCGCGTGGAGCGCGGCAGATCGCGCGCATGGAAGAACACGCCCTTGCTGGTGCCTCCACGCATGTAGACCGCGGCGATGCGCCGGCTCATCGCGGCGCTCCGCAGTTGCGCTCGATCTGGGTGCAGATGCCGCGCAGGATCGCCACCTCCTCGACTTCGAGGCGCGTGCGGGCGAACAGCCGGCGCAGCCGCGGCATCAGCTTCTTCGGATGGCGCGGATCGAGGAACTCGATGCGCACCAGCGCACGCTCCAGGTGCTCGAACATCGCCTCGATCCCGGCCTGCGTGGCCGCGTGCGGCGGCGCATCGGCGTCGCTCCACGGCGCCTGCGTGTGCAGCGGCGCGTGCGGGCCGGCCGTGCCGTTCCGCGAGGCGTCCTGCATGTCGCCGGCGAGCGCCCCGGCAGCGGCATCCATCGCCTGCGCGCGCAGGCACCAGGCGATGATCTGCACCGCCTGCGCGAGGTTCAGCGACGCGTAGTCGTCTTCGCCGGGAATGCTGCACAACGCCTGGCACAGGCCGACATCCTCGATCGACAGGCCGGTGCGTTCCGGGCCGAACACGAAGCTCACGCGGGATCCAGCGCCGGCGGTGAGCTCGTCATGGGCCAGCCGCGCGGCGCGCTGCGGCGGCTGCGGCGGCGGGCCGAATTCTCGCGTCTCGGCGCTGACGGCAATCACCAGCGTGCTGCCGGCCAGCGCGTGGCGCAGGTCCGGTTCGATGCGCGCGGCGGCGAGCACGTCGTCGGCCCGGCTGGCGCGCGCCAGCGCCTCGGGGTGTCGGCACACGTCCGGATCGCGCGGCGCGGCCAGCACCAGCCTGCGCAGGCCCATGGCGCGCATCGCGCGCGCCGCGGCGCCGACGTTGCCGGGATGGCTGGTGCCGGCCAGCACGAACTCGATGCGGTCGAACCACGCCGGCGCGGGACGATGAAGGCTGGTCAGAGGGGATACCTTAGAATGTCGGGTTCTGCTCAGTTCACAGGCCGATCGTCCATGCACCCGATGCTGAACGTGGCGGTCCGGGCGGCGCGGCGCGCCGGCCGGATCATCAACCGTGCGAGCCTCGACCTCGAGACGCTCGCGGTGGCGCGCAAGCAGCGCAACGACTTCGTGACCGAGGTCGATCACGCTTCGGAAAAGGCGATCATCGAAACGCTGCTCACCGCCTATCCGGAGCACGCGATCTTAGCAGAGGAGTCGGGCCATCTCGTGAAGCGGCTGCCCGCCGGCGCCGGGGACAAGGTCGAGGAAGCCGATCACGTGTGGATCATCGATCCGCTGGACGGCACCACCAACTTCATCCATGGCCTGCCGCAGTACGCGGTGTCGATCGCGCTGATGCAGCGCGGCGTGGTGACACAGGGCGTGGTGTACGACCCCAACCGCGACGAGCTCTTCACCGCTTCGAAGGGCGCCGGCGCTTTCCTGAACGACCGGCGCATCCGCGTGTCGAAACGCCAGAAGCTCGACGAGGCGCTGATCGGTACCGGGTTTCCGTACCGCCAGCTCGACCAGCTCGAGGAGTACCTCGCGATCTTCCGCAGCGTGACCGAGCGTGCCGGCGGCATCCGGCGTCCCGGAGCGGCGGCGCTCGATCTGGCCTACGTCGCCTGCGGGCGCTTCGACGGTTTCTTCGAGATGGGCCTGTCGCCGTGGGACGTGGCCGCCGGCAGCCTGCTGATCACCGAAGCGGGCGGGCTGATCGGCGATTTCAGCGGCGAACCCGACTACCTGTTCTCCGAGCGCGTGGTGGCCGGATCACCCAAGGTGTTCGTGGCGATGATCGGGCTGCTGCGCGGCGTGCCGCCGGCGGCTAGAAGTTGAAGCGGCGCGCACCAGCACGACTCGCGTCCGCGTCAGTCGGCGACCACGCACCGACCACCCGAATCGGCCAGAGTACGCAGGAGCGGCGGCGGAGGGGATTCGTCTGTGAACAAGACGTCGACCTGCGACAGATGCGCCAGTTGAACCATCGCGCGTCGTCCGAACTTGCTTGCGTCGGCAACCAGCCACACTTCCCGCGATTGCTCGATGATGGTCTGGGCGACCTTGACTTCGCGGTAATCAAAATCGCGCAGCGTCCCGTCGGGTTCGATGCTCGAGATCCCGATCACTCCGATGTCCACGCGGAACTGGCGGATGAAGTCCACGGCCGCTTCGCCGACGATGCCACGATCACGCGGCCGGACGATGCCGCCCGCGACAATCACCTCGCAGGTTTCGTTTTCGGCAAGGATCGCGGCGACATTGAGGTTGTTCGTCACGACACGAAGGTCGCGGCGATGGCGTAGCGAACGCGCCACTTCCTCAGTGGTGGTGCCGATGTTCAGGATCATCGAGCATCCGTCGGGAACTTCGCGTGCCACCGCTTCCGCGATGCGGCGCTTGCCGTCAGTGTTCAGCTCCTGCCTTTGCTGATAGGCGATGTTCTGCACGGTCGAGGCGGGTAACGCCACCCCTCCGTGAAAACGCGCAAGCAGACCGGCTTCCGCAAGCGCTCCGACGTCGCGGCGCACCGTTTGCGGCGTGACGTCGAGCAAGCGTGCCAAGTCCTCGACGCGCATCGACGAACGGTCGCGAACGAGATCGATCAGTTGCTGTTGCCGCGGATTGATGACCATAGCGATATGCTAAAACGAAAATAAACGCAAATAAAGAGGGGGGATTGATTGTTGCATTGCGTTCGTCTTTGTTCTTTAATGAAAGACTGTGTCTGTCGACGCCGCGCGTCAACCCGGAGAGATCGATCCCATGTGTGCAGGTGCGGCCGCAGTCGCGGACGATGGCGTGTACGACCTGCTGGTCGTCGGCGGCGGCATCAACGGTGCGGGCGTAGCACGTGACGCCGCCGGGCGTGGTCTGTCGGTGTTGCTGTGCGAGAAGGACGACCTGGCTTCGCATACTTCGTCAGCCTCCACCAAGCTGATTCATGGCGGTCTGCGTTACCTCGAGCACTACGAGTTCAGCCTCGTACGCAAGGCACTGCTCGAGCGCGAGGTGCTGCTGCGGAACGCCCCGCACATCATCTGTCCGCTGCGCTTCGTGATGGCGCACGATCCCGCAATGCGTCCAGCCTGGTTGATCCGGATGGGCATGTTCCTGTACGACCACCTGGCGCGCCGAGAAGTGCTGCCCGGCTCGGAGTCGATCGGGTTGCGCGAGCATCCAGCCGGCGCACCATTGCGACCCGAATTCACGCGCGGATTCGCCTACTCGGACGGCTGGGTCGACGATGCGCGACTCGTCGTGCTGAACGTTGTCGATGCCGCCGACCACGGTACGCGTGTGCTCAGCCGTACACGCTGCGTCGAGGCACGCCGCGCAGATGGCATCTGGCGCGCGACTCTCGAATCCGGGACGGTTACACGATTTTCGGTACGAGCACGCGCACTGGTCAACGCGGCGGGGCCATGGGCAGGGACCTTCCTGCGCGATGTGATCCCGGACTCGCCTGCGCGGCACCTGAGGCTGATCAAGGGCAGCCACATCGTCGTTCCCCGGATGTTCGATCATTCGTTCGCGTACATATTCCAGTGCGCAGACAAACGCATCGTCTTTGCGATCCCCTACGAAAACGACTTCACGCTGTTGGGTACCACGGACGTCGAGTACCGTGGAGATCCGGGTTTGGCACGGATTTCCGACGACGAAATCGCGTACCTGTGCAAGATGACCGAGCGCTATTTCGCCAAGTCGGTGACGCCAAAGGATGTCGTGTGGAGTTACTCGGGCGTGCGCCCGCTGCTCGATGACGAGTCAGGCGACCCTTCCGAGATATCACGCGATTACAAGCTCGAATTCGACACAGCCGGCGCGCCGTTGTTGTCGATCTGGGGCGGAAAGATCACGACTTTCCGGCGCCTGAGCGAAGAAGCCGTGGACACTCTGGTACTGGCGCTCGGCGAACGTCGAGCACGCTGGACCGAGGGGGCCGCGCTGCCCGGAGGAGATCTGTCCGAAGTGATAGGCCCGCCGCACCGTCCCGACCGCGACATCGAACTGTTCATCGAGCGCATGAATGAACGCCTGCCCTTCCTGCCGCGCGCTTTGGTGCGGCGCTACGCGCGCTCCTACGGTTCACGCATGCTGCGCATGCTCGGCGGCATCGAACGCATCGAGGACATGGGCCTCGAGGTCGCGCCCGGGCTCTACGAGGTCGAACTGCGCTACCTGATCGATGCCGAGTGGGCGCGTTCCGCCGAGGATATCCTCTGGCGACGCACGAAACTCGGCCTTCACCTCACGCTGAAGCAGCAGAAAATGGTCTCGCGCTGGATGGACGGCATGTTCCTGGTGCGCCAAACCCAGCGCGCGCAACCGGCGGCCTAGCGGTCGCCCTCGCGGTCGCGGAAACGCCTACCTCGACGCACCGCTTCCGTCCGGGCCATCGATCAGCGGCCCGCCTTCGGGCCGAAAACGCTCCCAGATGCCCATCACCCCACGGGGCATGAATATTACAACGAGTATGATCAAAGCCCCGTAGATCACCATGCGATATTCAGTCGCAACTCTCAGGTATTCAGGGAGAAAAACGACCAGTGCCGAACCGATCACCGGCCCCCAAACCGTTCCAGCACCTCCTATGATTACCGCAAGGATGGCGTTCAGCGACGCATCCAGATGGAACGGTGTGGGATTCAGAAAATTGATGTAGTGAACGTAGAATGCGCCTGAAATACTTCCGAGCACTGCACTGATCAAGAACGCCAGGCGCTTGCTTCTCGTCGTGTCGATGCCTATCGCCGCGGCAACCGCTTCATTTTCACGCACAGCGACTATCGAACGACCGACGCGGGACCGGACAAGCCGCCCAACGAACGCGACGCTCGCGGCTGCCGCGATCAGCACCAGATAATAATATCCTTGCGGACTTCCCAGTTCGAAGCCCGCGAACGAAAACTCGGGGCGCGGGATGTCGTGCAGACCTGCATCGCCACCGGTCACCGACTTCCAGTTGTGCATGACCGACCCGACAAGAACCGCGAACGCCATCGTCGCGATCGCGAAATAATGACCCTTCATCTTCAACGACGGCCACCCGATGAAGAGGCCTGCAACAAGCCCGGCGAGCAGCGAAGCGACGAAACCCGCGCCGACCGGCCAACCCAGATTGACCGTGACGAGCGCCGACGCGTAGGCTCCGATTCCGAAGAACGTCGCCTGGCAGATCGAAACGTAGCCCGCATAACCCTGGATTACATTCAATCCCTGCGTCAGGATGATCCAGATCAGCATGATCGTCATCAGGTGCAGATAATAGACTTTCTCTATCATGAGCGGGAGCAAGCCCATGCAAAGCAGCAAGATCGACCATGCAACGTAACTCGACTTGCGGTTCCGGGAAATGAACATTGAAGAACCCATCTAGACGTCCTTGCCAAACATTCCGGAAGGCCGAAACCAGAGCACCAGGATGAGGATGATGAATCCGAAGCTGCCCTTGTACGCCGAGGAAATGAGTGCGCCGCCAAGGCTCTCCGTCACTCCGATGATCAGCCCGCCCAGCACCGCACCGGGAAGACTGCCCATTCCGCCCAGGATCATGACGGCGAACCCCTTGAGCACCAGATCACCGCTCATCGAGGGATAAAGCGCCGTCAAGGAGCCGACGAAGGCGCCGGCCGACGCGGCCAGAGCCGATCCGATCGCAAAAACCGCCGCGGAAACCCGATCGACATTCACACCCAGCATCGCCGCGGCGTCACGATTCTGGGCGACCGCACGGATCGCACGACCGAGTTTGGTACGACTGAGAAGAACAACCAACGCGACCAGCAAGAGTACATTGCAGGCCAGCATATAGATTCTGAGAGCCACTACGTTGAACGTGCCGAAACTCACGACACTGGTGTAGGGTGAGCGGATCAACACTTGCTCCGGTCCGAAGAAAAGCAAGGCCGCATTATCCAGAATGAACATGAGTCCAAGCGCAATGATGAAGGTGTTTATCGGCGGTGCATTTCTGACCGGCCGATAAAATAGCCTCTCGATGATTACGCCCAGGACAGCCGCCAGCGGCATCGCCAGTAGCATCGCCAGCCACAGGTTGTAACCGAGGCCCTGCATGATATTCAAAGTGGCGTAGCCCCCGAGCATCGCCACCGACCCGTGCGCGAAATGCGCAATGCCCAAGACCCCGAACACCAGCGACAGGCCCAAGCCGATCAAGACGTAGACGCTGCCTGCTGCAAGGCCGTTGACTACTTGCTGCAATAGCTCCGGAGCACTCATGTCACTCGGCACCCTCAATGAAGTGGCCCCGCGTTCGCGGGGCCTCGTGTCGCCCCGTGCTCTTACTTCTTCTTGACCTGCTGCGAAAGGAACATCGAGAACCCTTCCGCGTCTCCGGGCACGAACTCGCGGAAGACCCAGTTGCTGTCTTTCCAGTCGAACACGCCGATCGGCGCGAAGCCCTGTCCGTTCGAGTCGAACAGTCTTCCGTTCAGCAGCGAGTAGGGCAGCAATGCCCGCTCGGGTGCTCCGATTTCCCGAATTGCATCAGCGACCTTCGTCCAATCGGTTGTGCCAGCCCGTTTCAAGCCCTCCATGAGGACCCAGAACATGTCGTAGGAGTTCGCAGTTGTCGCATCCGGTGCATGCTTGAATCGTTTCTGAAAGTCAGTTGCGAACTGCTTACCCTTCGGCCCCAGGATGTTCTGGTCGAAAGCGACGAGGTACACTTCCGTGCCATTCTTCATCTGCTCCGGGCTGGCGACCTTCAGGAACTGAGCGGCGGTTCCAGCCGAGACGCTGTATACCTTCCCCTTGTACCCCAGTTCGTATGCCTGGCGATAGATGAATGCGACCTGTTCGACGTTCCCGATCGCAAACAAGGCGTCGAACTCCTGCGCCTTGATCTTCGTCAGCTGGGTATACATGTCGCGATCGGCGCTTTGAAACGTTTCTTCCGCGACAATCTTGCCGCCCAGCCCCGTATACGCTTTCTTGGCCAGCAGGTATAAATCGGAAAAGCCCGCGTTATTCAGGTCGCCGATGACCGCGATGCTCTTCACGCCTTGCTTGTACAGCCAGTTTCCAAGCGGAGAACCGACATACGAGTTCGGGGCGCGTGCCCGAAACACATTCCTTGCGCCTTGTGTCGTGATCGCCTGCCCCGCTGCATTGCCCACCAGCAGAAGGCCTTTTTCGCGACCGAACGCCTGGGCAACCGGCATCGTCGCCGGCGTGCTCGCGAATCCCAGGATGTAACGAACGTCATCGAGGTCCAACAGCTTGCGTACTGCCGAGACGGACTCGGTCGCGTCGCTCTTGTTGTCGTAGTGAATCAACTTCAGGGTGTAACGCGTATCGCCGACCATCACGCCGCCAGCGGCATTCACCTGTTCGACCGCAAGCGTCACTGCCTCGAACTGAGGCATCCCGTAGACGGCCCCCGTTCCGGTAAGCGCGTCCACGAATCCGATACTCAAGGTTCCCGTCTTGGTAGCCGGCGCACCCGTGCCGGACGGCTGCGCCGCGACCGAAGCACCGTAACCGAATGCAAGGGCAGAGAACATCAGACCCGCCACCCCGGAGCGTAGCCGCTTGATAATGTGCCGATTCATCGAATGAACCCCCATGGTTAAACACCCAGATACGCGTTCTTGATATAACTGTTGGCGATCAGTTCCTCACTGGAACCCTGCATCGCTATCTCCCCGGTCTCCAGAATGTACGCATAACGGGCGAGGCCCAGCGCCATCTGGACGTTCTGTTCGACTAAAAGTATCGTTGTCCCCCTCTCTTTAATGTCACGGATTGCTTGCGACACCTCCTCGACGATAAGCGGCGCCAAGCCCCACGAAGGCTCATCAAAGAGCAACAACGCCGGGCGGGCCATCAGGGCCCTCGCGATCGCCAGCATCTCCTGCTCCCCGCCCGACAAGGTACCCGCTGGCTGGAGACGACGTTCCGACAGGCGCGGAAACCGTTCGAACATCTTCTCGATATCCTCCTGGATACCGGCCGCATCCGAACGCAAATAGGCTCCCATGAGGAGATTTTCATATACGGACATTCGCGGGAATACCTGCCTGCCCTCCGGACACATTGCGAGTCCGGACCGAGCTATGGCGTGTGGCGGCCGCCGGGTCAGATTCTGCGTCCCGAACGTAATCGTTCCGCTGGCAGTCGGGACAAGACCCATCAGCGCCTTCAGAACCGTGGTCTTTCCGGCGCCGTTGCCTCCGAGGATCGCCGTGATTTCTCCCGGTTCAGCGCGAAACGAAACTCCGTGAACAACCTCGAGATTGCCATACCGAACGCGCAGGTCCGCCACTTCAAGCATGAGCCGCGCTCCTTCCGAGATAGGCCTCGATCACGATCTCGTTGGCCTGAATCTCTGCAGGTGTGCCTTCGGCGATCTTCTCACCGCCGGAGAGTACGACGATCCTGTCACAAATGCCCATGATCAACCGCATGTGGTGTTCGACGAGCACTATCGTTATGCCGGTATCGCGCACCTTAAAAATCAAGTCGGTCAACTTCGACTGTTCATCCTTGGTCATGCCCGCGCCTGGCTCATCGAGCAACAGCAATCTGGGCCGTGTCGCGAGTGCCATCGCAATCATCAGCCGACGCTGCTCTGCACTCGCCAGCGCATTTGCCACGATGCGATAGCGCTTTTCCAGACCGACGAACTGGAGCAGCTCGCGGGAATGCTCCAGAGCCTCGGCCTCTTCTCTCAACGTTCGTCCGGGCTGAAAGATTCCAGCAATGAGGCCCGAGTGCAATCGGGTATGATGGGCTGTTACGACATTATCCAGCGCCGTCAGAGCCGGAAAATAGCTGCTGATCTGGAATGTCCTGGCAACGCCTTTGGCCGCGATCTCGTGCTGTGGCAAACCACTGATCAAAGCATCGTTGAAATAGATGTGCCCCTCGCTTGGTGCATAGATTCCCGAAACGAGGTTGAAACATGTGGTCTTGCCCGATCCATTCGGGCCGATGAGGCCGACGATCTGCCCTGATTGGACTTCAAATGAAACGTTCTTGGCTGCCGCGAGCCCCCCGAAGTAGCGGGTTACGTTTTCCAGTCGAAGTAACGCCATCTCGCCTCTCGAACTATCATCTGGGAACCTGCGGACTTCCGGGGATGATCTGGCAAGATTGCATTCGCTTGCCCCTCCGGAGATCGACCGACACTTCGTCGATCATCTAGATTCGCAAAGGCGTCGCCTCCGCAGCTCGTCGAGCGTAATCTTTCATTACATCGTCCGGCAGGGCCCGCATCGAAGTCTTTTGACCGGCAGAATTCAAGGCGGCTTGAAGCACCTTTACGTCGAGGCGCTTCGGCGTCACCTTGTTTCTCACGGAGAGTGCGGCCGCTGTACCAGCGGCTTGTCCGGTGCAGACACTGGGCGTGTTGTAGCGCACCGCGGCCCACGTGACCAGGTCCATGGACACTGAAGAACCGGCAGCCAGCAGGTTCTCGATTTCCGTGGATACGAGGCAACGATACGGGATGTCGTAGGGCGTGATGTCGTACGCGAACTTGTGCCCGCCATTCGGAAAGAAGATGTCCGGAGGCATGTTGCACACCGCGATCGAATCATCGAAAGCCTTGACGTTCCGGATGTCGTGCTCGGTCAGAACGTGTTCGCCAAGAATGCGGTGTCCGTCGCGCATCAAGGGCTGTTGCGGCGTTTGCTCGATGACGGAATCTTCGAATCCGGGCACCTCGGCCTTGAACAGGTTGTGCAACTCTCGCGCCTGCCGTCGAAGGTCGATCTCGCCAGCGGTCATGGCTTCGACTTCCCAGGGGTGCTGTCCCTTCTGAAGCGTGTAACTCGGATTCAGGATCCACGCACGACCGCCTACCCGCTCTCTTATGAGGGCACTATTGCGCAGCAGACGAACACGGCCATCGGCCTGTGCTTGCGTGATCAGGTTGCGTCCGGCCGAAAACTCGCCCCATTCGGCCTGGTGCTTCGCCGCGTGCGCGCGAAACCGATCGACGTCGATGCCCGATGCGTAGTAGGCGTAGCCATACCCCATGTGCTGGCCTTTGCACTCGCCTTCCGCGAACCCCCCTTCTCCGATGACCGGCGCTCCTGACTTCCAGGCAATTTCGCCAAGACCGCTGCAATCGATAACGACCTTTGCCGTCACCGCAAACCGTCCCTGACGGCTCTCGACAACAACTCCTCGAAGCGAATTACCTTCACGGATCGTCGCCACGACGAACGAATGAAAGAGCACCTTTGCTCCGGACTCTTTCATCATGACGTCGAGCAGGTACTTGTAGTACTCGCCGTCGAAAAAGTGAACGCCCTGCTCCGGGCCCCATCCCGAGCGATTCACCTTTTCAGGGCAGTCCAGCACGATGCCGCCGCCTTTTCCGAGCCTGTCGACGATCTCCTGGATGATCCCTCCCTGTATTCGCGAATCGACGAAGGCGAACAGATTCGACAGGGTGAGGGTCTGGGAACCACCCAGGCACCCGAAACGCTCGAGCAGGATCGTTCTTGCCCCGTTACGAGCCGAGGCCAAGGCGGCGCCGATGCCGCCCGGACCGCCCCCCACAACGACCACGTCGGCGTCATACAGTACTGGCGTATCGAATTGCTCGCGTATCGCGGACACAGCACTCTCTCCGTTACTCAATGCATGAAGTCTGGCTAGCCGGCGAAGTCCTCGATGGCGAGAGCCTCCTTGGCCATGCGCTCGTATTGCTTGATGACGTTCTCGGGAACTTCCTTGACGCTGGTTCGCAGGCCCTGCGAACGCAACTTGTCCTGCAGAGTGCGAACCTCGAGCCGTTTGGGCGAGACGCTCGTCTTGACACAGAGGGCCGCCGCCGTCCCGGCCGCTTGCCCGGTACACATGCTTGGCGTGTTGTAACGTACCGCCGCCCACGCCTTGAAATCCAGAGATACGGAAGCGCCCGCCGCCAGCAGATTGTCGATTTCGGTCGATATGAGGCAACGGTAGGGGATATCGTACGGTGTAACGTTGAACTCGAAGTGATGGGTTCCGTTGGGCAGAAAATAGTCCGGTGGCATATTGCAGACCGTGATGGCATCATCGAACGTCTTCACGGTCGTCATGTCGTGCTCAGTGAGAATATGCTCGCCGCGGATGCGGTGCCCGTCCCGCAGGAGCGGCTGAACCGGCGTCTGCTCGATATACGAATTCTCGAACCCCGGAACATTCTCTTTCAGCAGCTTGTGCAAAGACCAGGCCTGCTTGCGGAGGTCGATCTCTCCGGCGGTCATTGCTTCGACTTCCCACGGATGCTGATCCGGCTTCAACGTATAGCCGGGACTCAGAACCCATACTCGCCCGTTCTCACGCTCGCCCAGAATCACGCTATTGCGCAGCAGGTACAGGTTCCCTTTTGCCTTGGCCTGCTTGATCAGTTCTCGTCCGGAGATGTACTGATTCCATTCCCGCGGGTGCTCGCGCTCGAACGCCCGGTACTTCTTCACGTCAAGGCCGCCGATGAAAAATGCCCATCCGTAGCCCATGTGCTGGCCTTTATAGGGCCCGTCCGGGAAGCCTTCCTGCCCGATCACTGGCGCTCCGGATTTCCACGCAATATCTCCGATGCCGGTGCAGTCGATGATGACCTTGGCGCGGATCGCGAACCGACCTTCCCGGCTTTCGACGATGAGCGCCTTCAGGACATTCCCCTCGCGAATCGAGCCAACCGCGAAGGCGTGGAACAGTACCTTCACGCCCGCTTCAGCCATCAAGTTGTCGAGAAAGTGCTTGTAGTACTCCCCATCGAAGAAGACGACTCCCTGCTTGGGGCCCCATCCGCCACGGTCCCATTTCTCCGGGATGTCGTGGACAACACCGCCGCCCCGGTCCATCCTTTCGGTGATCTCCTTGACGAATCCCCCCTGGAGCTCGTTGTTCACGAACGAAAAACTGCTCGAATAAGTAAGCGTTTGCGAGCCCCCAAGACAACCGAAGCGCTCCACCAACAAGGTCTTGGCGCCGTTGCGCGCTGCCCCCAACGCAGCACCAACCCCTCCCGGACCACCGCCGACAACAAGTACATCGACGTCGTAGCGGACTGGTAGTTGACGCGCTGGTTCGATGTCGTGATTCATTCCGTATCTCCGTCCGGGAATCGAGTTAGAAGAAAGACATGACGTCACGGTTCGTGATGGTACGTCAAATCTGTTCGAAAATCATCGAATCGGGTACATCCAGGCCACAAGTTTGTTCGTTTGTCTTCGTTTGTGTCAACACCGGACGAGAATTCATTTGCACTCTCGACTTGAAGCCGCAGTGAGGTTCGCGCGGGGGGCGCCCCGCCCGCCAGGCCGTTCAGGCGGTGGCGTCGAGCCAGGCCGCCAGCCCGTCGGCGTTCAGCACGATGTCGATCTTGAACAGATCGAACAGCTGCGCCTCGCTCATGGCCCAGTCGTTGCGGCGTCCTTCCTCGCGCAGCAGCTCCCGGATGCCTTCGCGCAGTCGCTCGGCGCGTGCCTCGCCGGCATCACGGCAGTCGAGCGCGAGGCGCGCGTGCGCGTCGATCAGCCGGTGCAGGTCCTCGCCGCGCCGTTGCACGTCGGTGACCTGGCCGAAATGCGTCACGTAGATCGCACCGGGATCGCGAGCGAGCAGCCGGTCGATGGACGCATGCAGCGCCGGCGGATCGAACTGCACCGGTGTGGTCGAGGGAAAGATCGACTGGCGTCCGCCGCGGTCGAGTTCACGATACGACAGCCCGAAGGTGTCGCCGGCGAACACGTGCCCCGAGCGTTCGTCGACGATGCACACGTGGTGGCGCGCGTGGCCGGGCGTATCGAGAAACTCGAACCGACGCCCGTTCAGCGATACCGTGGCGCCATCGGGCGTCTCGACGACGCGTTCGGCGGGCACGGGCACCACGGTGCCGTACATGCGGCGCGCCTCCTCCTCGCCGTAGACCTCGATCGTCGCCGCCGTCAGCCGCGCCGGATCGATCATGTGGCGCGCGCCGCGCGGATGCACGGTCAGCCGCGCATTGGGGAACTTCGACATCAGCAGCCCGGCGCCGCCGGCGTGGTCCAGGTGCACGTGGGTGAGCATCACCCAATCGACCTGCGCGGGCGTCAGTCCGCGCGCCTCGAGCGCCGCGAGCACGTGCGGCAGCGAGTCGTTCGAACCGGTATCGACGATCGCCGCCCGGTCGCCTTCGACGACGAGATGCACCGCGTCGAGCATCGGCCGCTCGAAGCCGGCATCGATGGCGCTGATGCCGTGCGCGTAGTCAATCGAGGAATGCATCGAAACCTCCGGGCGGCTCGAAGAAGCCTTCGTGCACGACGAGCCGGGTCGGCCCCGGCATCGCCCGCACGGGCACCGAGTGCCGCGGATCGCCGGGATACACCAGTGTGCGCACGCCGTCTTCGTGAAACGATTCGGGCTCGATCAGCGGCGGCGAACGCCGGCTCGCCTCGTCGAGCACCTCTGCCACCGTGCGATGGCGGCCGACCTGCATCAGGCTCATGATCTGCGCCGGCGCCAGCACGATCTCGCGGCGCCGGTAGCGCTGCAGCGCCGCGCGCGGCGTCATCCACGCGCTGTCGATCGTCTCGTGCTCGTCGTGGCGTGCCTGCTGTCCTTCGGGCAACGCGGCGGCGAAGAAACGCGCATCGAAGCGCTTGTTCATCATCGCCGGCACCTTCGGCGTGATCCAGCGCGTGAACGGCACCAGCGCGTCGCTGGCCACCTCGATGCCGAACTCGGCCAGCATCGCGCCGAACGCCAGGCCTTCGCGCGCGCGCAGGCTCGCGCGCTGCACGAGCTCGGCGTCGGCTCCCCTGGCGATCAGCACGCTGGCCTCCTCGAAGGTCTCGCGGCATGCGGCCACGAAGAAGGCGGCGGCCACGTGCGCTTCGAGCCCCGGCTCGCCGAGCCGCATGTGCAGCGTCTCGGCGGGTGCGCCGGCACGCGCGAGCAGCGCCGCTTCACTGTCCTGGGTATCGAGCTTGCCCCCCGGAAAGACGTAGACGCCGCCGAGCACGTCGGAACTGCCATGCCGGTGCAGCATCAGGACTTCGGGGCCGTCGCGGCTGTCGCGCAGCAGCACGACCGTGGCAGCGGCGCGTGGCGGCGTGGCGACGGGGCGGAAGATCGGTTCCATGATCGGCCGCATTCTGCACCAACGCCGCCTGGCGGAGCGTCGTGACCCCCAAGGCTGGACATTTCCCCCGCGTGGGGTATCATGAGTTCGTGAGTCCGCCCGGTCGTATACGCGCGGGCTCGTTCGTTTTCCGACCCGTTTTTTCCGACCCGTATTGCCCGGGCCTTTCTTCCGGCCGATGAACGCGATGATGCACGCCGCCAGTCCACGCTGCCGCGCTGCCGCCTTTCCGGGCGGTAGCGGCGCGCGCGTGCGCATCGCGCCGCCAGGACTCCCGCTCGAAGCCGCATGCCGCTCCGGCATGACCGCCTTCGAAGCCTGAGCCCGGCGATCCCCTTCCTCTCGATTCCTTCCTCGAGATCGCCGGGCCGACACGGGACCCGAGCCGCGCCGCCACCTTTCGGCGCACCGAACCTGCGTCCTTTCGCGCCAGAACCGGAGACCGCCATGCAACGAACTGCCACCACCCATCGCGTACTGACCGAGCTCGATCACGTGCGCATCGATCGCCTGCTCTCGCGCGTGCACGCGCGCAACGGCGAGGCGCTGCTGCTGTCGGTGCTCGACGACGCCGACATCGTCGAGCAGCGGCAGGTGCCGGGCGACATCGTCACGATGTACAGCCGGATCACGGTCGAGGACCCGAACGACGGATCCCGGCGCAAGTACACCCTCTGCTACCCCGAGGATGCGGACCCGAACGACGGCTTCGTTTCGGTGCTCTCGCCGATCGGCACCGCGCTGCTCGGGCGCCGGTGCGGCGACGAAGTCGAGCTGACCACGCCGTCCGGCCAGGTCCAGCGGCTGCGCATCGTCGAGCTGTTGTTCCAGCCCGAGGCCAGCGGCGACTACACGCGGTAAGGCGGCCGGCGCGAGCGGTCGCAACGGCCGCCGCTACGCAGACATGCGTATTTACGCCGTCGGAAGCGAAGCGAAAAGTACCGTACCCGCGTCCAGGCGCGCCCTGCGCGCGACGAGCGGCGCGGCCGGTTTTCGCATGCAAGACGACGGGAGGCGAACATGGCTGTCGACGAAGCGAAACTGAATGACCTGGTAGGCCGGATCGTCGGCGAGTTCGGCGCAATTGCGAGTGCACCGCTGGTGGTGCTGGGCGACCGCCTGGGGATCTTCAGGAAGATGGCCGGTGCCGGTGCGATGAGCGCCGACGATGTGTCGGAGGCCACCGGGATCCGGCTGCGCTACGCGCAGGAGTGGCTCAACGCGATGGCCGCTAGCGGCTACGTGGAGTACGACGCCGCCGGCGACAGCTATCGCCTGTCCGACGAGGCCGCGCTGGTGTTCGTCGACGAGAACAGCCCGGCCTACCTCGCCGGCGGCTTCGAGGTGCTGAGCTCCTTCTTCCACGACCTCGACAAGGTGCAGCACGCGTTCACCACCGGCACCGGCCTGGGATGGCACCAGCATCATCCGATGCTGTTCTCGGGCACCGAGCGCTTCTTCCGCGCCGGTTACAACGCGCATCTGGTGCCCGAATGGATCCCGGCACTCGAAGGCGTCGACGCCCGGCTGCGCGCGGGCGCACGCGTGGCCGACGTCGGCTGCGGCTTCGGCGCCTCGACCATCGTGATGGCCAACGCGTATCCGAAGTCGCAGTTCACCGGTTTCGACTATCACCCGCAATCGATCGAGACCGCCAACCGCAAGGCCAGGGAAGCCGGCGTGGCCGACCGCGTGACGTTCCGGACGGCCGGCGCGAAGGACTATCCCGGCGAGGATTACGACCTGATCGCGTTCTTCGACTGCCTGCACGACATGGGCGACCCGGTGGGTGCCGGCAGGCACGTGCGCGAAACGCTCGCACCCGACGGTGCCTGGCTGATCGTCGAGCCGTTCGCGGGCGACACGGTGACCGAGAACCTGAACCCGGTGGGACGCGTCTATTACGCGGCCTCGACGATGGTCTGCACGCCGTGCTCGCTGTCGCAGGAAGTCGGCCTGGGACTGGGCGCGCAGGCCGGAGAACGCCGACTGCGCAAGGTGGCCGAAGAAGCCGGATTCAGCCATTTCCGGCGCGCCACGCAAACGCCGTTCAACCTGATCTTCGAGGCACGCGCCTGAACGCCTGCGGCCCGCAGCCGGTTCGGCCAGCCGCCCGAACCGGCTGCCATCACCGGGACGAGCAGATCGGACTTCGAGTGACTTATCTAAAGTTGTACGTAATATTGTTAATTCAACTTACTGTTTTTACTATGTAAATCAGATCACCGCTCAGTGCGCAAGCACCCGCATATCGCGGTGGTTGCGTACCGCCTGGGGACCGTAGGAGCCGATGGCCATGCCCGCCGCCGACGCCAGCACGCCGGCCAGCTGCGCCGGGAACGCTTCGCCGGCGGGCGTGGCAAGGAACATCAGCCAGGTCAGCAGCCCCAGCACGATGGAGAACACCGCCCCTTGCGTGGTCGCACGCTTCCAGTACAGACCGGCGGCCAGCGGCACGAACGCGCCCACCAGGGTCACCTGGTAGGCGGACGACACCATCTCGTAGATGGGCGTGCCCTGCATCACGATCGCGTACGCGCATACGCAGGCCGAGAACACCAGCACCGCGATCCGCATGTCGCGCAGCTCCTGGCGGTCGCTCATGCGCGGGCGGAACTGCCGCCAGATGTTCTCGACGAAGGTCACCGACGGCGCCAGCAGCGTGGCCGACGCGGTGGACTTCAGCGCCGACAGCAGCGCGCCGAAGAACATCACCTGCATGACGAACGGCATGTACTCGAGCACCAGCGTGGGCAGCACTTTCTGCGGATCGTCCTGCAGCAGCGCGCTCGTTCGCTCGGGCATGATCAGCAGCGCGCTGGTCACGAGGAACATCGGCACGAACGCGAACGCGATGTAGCAGGCGCCCCCGATCACCGGGCCGCGCGTCGCGGCCTTCACGTCCTTCGCCGACATCACCCGCTGGAACACGTCCTGCTGCGGGATCGAGCCCAGCATCATCGTGATGGCCGCAGCCACGAAGAACACCACGTCGTGCAGCGTGGGCTCGGGGAAGAAGCGGAACATGTCGCGGCTGACCGCCAGCTCGATCACCCGGTCGGCGCCGCCGGCGAGCTGGCCGGCGAACACGGCGATGACCAGCAGCCCCACCACCAGGATGATCATCTGCACGAAGTCGGTAACCGCCACCGACCACATTCCGCCGAACAGCGTGTACGCGAGGATCGACGCCGTGCCGATCACCATGCCGGCCGCGATCGGGATCGCGCCGCCCGACAGCAGGTTGAACACCAGCCCCAGCGCGGTGACCTGCGCCGACACCCAGCCGAGGTAGCTGAGGATGATGATCAGCGAGCACACCACTTCGACCGTGCGCCCGTAGCGGGCGCGGTAGTAGTCGCTGATCGTCAGCAGCGTCATCCGGTACAGCTTCGCGGCGAAGAACAGGCCGACGAGGATGAGGCAGGTGCCCGCGCCGAACGGATCCTCGACCACCGCGCCGAGCCCGCCCTCGACGAACTTGGCCGGAATACCGAGCACCGTCTCGGAGCCGAACCAGGTCGCGAAGGTAGTGGTGACGATCATCACCAGCGGGAGGTGCCGGCCGGCGACCGCGAAGTCCGCGGTGTTCTTCACCCGCTTGGCGGCCCACAGGCCGATGGCGATGGTGACCAGCAGGTAAGCGAAGACAAGGACGAGAAGCATGATGGCAGGCAGGTACGGTGACAGGGTTTCGCGGCGGTCGGTGTTTCGCCGTCGCCTCCCGGACGCCGGCTCGCAGTCGCGGATTATGACGCGTGACGGACGCAACGATGCACCGCGCGAGAATCGGTCCTCCCGCCGTCGGCTCCCTCCGGTTCGACGGCCGTCCGGACCCCTGCGCCGCCGTGCCGTCGTCGAGTGGCCGACCGGCCGCGCTGCGCCGGAGGCCGGCCCGCGGGACCGCGCCCACCGGCTGCGGGACGGTCCGCCGTAGAATGTGCGCGCTCGCGTGCCGCCACGAAACCGCCGCCTCGCCCCGCTCCACGGAATCCGCCGTTGACCGACATTGCCGCCCTCGATCCGGCCGGCCACACGCCGATGATGCAGCAGTACCTGCGCATCAAGGCCGAGCATCCCGACCGGTTGATGTTCTACCGGATGGGCGACTTCTACGAGTTGTTCTACCGAGACGCCGAGCGCGCCGCGGGGCTGCTGGGGATCACGCTGACGCGGCGCGGCGTCTCCGCCGGCGAGCCGATTCCGATGGCGGGCGTGCCGGTGCACTCGGTCGAGCAGTACCTGGCGCGGCTGATCC
>JAHDYE010000038.1:19813-22712 GCA_023383035.1 Burkholderiaceae bacterium | reverse complement strand
GGCGAACCTGAAGCGCTACCGCAAGGCGCTCGAGCAGAGCTTCGTGATGAAGGACCTGAAGAAGTATCGCGACCTGCCCGACATCCTGCACGCCAACCGCCAGTTCCTCACCACCTATCCCGAGCTGCTGTCGCGCGCCGCGCACACGATGCTCAAGGTCGACGGCGTGGACAAGCGCAGCAAGGAGAAGGCGATCAAGCGCGACTTCGTGGCCAGGCGTTCGCGCTTCGGCCTGTTCGGCGACGCGATCAAGCTGATGAGGGCATGGCGATGACGATCAAGGTCGAAGAGAAGCTGTTCGAGAACCGCTATCGGGTCGACGAAGGCCGCGCGCACATCGCGATCAAGGCGCCAGAGGTCTGCCGCGACCAGTGCCAGCTGCAGTCGTGCACCTGGTGCTGTCCGGCCGGCTGCTACACGAAGGGCGACGACGGCAGCGTGATCCTGTCCACCGACGGCTGCCTCGAGTGCGGCACCTGCCGGCTGCTGTGCAGCGAGCACGACAACGTCGAGTGGTCGTACCCGCGCGGCGGCTACGGCGTGCTGTACAAGTTCGGCTGAGCGCGGCGCGCATCCGGCCGCGCGGGGTGCGCCGCGAAACGGCGCGTAGCGTCGCGCGCGGCGTGACGGGCGAGACGCGTGCCGCCGCGGCGCTCTACCCGCCCGTGTCGAAGCGGATGCCCTGCGCCAGCGGCAGCTCGCGCGAATAGTTCACCGTGTTGGTCGCGCGGCGCATGTAGCTGCGCCACGAATCCGACCCCGATTCGCGCCCGCCGCCGGTTTCCTTCTCGCCGCCGAAGGCGCCGCCGATCTCGGCGCCCGATGGCCCGATGTTGACGTTGGCGATGCCGCAGTCGCTGCCCGCCGATGACAGGAAGGTCTCGGCTTCGCGCAGATCGTTGGTGAAGATGCACGAGGACAGCCCCTGCGGCACGTCGTTGTGCATCGCGATCGCCTGTCCGAAGTCGTCGTACCGCAGCACGTAGAGGATCGGCGCGAAGGTCTCCTCGCGCACCGCGGCGGTGGGCGCGTCCAGTTCGACGATGCACGGCCGCACGTAGTACGCGTCGGGCAACGCGTCGGCCAGCACGCGCTCGCCGCCGCTCACGCGCGCTCCGGCCGCGGCGGCCGCCTGCAGCGTCGCCTGCATCTTCTCGAACGCGGCGCGGTCGATCAGCGGCCCGACCAGCGTGTCGGGCGCGAGCGGATCGCCCACGCGCACCGAGCTCCACGCCTTGTTCAGCCGCGCGAGCAGCGCATCGGCGATGTCGCGATGCACGATCAGCCGGCGCAGCGTGGTGCAGCGCTGCCCCGCGGTGCCCACCGCGCTGAACAGGATCGCGCGCACCGCCAGCTCGAGATCGGCCGACGGCGCGACGATCATCGCGTTGTTGCCGCCCAGCTCGAGCAGGCTGCGCCCGAAGCGCGCCGCCACGCGCGGGCCCACTTCGCGTCCCATGCGGGTCGAGCCGGTGGCGCTCACCAGCGCCACGCCGGGATGCTCGACCAGCGCCATGCCGGCCTCGCGCCCGCCGACGATCACCTGCGACAGCGCCTCGGGGGCCTGGCCGAAGCGCGCCGCGGCGCGCTCGAACAGCGCCTGGCAGGCCAGCGCCGTGAGCGGCGTCTTCTCGGACGGCTTCCACACCACCGGATCGCCGCACACGAGCGCCAGCGCGGCGTTCCAGGCCCACACCGCGACCGGGAAGTTGAACGCGCTGATGACGCCTACCACGCCCAGCGGATGCCAGGTTTCCATCATCCGGTGACCCGGGCGCTCGGAAGCCATGGTCAGGCCGTAGAGCTGGCGCGACAGGCCGAGTGCGAAGTCGCAGATGTCGATCATCTCCTGCACTTCGCCCAGGCCTTCCTGGAGGATCTTGCCGCTCTCGATCGTGACCAGCCGACCGAGCTGCGCCTTGTGCGCGCGCAGCTCGTCGCCGAACAGGCGCACGAGCTCGCCGCGGCGCGGCGCCGGCACCAGGCGCCACTGCACGAATGCGCGCTGTGCCGCCGCCACCGCCGCCGCGACGTCGTCGGCGCCCTGCGTGCGCAGCCGCGCCAGCGGCTTGCCGTCGATCGGGGACACGACGGGCAGATCGCCACCGGCGAGGCGCGCGGCATCGATGCCGAGACTGTGGAGCAGGTCGTTCATGGTGGTGTTTCGAGGATAGCGTGAAACGGCGGCGTTCACGAAAGCTCGCGCAGCAGCAGCGCGAGCGCCGAGGCGGCCGACAGCCCCAGCACGACCGGTCGTACGCGGCCGCGATCGATGTGACCGATCATGTGGCGCGACAGGCGAAAGCCGAGCAGCACCGGCGCGAGCAGCCACAGGCTGCCGAGCAGCTGCATCGTGTCGAGGCGGCCGACCGCCATCAGCGCGATCAGCGACACGGTCGATCCGAGCACGAAGAACGCGCCCATCGTGGCGCGGATGGTCGGCCCGGCCGCGCCCTGGTAGACCAGCGCCATCGGCGGCGAGCCCACCGAGGTGATCGTGCCCATGTAGCCCGAGGCCAGGCCGGCCGCCACCAGATTGCCGCGCGTGGGCCGTACGCGCCAGCCGGCGATGCTGAACGCGACGGCAGCGAGGATCATCAGCGAGAAGACCGTGGCGAATGCCGAAGGCGGCAGCAGCGCGACGGTGACGCCGGCGCCGGCGGCGCCGAGCGTGCGCCCGAGCGTGGCGAAGCCCAGGCCGGGCAGATCGATCGCCGCGCGTTCGCGCAACGCCGTCATGATCGACAGCAGCAGCGACAGCAGCAGCAGCGAGCCCGGCACCAGGCGCGGGTCGAGCATCGCCGCGATCGGCGCCGCGAGCAGGCCGAAGCCCAGTCCGGTCGATGCCTGCAACGCGGCGGCCGCGGCGATGCTCGCGGCCAGCGCCAGGACGATCGGC